>MWMJ01000039.1:0-12783 GCA_002151525.1 Synechococcus sp. Lanier | reverse complement strand
GGTTTTTCCGGCGTTGATGGTGGCATCAACACCAACAACTTTTCAGAAGCTGAACTCGATCCCGCCTGAAGTGGGTGCCTGAACTTCCAGAGGTTGAAACCGTCCGCCGCGGCCTTGAGCAGCAGGCGGATGGTTTTGTGGTGGATGAGGTTTGCGTACTACGCAGCCGTGCCGTAGCTGCCCCCAAGGGGGATCCGAATGGTTTTGCAGCAGGCCTTGCCGGATGTTGCATCAGCGCCTGGCGGCGGCGCGGTAAGTATTTGATTGCCTCCTTGAGCCGAGGCAGCGAGCCCGCTGGTGAACTGGGGGCCCACCTGCGTATGACGGGCCAATTCCAGTGGTTTAAACAAGCTGAAAAGCCCGCCTGCGCCCACACAAGGGTTCAGTTTTTCGGACGCCACGGCCCCCAGGCAGAAGCTAGGGAGTTGCGTTTTGTTGATCTGCGCGCCTTTGGCGAACTCTGGTTTGTGCCCGTGGGCTGTGCCACTGAGCAAATAATCACTGGCCTGCAACGGTTAGGGCCGGAACCCTTTAGCACTGCCTTCAATGCCAACTATCTGAGGCAGCGCCTGAAAGGCTCAAGCAGACCAATCAAAAATGCCCTGCTTGATCAATCCCTAGTGGCGGGGGTGGGCAATATTTATGCGGATGAAAGCCTGTTTCTCTCCGGCATTCAGCCCCAAAAAGCCAGTGGCAAGCTTTCTTTGCTTCAACTTGAAAAATTGCACAGCTGCTTGGTTGAGGTGTTGCAGGCCAGCATTGGCGCCGGTGGCACCACCTTTAGCGACTTCCGAGATCTAAAGGGCAATAACGGTAACTATGGAGGCGTGGCTTGGGTTTATCGCCGCGGTGGTGAACCATGCCGTAAGTGCAGCAGCATCCTGCGGCGGGAGAAACTAGGTGGCAGAAGCAGTCACTGGTGCCCTACGTGTCAATGCTGAATCCAAAAGCAGCCCTCATTGAAGTGATGGCTGCCGTGCAGCAAAGGGGCTGGTGCGATGGCACCGGCGGTAATTTCAGTTGTGTTTTGCAGCGCGATCCATTGCAACTATGGATGGCACCAAGTGGCGTAGATAAGGGGCAGCTCCAAGAGAACGAACTGATCTTGGTGGATGGAGCGGGAACGGTGCTTGAGGGCAGTGGCAAAGCCAGCGCCGAAACCCTGATGCACCTTGCAATTGTTCAATATTGCAACGCAGGTGCTGTGCTGCATAGCCATTCCCAAGCTGGCACCCTGTTATCGCAATGGTCGTTATCAAAAGGGGGGCTGGAATTAAGCAATCTAGAAATGCTTAAGGGCCTTGAAGGGATCAAAAGCCACGCCACAAGTGTGCTGCTGCCAGTGCTTGCAAATAATCAAAATCTTGCCGAATTAAGCGCAGTGGCTGCACCGCTATTGCCAGGGGCCCCAAAAGGAATTTTGATCGCTGGCCATGGCTTATATGCCTGGGGTGAAAATTTATTTCAGGCTAAACGTCATCTTGAAATTATCGAATTCCTATTGGAGCAAAAGTGGCGCCAATTAATACTTGAAGGCTTAGGAATAAAGCCATGATCAAGTTCAATGGCTTAAAAGGTGTGGTGCTCGACATTGAGGGCACCACATGCCCGATTGATTTTGTTGCCAATGAACTTTTCCCCTATGCCCACCAGGCCTTACCAAAATTCGTAGCTGAACATAGCCAGGATGAACAGCTAAAAGAATTATGGGATGAGGTAAAGCAAGCAATGCAAATTGAGCCTGCAAAGGGGGCCCCCAAAGAAATAGCTAGCTACCTGCAATGGCTGATTGAACAAGATCGCAAATTCAGCCCTTTAAAGGAACTACAAGGCATAATCTGGCAAGAGGGCTATGGAGCCGGCAAGCTAAAAGCACCCCTCTTTGATGATGTTGGCAAAGCATTAAACAACTGGCATCAACTGGGTTTAAAACTAGCTGTTTATTCCTCCGGCTCAGTGGCAGCACAAAAATTGCTCTATAGCTATAGCTCAGCAGGGGATCTAAGCAAACTATTTAGCAACTGGTTTGATACCCGTTTGGGCTCAAAACTAGACCAGCTCAGCTATTCAAAGCTGGCGAAAGCAATGGCGATCCCAGCTGATGCTTTGTTATTCATTAGTGATGCACCAGAAGAATTAAATGCTGCAAAAAAAGCTGGCTACCAAACCTGTGGCAGCCAGCGCGTTGGAAATAAATTTATAATTGATAATAATTTATTCAACGTAGTGACGAGTTTCAGCAATTTAGAACTTAGGCTCGGAAACTAAAACCAACTAACCAATTACTAACAACAACTAAAATCAAAATAGGCCCAAGGTGAGAGACTTATCGATTGGCAAACAGGCGCCAATACCTAGGTAAATCGTAAATAAGGTGCCGAATAAAAAGGCAGCCATTGCCACAGGACGGCGGAATGGATTCTGGAATTTATTGAAACTTTCGATGAAAGGAATCAACATCAATCCCAAGGGGATCATGGTTTGCAAAGCAATGCCAAGCAATTTGTTTGGCACCACCCGCAGGATCTGGAAAACCGGATACAAATACCACTCAGGCAGAATTTCAAGGGGGGTGGCAAACGGATCAGCCTTATCACCAAGCATTGCAGGATCTAGCACTGCAAGGGCAACGATGCAAGCGATAGTGCCAAGGATTACAACCGGGAAGATATAGAGCAGATCGTTTGGCCAAGCTGGCTCACCGTAATAGTTATGACCCATGCCCTTAGCAAGCTTTGCCCGGAGCTTGGGGTTGGTGAGATCTGGAGCCTTTAGAACATGCATGATGAATAGGGGTGGTGGAACTAAGAGGTTGAATAACTATAGATAGAGCCAAACCAAAATTCAGATATTTAAAGGGGACCTGAAATACCTTGCTTGCGGATCATCAGGAAGTGGGCGAGCATAAATACTGCAAGCAGCCAAGGCAACACGAAGGTGTGCAAGCTGTAGAAACGGGTAAGGGTTGATTGACCAACACTTTCGCCGCCCCGCAGCAATTCCACCATGAAATCACCAACAACTGGCACGGCAGCAGGAACACCACTAACGATTTTCACCGCCCAGTAACCAACTTGATCCCAAGGCAGGGAATAGCCGGTAACACCAAATGAAACGGTAATAACAGCCATGGTTACGCCAGTAACCCAGGTGAGTTCCCTAGGACGCTTAAAACCACCGGTTAAATAAACCCTAAATACATGGAGGATCAACATCAGCACCATCA
Organism: Synechococcus sp. Lanier; assembly: GCA_002151525.1. Classification (GTDB taxonomy): domain Bacteria; phylum Cyanobacteriota; class Cyanobacteriia; order PCC-6307; family Cyanobiaceae; genus Synechococcus_D. Next base: position 9,557 of record MWMJ01000039.1, on the reverse strand, counting down.
TGCTGGCGCTCCAGCGGTGCACGGAACGGATCAACCAACCGAAACTCACGTCGGTCATTAGGTATTGAACGGAGGTATAGGCCTCAACAACCGTTGGCTTGTAGTAGAAGGTCATGGCAAATCCAGTGGCGAACTGGATCAGGAAGCAAACCAGGGTTATGCCGCCAAGGCAGTAAAAAATGTTTACGTGGGGCGGCACATATTTAGATGAAATGTCGTCAACGATGTCCTGGATCTCCAGGCGTTCGTTGAACCAGTCGTAAACGGGGGAGGGATTCGCCATGCAACGAAGGAGAGTTTGCCCGCAGTTGGGTGTGAGTGAGAGTCTATAGACCGCCTTGATACCGCTGTGACCCTGTTATCCCTGGTGCGGGGTTTGCTCTGCCTATTGCTCAGCTTTAGCTGCTGGAGCTTTGCAGCCCAGCCCAGCCAAGCCCTTAGCGATGAACAGGCCCTAGTGGTTGATGTGTGGCGCCTAGTTAATGAGGCCTATGTAGACCCCAGCTTTACTGGGGTGCCCTGGCGCAAATTGCGCCAAAAAGCGTTGGAAAAATCAATCCAAACCCCCAGCGATGCCTACAGCGCCATCGACGCCATGCTGGCCCCCCTGCAAGACCCTTACACCCGTTTGCTAAGGCCAGAGGCCTTTAGCCAGCTGGAAGCAGCCACAAAAGGCAGTGTTAGTGGTGTGGGTTTACAACTTGGCTTGCAGCCCGAGAGCGGCCAGGTGGTGGTAATTGCGCCTGTGGAGGATTCCCCAGCCGCTGAAGCAGGCCTTAGCGACGGCACCCTATTGGTATCAATTAATGGGCAATCCACTGGAGAACTGGGCCTGGAAGGCAGTGCGGCCCTGCTAAGGGGTAGCCCAGGCAGCACTGTTCACCTGGAGGTGATCAGCCCTAAGGGTGAAAATCGCAGCCTTGATCTAGAGCGGCGACCGGTGGATCTGCGGCCGGTGCGCAGCAGAAGGCTTCGGGCTGGCGAACACACCTTTGGTTATTTGCGCATTAGTCAATTCAGCGAAACGGTGCCAGAAGCCGTTGCAGAAGCACTTAATGATCTCCAAGCGAAATCAATTGAAGGGCTTGTGCTTGATCTCCGCAACAACTCAGGCGGCTTAGTTAGCGCTGGGCTTGCAGTGGCCAACTACCTCTTACCTGGGCAAGTGATTGTTGAAACCCAAGATCGCAACGGCATCAGCGAAAGGCGGCAGGCAAATCCACAAACCATCTACAGCGGGCCGATGGTTACCTTGATCAATGGCGGCACAGCTAGCGCCAGCGAAATCCTTGGCGGTGCCCTACAAGACAATCAACGCTCCGAACTGCTGGGCGCCACCAGCTTTGGCAAAGGAGAAATCCAAACGATGCTGGCCTTGGGCGATGGCAGCGGCCTTGCCGTAACCGTGGCTAGATACCTAACCCCCAATGGCAATCCAATTCAGGGGGTGGGGCTGATGCCTGATCAGCCGCTCAGCGCACCAGAACCCCAAGGCAGCAGCCTCGGCAGTGATGAAGATCCATGGCTGCAGGCGGCCAGCAGCCAACTGCTGCTGCAACTAAGCCAATGAAAAGGCGCACTTATCACGACCCGCTCCACGGCGAAATCGTGCTGGATAGTGCCGATCCGGCCGAGGCGATGGCCATGGCCTTAATCGAATCGGCGCCCTTTCAAAGGCTGCGGCGCATTCGCCAACTGGGGCCCGCCTATCTCACTTTTCATGGGGCTGAATCAAGCCGTTTCACCCATTCCCTAGGGGCTTTTCAGCTGGCCCGCCGCGCCCTTAAACATCTGGAGAGGCAAACACCATCCCTAGCTCAACAGCGCGGTTTGCTCTACGGAGCAGCCCTGCTTCACGACGTGGGTCACGGCCCCCTTAGCCACACCGCTGAAGAGATGTTTGGCCTGCACCATGAAACTTGGTCGGCCCGTTTGATCCGCCAGCAAAAAAGCTTAAGGGAGCCCCTTGATGGTTGGTTGCCTGGCAATAGCGAAGCGGTGGCGCAACTGTTGGAGAGGGGAATTGCCCCCAATCCAGCTATCGCTGCACTAGTGAGCAGCCAACTCGATTGCGATCGCCTCGACTACATCCGCCGTGATAGCTACAGCACTGGCACCGCCTACGGACAGCTCGACCTTTCGCGCCTTATCGGCGCTTTAGTGATCGCCCCCGATGGCCAACTTGCAATTCATCCGCGCGGCCGCACTGCGGTTGAACATTATTTAGTTGTACGTAGTTTGATGTATGGCAGTGTATATAACCACCGCCTTAATATTGTTTGCAACTGGTTGCTGCAGCAAATTATTGTGCAAGCGCGGCGGCTAGGACCAAGCAAAATCTTTGCTGATTCAGTGATGAATCAATGGCTCTGGCATATCGAAAATCTTGATAGTGATACTTATCTAGCTAATGATGATTTGCGCACTGGCTATCACTTAATTCGCTGGCGGGAAGAGGGTCCAGCACCATTGCAAGAGCTTTGTGAAAGGTTGCTAGAGCGGCGCCTATTAAAGGCCACAGATGTGCGCCAGCTCAATAGTGGTGAAAGGCTAGAAGCCCTTGCCCTAGCTCAGAGGTTAAGCATCAACGCTGGCCTAGATCCTGAAATCTGCTGTGGGCTTCGGGAAACACGCACCACTGGCTACAAGCCCTATGTGGGTGGATTACGGCTCTGGAATGGCGAACAACTCCAGGCCTTAGAACAGGTGTCGCCCCTGGTGGAAAGCCTCAGCCATCCCCAGGAATTGGCCTGGTTGCTCCATCCCCGAGAAATTAGCCAGGCATTGCGGCTTCGCCTAACGGCAATAGGCCCTCAGCCTTAAGCACTGCACTCACATCATCGAAATCTTCCCAGCGATGGTGCGCTATTTGGCGCTGCTCTAACCAATGGCATAGGGGTGCGCGGGCGAAAACCAGATCTGCCACTTGGGCCATCCCCAAATCTGTAATCGAATCACCAATAACCACACTGGAACCCTGGCCATAGCGAGCTATCACAGCGGCTTTTGCTACCAATTCATCAGAGCTAAAAAATTCACTGTGAAATTGCAAACCATCGAGTGAATTAAAGCTAACTTCAGCTGCAACTAGATGTTTAAAGCGATGGCGATGGGGAGCCATCAGCTTGTTTACCAATGGCACTAACCCAGCCGACACAAGTACAAATGGCAAACCAGCGCTTTCCAATTCAGCCAAAAAAGGTAGAAACCCTGGCCTGGGTTCAAATTGAGCCATATGGCTAACCATTTGCTCAAGATCTGATGGCGCTAAAGCTGCTGCCAACAGTTCCATGCTTTGACGCAAATTGATCTCAAAATTAAACAGCTGAGCTTTTAGCGGGCCCCACACCTCAGGGGCCACCGCGGCGGCAACGGCATCAAATGTGTCTTCTGTGGTGATAGTGCCATCAAAATCACAAAACACCGTGGCAATCGCAGCAGCCATGGGTAAGCAGCAATATGTTCAGCCCTAGCTTGCAACACCCAGATGGTGGCTCGATTCATAGCTGCGCCCTCCCCTGGTTGGCCCCATCGCCTGGAGATGGGTGAATGGCAAGCGGGCCAGTGCCCGCAAGCAACCCTTAACCAAGCCCTTGGCATAGACGCCCCCACTGGCGGAGTTGAACTGCACTGCGGCGAATGGCCCCTTGCTATTGATGCCCTAAGGGGAATGCAACAAAGGCTCAGCAACCAAGGCCAGCCATTGCAACGGCTCATAACCAATAGCCCCACAACCTTGGTGGCAGCCAAAGCACTGGGGATTAATTGCGAAGTAATGGCGGCGCAGCTTGAAAGCCCTAAGGCGCTGGAGGCTGAACTGTTGGTACATCGCGGCACCCTCAGGGCTGGTGATCACTTGGAAAGTGAAGGCAGTGTGCTGGTGCTAGGGGATGTGAATCCAGGGGCAAGAATCAGCGCAGCCAACCATGTTTTGGTGTGGGGAAGGCTGCGGGGTATCGCCCATGCCGGCTGCTACGGCAACAGCAAGGCGCGCATTATTGCGTTGCAATTAAGGCCACTGCAATTGCGCATTGCCGATGCGATAGCTCGGGGGCCAGAGGAGCTACCACCGGATGGCCTATGCGAACAAGCTGAATTAGTAAATGGCGAAATTCGGATTAACCCAGCGGCAGCAACTCTGCCAGCACTCTAATAGGAAAACTAACGCTGGATTAATCCAAAACCACCAAGTAAACCAGCTATTGCCATGAAATAGAGCGGTGATATTCGCGTGAAAAGCATTAAGCCGCACACCAAAAAAGAAACAACATAGGCAAGCCAATGGTGATCAGCGCTGCGTAGAACGGTAAGGCCCACGGAAAAGAGGATGCCCAAGGTAATTGGTCCCAAACCGCGCTCAAAAGCAATCCGAAAAGGAGAATCCTTAAATCTTCCCCAGCTCAAGGCAGCCACAACCATCAAGAGGGTGGAAGGCAATAAAACAGCAATCTCAGCCGCCAAACCGGTTAGCAACCCCCATAAAACTCCATGGCGCAAACCAGCCCCTAAACCAAGCAAACCCACAATCATTGAACTAGGGCCAGGGGCCGCCTCAGCTAAGGCATAAAGATCAGCGAATTGGTTATTAGTTATCCAATGATAAGTGTGAACAGATAGATGCTGGTACTCTTGAAGCAAAGTATTACCACCGCCCAAAGAGAAAAGAGACAATCCTAAAAAAGTTTTGATCACCTGCCATAGCGTATCGAAACCGGTCATCAGTTTTCAGCCTGGGATTTGTGCGGCCTCGGCCAATACAAAGCCATCGCTATGGGGCCGCCAACCAAAACAACAGGTATCAACTTAAAATTGGCAACCTGCAAAGCAAGGAAGGTTAGAATTGCAATTAAAATCGCTAAAGGATCTCTCCAATATTCATGTAAAATTTTAAAACCCATTGAAAGTGCCATCCCAGCTGCGGCTGCAACCACGCCAGTGAGCACATGATCTACGGCGGGCAGAGCATGGCTGCGGAAATAAACCAAACCCAGCAAGATTAAAATACTAAATGGCACTAAAAGCATGCCTGCTATGGCTGCCATCGCTCCAAAAAAACCTTTAAAAAGAGCGCCGATATAAACGGCCATATTGATTTGATTAGGGCCGGGAAATAAGCGAGCAACAGTTAAGCCAGTAAGAAAAGCTTCATTGCTCATCCAGCGGCGTTGTTCCACAACTATTCGTTGGCTCCAGGCAGAAAGGCCACCGCCAAAAGCAGATAATGCCACCTGAAGCATGCCAAAAAACAAAGCCTTGGGGCTTGGGCTAGGAACCGGCATCAATCGTGAATGAAGTTTGGATCTGGCGGCAATTCACCATGGTTGTGCATGCTGGGATCAAGGGGATCTGGGGCACTGTATTTACTCGCCTGCTTCCAATCAAAGCTAAAGCATTCAACACAACGGGCCAACACCTCTGGCGCATCTGTTTGAATACCTAATTCACGGCGGATATCAAAGGCGCTGCGATCTATGTTCATCGAGCCGATCAAGGCCTTTAATTGATCAACTATAATCAGCTTTGCATGGAGTTTTAAATGTTTCTGACGCCTCACTTTTACCCCAGCGCTTTCCAATAGCCTTAGGCTAGAAAAAGTATCAAAAATATCCCAATCAGAAATACCATGCTTACCGCCACATAATATTCTCACCTTCACCCCCCTGTTACTTGCTGCCACAAGCCGCTCTAAAATAACTGAATCAACAAATTTTGGATGCTGCACCCAAATGCGTTGCTGGGCCGAATCAATAAGCCTTGCCATTTGGCCGCGGCTATGGAAACTGCTCCAAACCAAGCCCACGTTCAAATCAGGCGCAAAGAAAGCTCGCTGCCAATCGGCTTCAAAACCAGCAATAACTTGATCTATGGCAGCTTGCGCATAGGTTATTATTCCGTAATCACGGGTTTCAGTAAAATATTTATCCGAAAGATTAAATGTAGAAATTAGCGCCGCAGAATTATCAACAACAATTGATTTTTCATGGGTTACGGCAAAGGCATCACTGCTCCAGGCAACTTCAATGCCCCATGCCTGAAGCCTTTCAAAGGCCGCATCATTCCAGCGATCACCGCCAGAGGTGTGCGGATTCAGCATTACCCGCACTTTTACGCCGCGGGCATGGGCCTGTTGCAGTGAAAGTTCAATTGCTTCGGATTCCAGCTTGAACTGCTTGAGCCGCAACTCATTGCTGGCGCCAGCAATGAAATCCTGCAGGGCTGCAACCCCATCTTCGGGCATAACCAAGAGGGTTTGATGGTGTTTGAGGCTTGTGAATCCACTCACCATTGACCAACCGTTCCAGCCACTGCACCAAGCTTGTACCAAATAAACGGCTTTGGCAGTATTTTGCTTTGATCTGTTTCACTGGCCATTAAATGGCTGGTGCCCATTAAGTGACAGCCCCTTCCCAACACACAATCCTGATCTGTTCTGGCAAAGGTGGAGTTGGCAAAACAACCCTCACCGCAAATCTGGGAATTGCCCTTGCCTCCCAGGGGGTGCGTACGGCAGTTCTCGATGCTGATTTTGGCCTGCGCAACCTGGATCTATTACTTGGGCTTGAAAACAGGATCGTTTTTACAGCCCAAGAGGTGCTCGCTGGTAGCTGCCGGCTTGAGCAAGCAATGGTTAAACATAAACAGGAACCAAATCTATCGCTATTGCCAGCTGGAAATCCACGCATGCTGGATTGGCTAAAACCAGAGGACATGCAAAAAATAGTTGAGATGATAAAACCACATTTTGATGTGATTTTAATCGATGCCCCAGCGGGCATTGAAGATGGCTTTAAAAATGCCGCTGCCGCAGCAGAGGAAGCAATAATCGTTACCACACCTGAAGTTTCAGCTGTTCGTGATGCGGATCGGGTAATTGGTTTACTCAATACCCGCGGCATTGATCCAATTCAATTAGTATTAAATAGAGTGAGGCCAAAGATGATGGCAAATCAGGAGATGCTGGGGATTTCAGATGTTACAGATATTTTGGCTTTACCTTTAATTGGATTGGTTTTAGAAGATGAACAGGTGATTGTTAGTACAAACCGAGGCGAACCACTCACATTAAGTAATGGCAAATCACCTGCTGCAATTGCCTATCGCAATGTAGCTAAAAGGTTAATGGGAGAGCAAATTCCTCTGCCAGATCCAAACCAGTTAAATAAGGGCCTGCGGGCAAAAGTAAGGCAATTAATGCAAACCAAAATTTTCTAAAGCCATGACATTACTCGACCTAATCGATAAGCTTCTGGGACGCCAACAGGCCAGTGCCACCACAGCAAAACATCGCCTGCAATTGGTTTTAGCCCATGATCGCAGCGATTTAAATCCCGAATTGTTGCAAAGGATGCGAAAGGAAATCCTGGAAGTTGTAAGCAAATATGTGGAGCTTGATCTCGATGGTGGCGACGTTACCCTTGAAACGGAAGATCGCAGTACTGCGCTTGTTGCAAACCTACCCATCCGTAGGGTAAAGGAAGCCGCACTGCAGAGCCTCAAACTTAATGGGCCAGCTTTAGAAGCTAAGCCTCAAAGTGATGCTTTAGATTGAATTTAATGCCGGCTTAGCTCAGCGGTAGAGCAGCGCTTTTGTAAAGCGAAGGCCATCGGTTCAAATCCGTTAGCCGGCTTCCCATCCCAGATCCCTTCCAACCCAGTGGTGGCAGTGGTTATTGGGGCATGGACGAGTAAGCCAGAGGGCCTTGGGTTGATTTGCGGGTTGATCAATGGGTTGATTAACGAGCTGAAGGCATGAGTGCGCAGGGCACTCAAACGGGGCGTCGATTTCTGGGTGCCGACAGAGATGCTCACTCAGCACCAGGCGCTTAGAAGGCGGCCAATCAGCCTCCAAAAGCGCTCTGCGGGAGTGAGGTGGTTGGCACCCTCTGGTGCAGTGACCGCTGGCCGGGCGCCGGCGAAGAAGCTGTCGGCGGCGAGATAACACCCTTTTCTTGCACCTGAGGACGAGGAAAAAAGAGTCCTATTTGTTGAAATACAGGCCAAAGTCATTTAAAGTTCCAGTCATAAATTCACACGGTCAGCCACAAAACATCAATAATGAGCACGTTATTTATTAACAGCGGTGGCTCTGTTGCATCCGCGTCTGGTGTCTGGCGCGTAAGCAGCACCAACTACCAATACAACTATAACGCATTTACACCTGGAGAAGACGTAAATCTTGACCAGGTATCAATTAGTACCAATGCATACGATGCTGGGCAGAGCAATCCGGGCAATTTCCAGGTAGGGATCTACTCGCCAGGTATTAATGCATCAACTCCTGGCTCATTAATTTCTTATCTTTCTGGCCCCACATCACCAGCAGCGGGTGCATACAGCAGCTATATGCCGACCACATCAATCAGCCTCCAGGCTGGGACTCAATACTGGCTTGGCTTTACCCTTTCCTCAGATACGGGCGGGTCAAATCAGCAGAGAGTCAAGGTTTCCACGAGCGATGGAAGCTCAACCTATGCAGCTTCCGGATGGAGTGTTGGCACAAGATATACATTGGGAACCTCAGCAGGCCTGCCTGACAATTCCTCTAGGCCAGCAACCTTCCAGCTATATGGAACTGGAAAAGCGGTATGCTTTTGTTCCGGAACAGAGATAAGAACAACTTCAGGCGAAATCCCAATCGAATTCATCAAGGTAGGTGATGTGGTTGCCACCTCAAAGGGTCCACTGCCCGTGAAATGGGTCGCAAGACGGACAATATCCAAGGCGCTTGTGGAAGACGACTTCTATCTCTCTGCACTTCCGATGGTGATACGCGCAAATTCTCTTGAAGACGGAGTGCCGAATAAGGACTTATACGTCTCTGAAAGCCACGGTTTATATGTCGACGGCAAGATCATCAATGCATGCTTTCTCGAGAATGGCTTGACCATCGCCAAAGCTTTGCCTGATTATTTTAAGACATCAATTCAATATCATCACCTTGAATTTAATGACGAGGTTTTAGTATCTGCCAATGGCGCCTTGGCCTGCTCCTATGTCAACACGGGGAATAGGAGAAGTTTTGATAACTACCCCGAATTCATCTCGATGTATGGTGATGCGGCCATTACTGTTCAGTCAAGAATTTACAGCCCAGGAAGAAATCGACCATCCATGAAGGGGCATAAAATGCGTGTTGCGAGGTCTTGGGATAGTCGATGGCACCCAACGTGCCATCCAGCTTCTCGACACACCACGAAATAACCGTCATCTCTGACGCTCACCCTCGTGTCATAACAGGGTAAGATGATTATCCTAAAATCCTTGAAACCACCATCCTGATGGTGCAGCAGATGGTGCAGAAACCTCTGGCGGGGCCCAACAAATGGGCTGATCGGATCTGGCCACAGCGCTTCAACGCAAACGTGAGCTGGCAGCGCCAACAGAGTCTCCAGGTGCGTGCAGACTTCGAAGGCCGCTCAATAAGCAACCTGGGATGTCACCTGATGGAGGTTGGTAGCGCTTGAAGCCTTGGCCAGCCGTTGCCATACCAAGAATGCCAAGCCTGCTTCTGGAGGTCAGGCGCATGCAGCGGTCATGCAGGGGCGGGGTTGCCCCCG
>MWMJ01000038.1:0-13124 GCA_002151525.1 Synechococcus sp. Lanier | reverse complement strand
TGCTGCGGTAAGCATTGATCTCACCCTCCAAGGGGCTATCGATCAGCTTGCCGCCGCCGCTGTTGCTACCACCTTCACTGGTTATCAAAGCCTTGAGCGCTCTTCTGTTGTTTTAGCGCTTGTGGTGAATGGTGAACCAGCCCAGCAGGCCACAGCCGGCGATCGAGTGCAATTGTTGCTCGATGGCACCCCCTTTTATGGCGAAGGTGGCGGCCAAGTTGGTGATCGAGGAGTGCTGGTTGGCGCCGCCGGCAACGATTTAAAAGTAACTATTGATTCTGTTAGCCGCAACCGCGGTGTGTTCGTGCATAGCGGCACTGTTGATCGGGGTTGCCTTGCCGTAGCCGATAGCGTAGTTGCCCGGGTGGATCGCCTCAGCCGCAGCCGCGCCCAGGCAAATCACACCGCCACCCACCTGCTGCAGGCTGCCCTCAAGCAATTAGTGGATCCAAGCATTGCCCAGGCAGGATCGCTGGTGGATTTTGAGCGGCTTCGCTTTGATTTCCATTCGCCCCGTGCCGTATCGCTAGAGGAGCTCGAGCAGATCGAGGTTTTGATCAATGGCTGGATCAGCGAGGCCCACGCTCTGGAGGTGGCGGAGATGGCGATCGACCAGGCCAAGGCCGCTGGAGCGGTGGCGATGTTTGGTGAAAAGTATGGCGAACTAGTGCGGGTGGTGGATGTGCCGGGTGTGTCGATGGAGTTATGCGGCGGCACCCATGTGGCGAACACCGCTGAACTTGGTGCCTTCAAAATCATTGCTGAATCAGGAGTTGCCGCAGGCATCCGTCGGATTGAAGCGGTTGCTGGCTCTGCCCTTTTGCCCTATCTAAACCAGCGTGATGGGGTAGTGAAGGCCCTCGGCGAGCGTTTCAAGGTGCAACCCACTGAAATCCTGGAACGGGTGGCGCTTTTGCAGGAGGAATTAAAAGCCACTGGTAAGGCTTTAGCTGCTGCCCAGGAGGAATTGGCATTAGTTAAAGCATCGGCATTGCTGAACCAGGCCGAAACCGTAGGGGATTATCAAATTTTGGTGGCCCGCCTTGATGGCATTGGCGCTGATGGAATGCAAACTGCCGCGCAGCAACTACAGGAGCAGCTCGGGGATGGGGCAGCTGTTTTGCTTGCAGGCGTGCCTGAGCCAGCCAAGGTGACATTGGTGGTGGCCTTTGGCCCCGAGCTAATCAAACGTGGTTTACAGGCTGGCAAATTCGTAGGCGTTGTTGCAAAAGCATGCGGCGGCGGCGGCGGCGGCCGGCCAAATTTGGCCCAAGCCGGCGGCAGGGATCCAGGGGCCTTGCCTGGCGCATTGGCTGCAGCACGATTTGAATTATTGGAACTGTTATCGGCTTAATCTGGCTGCTCAGTTGCAGTTTTTCCAATGCGTTGGTACATGCTGGATTATTAGCTCGCCTTAAATTGCCTTTACCCAAGCCAGCAGCTCCTTTATTTGCCGCCAATGGCCTTGGCCAAACGAGCCTGAATACTCAGCTCAGCGCGAGCTCAGGGCTACAAGGAACGTCAAATCAATACCGTGGTGGGTGCTTGGGGATTCAATTTAGTGATGGAACCCCCTAGTGGAACAAGCGTTGATGGCACCCCCGCCGATAAGGTTGCGTTGCTTGTGGCCCAAGCTGCAGCAATTGCTCCTGGCCGCTTAAATCTCAATCTGCGTTTTGAAGCATCTGGGCGCTAATTAGCCGATCCCAAATGCTTGTGGGTAGCAATTCACTGGCCAACACTGAAACTGCTTGATGGCCGCAGCGGTAGCGGGCGGCTGGTTTTGGTTTTGTTAGCGCATTTTCAATCGTTTGCGCCACTAGCAAAGGCGAGGAGGCGCCTTGATAAACCCTTTCCCAGCCGGCGCGCACATTGCGCATCATTTTGCCGTAGATGTTGCATTCCAATGCTTTTTCCATAGAAGGAAAAGCAATAGCTCCGAAATTTGTAGCGATTAAACCCGGCTCCACGATCACCACCTGTAGCCCAAAACTTTTTAATTCCAGCCTTAGGGCATCACTAAGGGCTTCGAGGGCGAATTTGCTTGCGCCATACCAGCCTGAACCTGGTGTTACCCAGCGCCCGGCAATGGAAGACACATTCACAATGCGGCCGCAGCCCCGTTGCCGCATGGCAGGCACCAACAGTTGGGTGAGCCCCATCAGGCCAAATACATTCACATCAAAAATTGCCCGGGCTCTCTCCAATTCCATTGTTTCTAGGGGCCCCACCTCGCCAAAACCGGCGTTATTCACCAAAGCATCCAAGGCGCCAACTCTGCTTTGCAATTCAGTTGCTATGGCGCTGCGGGATTGGTTGTTGCTCAAATCAAGCTTGAACAGCTCTGCCCCTTGGGCCTCAAGTGCTGCCATGGGCTCAAGCCGCCGTGCTGCGGCAAAAACCCGCCAACCCCGATCAAGCAGCAGGCTTGCTGTGGCTGCGCCGATTCCGCTGGAGGCACCGGTAACTAAAACACTCGGTTTTGTCATCTGCATCAAAACAACCTAATTTCACCGCAGCTCTAACGCAAACGATGCAGATATTTAGCCGCTGGCCTGAATCGCAAGCACGGTTTGTGCGCTGGGTTTTGCTGCTCGGCTGGGTGCTGTTGATCGTTTCCTTGTTGTTTCCAGCTATTTCCCTACCGCAGGGCATGACACCGGCATGCTCAGATTGGATGGATTCATGCACGGTTCATCGCCAGCCGGGTAACCGCCTTTTTTGGGGTGTGGTGGTGCCATCGGGCTTGATGTTGATTGTGCTGCTCAGCCACGAGCTATGGAGGCGCATCTGCCCCTTGGCCTTTGCATCGCAATTGTTTCGCGCCTTAGGTCGCCAACGCACTCGCATCGGTAAGGGCGGCAAACCTGAGGTGGTGAAGGTGAATGCCGATTCATGGCTGGGGCGCCATCACATTCAGCTGCAGTGGTCTTTATTGATCTCAGGGCTTTGCCTGCGCCTGTTGCTGGTGAACAGCAGCCCCATCGGTTTGGCGACACTTTTGCTGCTCACCCTCTGCGCTGCAGTGCTGGTGGGTTGGGCCTATGGCGGTAAGGCCTGGTGTCAATACGTTTGCCCCATGGGGCCAGTGCAAACGGTGCTCACCGGTCCGCGGGGCCCCCTTGGCAGCACTGCCCACATCGGCAGTTCAAAAATCAGCCAATCAATGTGCCGCACCATCGGCGACAGCGGTAAGGAGCAAAGCGCTTGTGTGGCTTGCCAGGCCCCTTGCCTTGATATCGATGCAGAGCGTCATTTCTGGAACAATTTGGCGGCAAAACCAGGTTTGGAATGGGCCTGGTATTCCTATCCGGGCCTGGTGCTGGCCTTCTTTGAATTAATGCGTCGCATGGTGGCTGGTGCCACCGATTACAGCGCCCATATTGTTTATTTGCGCAACGGTTTATGGGCCTACGACGCAAACCTGCCGCAGCGGGCTTTACAGCCCTTAGAGCCGTGGTTGCCCATGCCTGCCCTGGTGGCGGTGCCCATTGGCCTTAGCCTCGCGGCGGCTATGTCGGTTGTTTTTTTTCGCTGGCTTGAATGCCAGATGCAAAAGCAATATGAGCGGTTAGGTCGCCGCGAAGCGAAAGCATTGGCTACTAGCCGCTGCCGCTTAATTGCGAGTTTTTTGGCGATAAATAGCTTCTTTTGGTTTGTGGATCCAAGCCAAGGGGCCCTTGGCTCCAATGGCGGCCAGGTGATTCGCTCCTTGGTATTAACGGTTTCGGCGATTTGGCTCTTTCGCGGTTGGCAGCGGGATCAGGCCACCTACAGGCGTGAAAGCACCAGTGAAAGTTTGCGTAAACAACTGCAGGATCTACCTGAATTACAGCAGGCCCTCGATGGTCGTTCCTTAGAGGAGCTATCACCCCAGGAGGTGTTCACTTTGGCAAAGGCCCTGCCTGCGGTGGGGCAACAACAAGCTCGCAATATCTATCGCGGTGTAATTGCAGATATGTTGCGCTCCGGCCGCTTGGAGCGGGCCAGTTCCCTGTTGCAACTCCAGGATCTGCGCCAAACCCTGCACCTAGAGGATCAAGACCACCACGAAGCGATGCGTTTGTTGGCAGAAGAGGAACCCAATTTGCTCAAACTTGATGCGCGCCAGCGCCAGATCAACGATCTACGCCAGGAAGCGGTTAACGAGGCCATTGAGGAGTTGCTTGCAACTGCTGGCCTGCAGATGCTGGATCTAGCGAGCATTAGTGAGCCATTGAAGCAACGCTTAGAGCAGATCCGTCAAGGCTGCGGCCTGGCTGAGGAAAATTGGCAAAGTGCCTTGGCAAAGTTTGGCCCTAAGGGGGAACAAGCCCTAACTCGGCTCAGCCAGCAGGTGGCTGATTGGCATCAGCAGGCTGGTTTGGCCGCTCTACTAAAACAACAAAGCGAGCAAATTGCCTTGTTGCGCCCCCTGTCGCTAGCAATGCAATTGCGCTGCGCAGGGCTTGAGGCGTTGCTGATTCCAAAATTGCAGCAGGCAAATTTAGAACCACTACCCAGCTACGTGGAACCGGCGGGCAGCTTGGAAGAGGCTTTGGATTTGCTCTATAGCGACCCCGACCCCGACACCGCAGGTTGGGTGTTGCTACTTGAACGTGAGTTATTTCCAGAGAGGCTTGCCCGCAGGCTCCAAAATCCGCGCCAAGGTTTGGCTAGTTCAGCATTTTTGGAAATCCAATTAAGCGGCCAAGCCCACGAAGATGCAGCGGAATTCCCTTTTCTTGCCTCATCTCCACTGTTTAGTGATCTACTGCCGGCTGGTTTGGTTTGGGTGGCAAGCCAGGGCCATATCCACCAGTGGCAACCTGGCGAGGTGGTGATTGAGCAGGGAGCTGTTAGTGATGGGGTTGCCGTGGTGCTGGCCGGTGAAGGTCGCCTCACTGGCCAAGGGGGATCTGTTGTGATCCTCGGGCCTGGCCAAACCCTCGGTGAAATGGGTGTAATTACCGGCATGAGCCGAAGCCGCACCGTTTTGGCCGGCCCAGAGGGCCTCAGGGCTTTCCAATTGCCAAGCGATGCCTTTGAGGAATTGCTGCATCGCTCCCCTCAGTTCAGCCGCGACCTATTGCGGCAACTAGCGCAAAGGCTCACATCAGCCACGCTTTGAACAGCCTTTGCATGCGTAGCAGCAGGTCTTGTTGTTGGGTTTTTGCCGCTTCGGCTTCCAGCTGTTGTAGTTGGGCTTGGCGTTGGCTCACTAAAAGGCCAATGCGATCGAGCAGGCTTGGATCATCACTTAAAAGGCTGGCTAGGGCTTCGCGATCGATTTCCAATAGGCGCACCTCCCCTTCAGCTCGCACCGTGGCGGAGCGACATTCGCCAGTGCATAGGGTCATTTCACCAAATAAATCGCCCCGTTTTAGTTCTGCAATCGCCAAATTCTCGCCATTGCTTTGCAAGCGGCTTACCGCCATGCGGCCGTGGCATACCACAAATAATGAATCACCATCGTCTCCCTCTGCAACCACGGTTTCACCATTGCCATAGCTATTGCATTGGCTTGCTTCGATTAGATCTTCTAACTGGGTTGAGCTAAGGCCGCCAAACAGGGGTGTTTCTTCAAGTAGCTGTTTGATTTCATTTTTATTTGAAATATTTGTTGTGGTTTTGGCATCGCTAATGCGTACGTCGCGGATGGGATAGGGGATGCTTTGGCCTTGGCGAGCCAGGGCATACCACAGTTGTTCGAGTAGATCGCTGCGTAATCCCAGGCTGTTGCCGTAGCTGGCTTGCCACACCAGCCATTCGTAGCGGATGGCACTGTCGTCGAAGCCGGCAAGGCGCACCACTGGGGCTGGATCGCTCAATACCAGTGGGTGTTGATGTGCCAGCAGCAGCAGCAGTTCTTTGGCTTGGCCCGGTGGAAGGCTGTAGTCGAGGCCCACAAAGATGCGATTGGCGTGGGGCCCATAACCGCTGAAATTGCGTAGATCAGAAGCGGTTACCCGGGCATTGGGCATAATAAGTTTTGAACCATCCACACAACGCAATTGGGTGTCGCGCCAACTGATCGATTGCACTTGGCCGATCAAACCACCCACCTCAATCCAATCTCCCTCCCGAAGGGCCTGCTCCAATTGCAGGCTGAGGCCGCCGAGAAGATCTTTAAGCGGTTCCTGGGCCGCTAAACCAATAATTGCTGTTAGCACCGCTGAGGTGGTAACGATGCCGAGCAGGTCTACCTTGGCTCGCTGTTGCAAGGTAATTACCACAAGCAATCCGCTAATCAGCACAAAAAGCAGATCCCGCAGGATTTTCGGGCTATGGGGCAGCAGGCGCCAACGGGGTAATAGTTCCAGGCCAAACCAAAGCAGCACCCTTGTGATTGCAAGGGCCACCACTAGGTCATCGGCTAGGCCAAAACCGCCAGACATTGGAAATGTGGCGCCAAGGGCCCAGGCCAAAATGGCGGCGCTGCTGATGCGCCAGGGGAAGCGATAGCCCCAAAACCTATGGATGCTGCGGCTGAGCAGCTGCAGTAGAAATAGGGCGGCTATGCAGATCAGCCACGCAGCCATGGCGTTTGGGGGCATTTAAACCTCATCCTGGCGCTAGATCGTTCTTTATCAATGCCCGAAGGGCTTTTCTATGGCGTTCATCAACTTGTTACTGCTGCTGCTGATGGGGCATTTCCTTGGCGACTTTGCTCTCCAGAACGGCCGCATGGCGAGGGAGAAATGCGCTGGTCCCAACCATTCCTTGCCATGGGGCTATTGGTTAACAGCCCATGGTGCAATTCATGGTTTGATCGTGGCTTTATTAACTGGGATACCGTTGCTTGGCCTTGCTGAATGGCTTGTGCATATGTTGATTGATTGGGGAAAGTGCCGGAATTTGTATCGCTTACCCGTTGATCAAAGTTTGCATTTGTTCTCCAAAGCAATTTGGACCCTGCTGGCCATTGTTGTGTTTGCCGTTTAGCCATGGCCATCGCTTCTCTCACCCCTGAACTGCTGCGCGCTTTCCCACTATTTGAAAGTTTGGAACAGGCTGATTTAGAGCGGCTGCTGGAGCGTCATCTGGCCAGTGCCCTTGGAGAAGATCAATTGCTTGTGCAGGAGAGCGACTGGGGTGAAACCCTTTTTTTGATCCGTGCTGGTTTAGCAAAGGTGCGATGTTTCAGCCCTGACGGCGAAGAAGTGGTGTTGTGTTTGCTTGGGCCTGGTGATGTTTTCGGCGAAATGGCCCTATTGGATGAAAAACCGCGTTCCGCTGATGTGCTCAGCCTCACTCCATTGAATTTGGTTAAGTTCTCAGGTGCTTTATTTCGGCAATTGATGCTTAGCCGAGCGCCCCTTTCATTGGCGATTGCCCAATTGCAAAGCAAGCGCTTGCGGGATTTAAATCGCCGCTTTGCGATCCATTCAGCCGATGCCAGCACCCGCCTCTTGAATGCTTTGGCCCAATTGGCTTGCCTCAGCCAATCTGGCGCCAATGTGTTGAGTGTGTTCCCCGCCCTTGGCCAACGGGAACTGGCGGCAATTGCCGGTTTATCAAGGGAAACAACCTCGCGCACCCTAAGCAAATTGCGGGAGCGGGGTTATCTGGAGGAAACGGCTGCAGGTATGCGTTTACTAAGTGAAGAACCGCTCAAACGGCGCTGCTTGCTGTGAGTTAAATCACGGCGGCCCTTGTGTTGGGCCATGGGCTTGATTCAACAGGTTGTGCAAAGGTAAATAGGTGTTCTAGGCAGTTGATTATGGGTTTGATTAAACACTTGCTTTTTGCGCTGTGCGCCACAGCACTGCTACCAAACCTTGGCTTTGCCCAAACAACAGATGCCCGCAGTCAATTCCCAGGCCGCCGGGTGGGGGGTGGCACTAGGGGGGAATGCACATCAAGGTTGGTTGCCCATCTGGTGTCGCCCGCCAATATTCAAGAGGTGGCGAAGGGCAAACCAGCAACCATTGCCGTTTTGGAGGGTCCTGCTGCCCAAACCTATCCACTATTAGTAAATTTGCAGGGGCTGCGCTCCTACCAGTTGGAGCCGATGGCAGCTGGGGTGAGGCTAATTACCCTGCCCGCTTTAACGGCTGAAACCCGCTGGGAGAGTTCTTTCCTTTGCCCTGGAGCAGTTGGTTTAGCTGGAGACCCCCTTGGTTTTGTTACCACTGCATCACCGCCCGCCCTTAGCTTGATTAAGCCGGGGCAAGGGTCTGGATCTGGAACCCTCCTCAACCGCCTGGCGGCAAGCTGTGGCTCAAGCATTCCTACCGTTGAAATAAGCAAGTTTTTGGGTGCTGATTCCCTGCCCGGTAATTGGCCGGAGCAGTTACCGGTGCGCTGCCAGCAGCTTTAGTTATTTAAACCTGTTAATTCGTATACCTCAACGCTTTGCTCTCTACCCTTGAGGGGGAAGTTGCCCCAGCAGTTAAATTCCCATTGCTCAGGGTTTGTTAATAGATTTAGGGTTTCTTTTGAAAGTAATACCCTGCAAAAATTCAATTGGCGTTCCTTGTGTAGTGATTCGAGCCGGGAGCTAACATTTACCACATCACCTATAACAGCATATTCCATCCGTTCGCTACTACCCATGGAGCCGGTGATTACTTCGCCGCTATGGAGTCCAACCCGTAATTTCATTATAGGCCGATTTTCCGCTTGTAATTGTTGATTTAATTCAAGTAATGTGCGCTGCAATGCGGCGGCACTATTTAAAGCTTGGTTTGCAGTTAGCGTTGGGTTTTGAGCTAGGGGAACCCCAAATACCGCTAGGAAACCATCACCTGTGAATTTATTTACCATGCCCCCATTGTTATGGATTACCTCCACAAATTTTTCCATGCCGGTATTAACCCATTGCAGCGTTTCAGCCGGTTGAAATCCTTCAGCCACTTGGCTAAAGCCAACAATATCGGCAAATAAAATCGTTACGGCTAATTCCCTGCCAGGAAAGCGCCCCTCCTCCAATAGCGATTCCCGTTGTTTCCACAATTCAGCAGCCACTTCGGGAGATGTGGTTTGCCCCAATAAGCGTTCGATTTGTCGCCGTTGTAATTGTCCGGCAGCACCTCGCCGCAGCCAACCGGCGGCTGTGATCAAGGCAAGGGTAGTCATGGGGATGCTGATGCCAATCCAAATGCCTTGAAGCAGCAAGCCAAAACCAATGGCGAGCAGTAAAAGCTCACCACTTAGCAAAATCCAACCGCTGCGCCTTAGGGCCTTAATTCCTTCGCCAATGGCTACGCCGGCAGCTGCAATCAGAGCTAGGGCGATTGTTTCAGTGAAAGAAGGCAGCACATCCATTTGGTAGTGGTTGCCCTGCCCTAGGCGGCTTAGGGCCGCTAAGCGGTGGGCATGCACTTCCACGCCAGGCATTGTGGCCAGTTGTGCAGCAGCA
Source organism: Synechococcus sp. Lanier (assembly GCA_002151525.1). Classification (GTDB taxonomy): domain Bacteria; phylum Cyanobacteriota; class Cyanobacteriia; order PCC-6307; family Cyanobiaceae; genus Synechococcus_D. Next base: position 3,781 of record MWMJ01000038.1, on the reverse strand, counting down.
CTAAAACGGGTGTGGGGTGTGTTGAAATCATCCCGAAGAGAGGGAGCAACACTACCTATTAAAATAATTTTGCCTTTTAGATCAGCCTTTGGAATTTTATTATCTAGTAGTGTTGAGAGGTTCCAAATAGGAAAGCTACCAGGTTGTAAATAACTCAGCATCCGTTGTCTACCAGCTGCATCCAATTGCCTGTATCCACCGGAACCTGGCGTTAGCCAGCGACTTTGCAGTTGGGGATTTTTAAAAGTTGAACGCAGTTGCTGATTGCCTTGAGCCTTTTCCCATAGGCGTAGCGGTAAAGCTAAATAGGCAGGTGGTTGGCCATCAACGTGCACCAGGTCGCGCCGCAGCACCCCATCGCCATCTAAAACCAGATCATTAAAAGCTTGCTGCTCGGGGAGGGTGCCAGGAGGCGCAGGAATTGCCTCAGCGGCATTAAAAATTGCTACCAACTTTGGATTTTGTTTGAGCTCTTGGCGTAATTCGGCACTACCTGGATCAACACCCTTGTCGCGGTAGATATCTAAGCCGATGGCGGCGGCGCCAGCTGCCCTAAGGATTTGCAAACCTGCAGTGAGCTGCTTGTCGTTTATTGGCCAACCATATCTACGGATATCGGCTTCATCTATTCCGATTAAGCGAATTGGGGTATCGATCCCACTCGGTGCTTTGCGCACTTGGATGCTGGCGTCGTAGAGCAAAAGGTTGAGGTTTTCGCCAATGCCGCTACTGCTTAATCCCCAAAGCAAAAGGCCAGCAACGCCATAGGGGGTTACTAAGCTGAGCCAGTGGTTCCAGCGCCTTGAGCTGGGGAAAAGCATTTTCAAAAACGCACTTTTATTTGGCTATACAAACCATCACTTATAAGCCAGTTATTCCAGAGGGTTTGCGCCTCGGTTTGAAATGGCCCCACCCAGCCGAGCTCCACACTCCAAGTGTTTCCCTGCTGCCAACGTAAAAATGCCCCCCCCGCCCCAGCGGTGTCGTTGAAATTGATTGAGTTGCGGTTGCTTTCAACTCCGCCGGCACCGATAAAAGGCACAAGTTGCAGGCGATTAGAACTGCCTTTCCAGAGGGTATAGGCAGCTTCTATGTAGCCCAGATAGCCGCTGTCTCCACTAGCCAACTGGCCCGGTAAACCGCGGAGGCCACTATCACTGCCAATGCTAAAACCCATGTCGCTGCTGAGGGGGTTAAGGGCCCATTGAGCAGCGCTACGAACGCTTAGTTGCAATTGCGGTAGTGCTAACCAACTGCCGGAGATGCTTGCCCCTATTGCCCTAGCTTCTCCGGGGCGAATGCCAACTTCGGCAAGGGCAAGCTGTTGGTTTGGAGTGGAAAAGCCTTGAATGCCCTGCAGCCCATATAGCTGCCCGCCCCAGGCAAGAGATTGGCCAGAGTTGTTGAAAGCGAGGCCAGCTCGAATGAAACCCGTACGCAACGAGCCATTGCTATCGCCGCCAACAAGTAGGGGAACCGCCTTGTCGGCTAAAAACACATCATTGCGATTAACGCTTAAACCAGTAAAGGCATATAGTTGTGAACTTAAACCATCTATAAGGTTCCAATTTAATTGGCCATAGCCTTGTAATTGCCTGTAGGAAAGATCATGATATGGCCGTTCTATTTCGATTAGATTGCGACGACTGAAGCCAAAGGCACTGGTGAAACTCAGCTGATCATTTAGATTAGCTGTGTAACTAATTGATCCGAGTGTATAGCCAACTTCTGGATCGCGATCGGTATTGATTTCAGCAAAGATGAGTAGTTGATCAGTGTTTTGCAGAAGGCCATTTTTGCTAAGGCCAATCACTCCACGGGCTTCTCCAGTGCCTGGATTTCCATCATTGCGAAGGTTTATTTCTCCTCTAATTGGTTGAGCGGCGGGCTCCACGTTGATATTCAGCACAGCCTTAGCTGGATCACTACCTAAGCGGCCTAGGCTGCCCCGCACCGCTGCCACATCTGGCCGTTGCCTCAGTTTTTGTAAATTTTCCTCTAACAAAGAAACCCGAAGGGGTCCCTGTTGAAGAGGAGCTAACCATGCTTTAACCCTGCGAGCCAAGGCGGCATTACTGCTTTGCACCCTTAATTCAACTAACCTGCCTTCTACTAATTCCAACCGCGCTGGATTTGTGAGTTGATCAACGATTACCCTTGAATTTAAGTAGCCCTTTGCAACGAGCTGGGCGGTGAGAGCAGCGGCGCAATTATTCAGGTTTTGAATATTATTGTTATTGGGATTCTCCTGCTGGCAGCGCTCTAATTGATCTTGTAATGCCTCTGGGGTGTATAAACGAGAATCTTTTAATTCTGGGCTTAGTTCAATCGTTGGCGCGGCCGTGGCTGGCGCGGCTCTTTCGATTGGCACATTGCTAGGCAGCCGTACGGGGCCTGGCTGCAGGGCCGGTTCAACCAATTGGGCTAGCAGCCAAAGCATTTGTGAGGGGCCGCTCAGTATTTAGTGATTTTTGCCTGTGTTTATGAGATTGTCTGGGGGGAGGATTCACCAATTCCACTGGCAGCCCATGGCACTGGCAAAAAATCGGAACTTCACAGTAGGCCTTTTTGCAGTGCTTGGCATGAGTTTTGGGCTGTCAACCAATGCCATTGCCCAAGTGGTGGGTAGCAGTGGAGCGCGTAATTTATCTACACAGGTTGGTGGCACGAGTTCTGAAGCGGTAATAACAGGGGGCACCCAGCGGGGCAACAAGCTTTTCCATTCGTTTAGCCGTTTTGATATAGCCCCGGGCAGTTCCGCCGTATTTGATGGCACTGGTACTAGCGGTGTGCAGACAATTTTTGGCCGGATTGAAACGGGTCCAAGCAAATTAGCAGGTCCTTTGGGAGGCCGCAATTGGGGCGGTGCCAGCCCTGAATTGATGTTGATGAATCCGTTTGGATTCATCGTGGAACAGGGCTTTTCGATTAGCGGTTTAACACCTTTATCGCTGTTTGCGGTGGATGCATTGATGTTTCGCGATCCATTAAGCCAAGCTTTATTTACATTTGATATGAATATTAGTGTTAGCGGCTTGCAAGTAACCACTCCTAATTGGAGCACTGCGGAATTTGTTGGATTTCTAATGGATTCCACCAGCTCAACAACGGCCCAGGGGCAAGGCGGTGCTCCTATTAATGTGCAAGGTGGCTTTGGTTTGCCCCGGTTAAATCTTGCCGGCTCAAAAATTAATATCGAAGGTGATCCTCTCAAAGTGGATGAGTTGCGTATTTATGCCCAAGCTTTTAAAGGAGCTCTTGTTGGAGCTGGATCAGATCTCTCCACTAATTTTCAGGTGGGAAGTTATACGCCAACAGCAACTACAACTGGTGCCACATTCACTCCCTATACAAGTGCATCCCAGGTGGGTGGAGCTGCTCCCCAATCTGGCTTTGTTAGCACTACAGCTGATTTGAGTAATTTGGCTGGTTTTGGAGTGCCATGTGGCACTAATTGCGCCTCGGGTAATATTCAAATAAAAGCTAACATTGAGCCTTACAGTAACACTGCAACTTCCCTAAGAGTGATTGGCCGAGAAACTGTCTTGGGGCCATGGGCTGCTGCAAATAACATCACCAGCGGCACAGTTGCCAACTTCACTCCCTATTTAGGTGGCGGAATTTATCAAACCTCAGTTTCATTACCAAATTCAGTAACGCCCACACCCACGCCAACGCCTACGCCAACGCCTACGCCAACACCAACGCCAACACCCACACCTACGCCTACGCCTACGCCCACGCCAACACCAACACCAACACCAACGCCCACCCCTACGCC
>MWMJ01000037.1:0-13613 GCA_002151525.1 Synechococcus sp. Lanier | reverse complement strand
CCTGGGGCTGGAGTCGGTCCCAAGGGTTGGGCTGTTCGCCCATTAAAGCGGTACGCGAGCTGGGTTCAGAACGTCGTGAGACAGTTCGGTCCATATCCGGTGCACGCGCAAGAACATTGAGAGGATTTCTCCCTAGTACGAGAGGACCGGGAGGAACGCACCTCTGGTGTACCAGTTATCGTGCCAACGGTAAACGCTGGGTAGCCATGTGCGGAGTGGATAACCGCTGAAAGCATCTAAGTGGGAAGCCCACCTCAAGATGAGTGTTCTCATGGCATAAGCCAGTAAGGTCACGGGAAGAACACCCGTTGATAGGCTCTACGTGGAAGCGCAGTAATGCGTGAAGCGGAGGAGTACTAATAGACCGAGGGCTTGACCATAAAAATCTCAGCAGATACTGAATTGTTTGAATTCAGTTGAGATGTTAGTTTCCAGAGCTATCTCTAGTTTTTAATTAAATTAGTTTTTGTTAACCTATGCAGTTCTCAGGGCTCAGCCTTGAGGTAATGCTATTAGTTTGAAATAACTATTAGCTATCCTGGTGTTCATGGCGCAGTGGAACCACACCGATCCATCTCGAACTCGGAGGTGAAACGCTGCTGCGGCGACGATAGTTGGGGGGTGGCCCCTCGCGAAAATAGCTCAATGCCAGGTAAAAATTTCCTTAAATCAGATAGGTCTGCTTAGATCTGTTCCTTAGCCACCCCAAAGAGGGTGGCTTTTTTATGGGTTTGCTTCCTATGTTTAAGCAGTTTTCACTCCTTGCCATTAGGCAATTCAAACTGGTTATTCGTTTGTGGAATCGCCATGGTTGTGTTGATCTAAGTGCCGCCTTTGCTTTCCATAGCCTTCAATCTATATTTCCATTTTTATTGCTTTGTTTAGGTATTGCAGCCAGGTTATTTGGCCAGGCTGATGGTGCTTTGAAGCAAATTATAGATTTTACAGAACAAGTTTTACCTTCTGGTAGTAGCTCATTAATTGCTGATATTTTAGAAACCTTAATTCGGCAAGGTAGGGCTGCTGGAGTTGTTGGTGCAGTGGCTCTATTGATAACAGCTAGTAATGCCACACTTTCCTTGCAGCGCGGTTATGACCGCCTTTGGATGGGATTGCATGATTCGCCGCAGGTTAGTAATTCTTGGCAATGGCACCTTAGGGATTTGTTACTGCAACGGTCAAAGGCAATACTTGGCGCTTTATTGCTTTCTTTTTTGTTGTTAATCAATCAACTCACCACACCATTTAAGTTGATTTGGCATAGTATCTGGTCTTCATTGGCCAGTTGGTCTTTAGTGTTACCTGAATTTTGGCAAATTCCAGCGCGGTCAGCCACCTCAATATTTTTTAGCTGGCTAGGTTTATGTTTTGGAATAATTGTATTACTTAGTTTTTTGCCACGCAGGCGACCTCCTCTTGCCGTGCTCTTGCCTGGTGCTGTGTTAGTGGCAACTCCACTTACCCTATTGAACCCATTGTTAGGGAGATTGTTGATCTGGCTGTCTTCCAGATTTTTTGCCTATGGACTGGTGGGAGGGGTAATCGTACTAACTCTTTGGGTGTGGTTACTTGGTTTGATTCTGTATTTTGCCATGGCCTGGACCGTGGCACTGGCTCGGTCTACAAAAAATGTGCCTTTTAATCCAACAGCATAACTTTTCAATCCAATACTATAACTTCAGCGATTTCTACTGTTTCAAAATTATCCCGTTGTTGTTGATGGCGTTTCGCAAATTTAATTAGTGCTAAACCTGCTGTGCGCATCATTAAGGCGTTTAATCCCCCGCTTAAAATCGCTCCCCCGAGTGGAATTAATCTGCCCATATTCCACGCACCTCTATTAAGGATAGTTGTTAGTGCCTTTTGCCTTAATACTCTGCTGATTGCTCTTTCACCAAGCTTGCCACCAGCTAGCCTTAGCAGTTCATTAACGCTTAAACCCAATACAGCAGCAAGCAATAATGGTTGTTCACTTTCTTCACTGAGATTAAATTCAAAAATTGATAAAATTGCTGCGGCTAGTTCGATTTCAGCATATAAAAAATATAGGAGGTCTCCCCCTCCCGCCGCAAGGCTAATTACACCGCCCATACTTGAGGCAGCTCCACTGCCAGCTGTTCGCCACATCGCAGACTGGATTACTGTTTCGCTCAATTCATCTTGTGATTTATTTGGGTATTTTCGTTTTAGTTGTTTTGCCCATGCCACCCCTTGGTTTTGGGCGCGTTTCAGCGCTGCTGAAATTATTGGAAAATCAAGAATATTATTTGATTTATTCATTGATTTTTAGCTATTAGTTTGCAGTGATTCCTGTTGTTTTATTTTATTTAGGTGCCTTTCTCGTAGCCCGAGAAATAAGGGTGCCCCAGCTGCAAAGGCAACACTAATACTTATTAATATTGGCCATTGGCTGTGTTTCATCCCAATGCGTTTGCTTTCTGTAATCATCCAAATCAAGACTGCAGTAGCGCCAATTGCTAGGTCCCAGCTTAGTGATTGACCAGCCGTATTGCTCGCGGCATCCGCTACGAATTGAGCCAGTTTAAAGCCTCCGTGGGTTTGGATGAATTGCCAATTCGCTTGCTGAGTTAGCACTAAGCCGGCTAAGGCAAGGCCAAAATAAATTGCTTGCCTTAGCTTTGATCCATTAATTAGGGGGCTGGTTTTTGAGCTTGTTGTATTTGTAACTAAATCGGCATCTAGATCTATTTTTACATCTATATCTTGAGTTAATTTGTTATCCATCGGTGGAATTCTGATTTGTTAGCTCGCTGATTGTAAAGCCATCGGGATCGAGTTGTTTGATGTCTTGGACAACTTGCTCCAGCACACCCCGGCAGTGCTTCTCTAGTTCTAGGGCCTCTGCATAGAGTTGAGGTAGCTCCTCCAGGGGGATTAGCTCGCTCTGCAAAGCTTCGATCAGCTTATTTAAAGCAGCCTGCGCTTCGGCATAGCTGAGTTGCTTCTTGTTTGATTTTTTCATGGTTGTTTGAGCCAGTTTTTTACCGTGAGCCCAAGTTGCCCCCCGCTTAATTGGGCTGTTATGGCGTCGCCGCTTCTAAGCCCCTCTCCACTGCGGATCACCTTGCCATCTATACCTTTGAGAATTGCATAGCCCCTGCTTAAAAGCCTCTGGGGAGAAACCGCCTGCCGCAGGTTGATCAGGTTGTTTAGTTGCCAGTGGTTTTTCTCCAAACGCCTCTCAATCAAGCTTTGGCATTGCTTGGTTAGCTTTTTTTGCTGGTGTTCCTCCCATAATCTCTGAATGCGGTTTTGTGGATATAAGCGCCATTGCATTCCCATCTGTTGGAGCTGCTGGGCTTTATGGGTTCGATCAGGCAAAAGGGCAACGATGGCGGCAGTGGGTGTTGCAGCTCTCTGATCAGCAACTAAATCAGCAACTGTGATGTCATCTTCATGGCCGATTCCAGTGATGGTTGGAATCGGACACCGGCTTAGGCAGCGAGCTAACGCTTCGCTGTCAAAAAGGGCAAGATCCTCCCTGCTGCCGCCGCCCCTTGCCAAAACCAATGCCTCAATTCCCAACCGTTGCCAGTGCTGTTCAAGTTTTTCAAACACAGCGCAGATTGCATCTTCCCGATCCCCTTGCACAGGTATGGCAACTACCCTGATGGCACATGCAGGCCAGCGTTGTTGGGCGGTCCGCAGCAGATCGGCAAGGGCTGAACTTGGTACAGCCGTGAGCAGGGCAACGCAACTAGGAAATTCTGGTAGCGCCCGTTTGCGCTCGGGTGCGAGCAAGCCCTCCTCAGTTAATTTTGTTTTTACAGCCTCAAATCGACGCAGCACCGTAGTGAGGCTGGGCCTGATATCGAGCACCTGCACACTAAGGTTGGCCCTTGCTATCCAAAAATTCAACTTGCCAACAACTATTACCCCATCGCCATCTTCAGGGCAATAGTTAAGGCGTTGCAGAGTGGATGCCCATGCCACCGCTTGGATTGTGGCATCTCCATCCGTAAGGCTGAACCAAAGATGCCCCTTTTTGAGCACAGGCTTCAGCACTGCAGCTTCGATTAAAAAGCGGGGGGCAAAAGCACGTTCAAGCAGCACCCCAATTGCTTCATTGAGTTCACGAACGGAATAGCTGGGTAGATCCATTAATGCTTCAATTGTTTGTAACAATGCCAACACCAAACACTGGCGGCGGTGCCTATCACCAACACCACCTGCCCCCAGGTTGTGTTGCAGCGCACAAGACCCACAAAAGTAATTGCAATGGCACTGCTGAGAATCCTTGAGCCATCACGGCGGTTTTGAACGAACAGCCCCATGGCACCTTGTATTTACCCAATCACCATATCTAGCTGCTCGCATTAAAAAAGGGCCTTGCGGCCCTTAGGTGAAAAGCTTTTTTAGATGTTGATTCGTAATTGGATTCCGGGGAATCAACCCAAACCGATTTGGGCCAGGATGCCTTGGCCGGTTAGAAGTTCTGTAGCAAGGCCAATAACGAAGCCCATCATGGCAAGACGGCCATTCCAGGTTTCAGCGAAGCTCACAAAACCGAAGCGTGACTGGGAGTCGGACATTGGTGCAAAGGGGTGAACTGCGTGAATTGTAACGTTTCTTGGCGCAAAGTTGACAGTATCCACGGAAACACTTTTTGCGCACATCAGGAATTGACATTGGCGCCGTTCTGAACTAAAGCTTAATAATTGCTTGCGGGTTGTGGCTCCGAGCTCCGCAAGTATTTGCTTTTCAGCCAATTTGCTTTTTAGCCAATTTGATTGGCGTTCCTCAAACGGCGGCAATCCTTGATCGCAGGATTAGGGCCCAGCTGCCTCTAAGCCGAAAGGGTTATAAGCAGGGCCAGCAGGGCTGAACTGATAAAACCCATGGCCGCAAGTAAGCGAATAAATGGCCCCGCCAGGGACACGGAGGAGAACATGAAGAAAAACCGAAGTTCATGGTTATTCCGTTTTAGCCCCAATTTGCTGCGGCGTACCTAGTTCGTTGCAGGCTGTTTCAATTGCTCGTATTGCTTAGCGAACGTGACGGGCGCCATCAACCGGGTGATATGGCTCGCCGGTGGTTTCTTCAAACACAATCGCCGGAAGGCCTGTTTCAAACATTGTTTGCAAGGCTTCCTTTAAGTAGGGATTCCAGCCACCCGTAGACACCTTGCCGTGGCGGACGGTCCAATCCCAGGTGCCCTGCAGGTCGCGGGGGATGCGCCCTTCCTTATCCCTTCTGGCTACCAGATCTTGGGATTCCACTAGGCCCACCAAGATTGGATCTTTGCCATAGGCGGGGGTAATGGTTAGCTCTAAACGCACGGGGTCGTCTTTCACCATATGCAGTCGAAATCTGGGCGGTAGCTTTATCGCCTTAAGGACGGCTGCCACTACTTTTGTGCGCTGATCCACCTGAGTTGCTCCGGCTTGCATCGGTTCTTGGTTATCTGTTTCTACTAGCTTGCGCGATCGTCGGCCCGAAGCGGTTCGTTATCTCCGCTGAAGCGCACGGTAAGCAGCTCTTCTGTGGTGAGATTGCCATTTTTATCAAGCATCTCAGGATGAATAGCTATTTGAGGTTGTTTCTGGGAGCTGATGAAGCCCTTGCCCATAACGCGAAAGGCCTGCCAGAGTAGAACAACCAAGCAGCTGAGGTATAGCAATGGGAAAAGCTGATTCACCTTGCTATCAATCTGAATACAACCATTATGGGAGTTGGCTTGCAACTGCGGCATGACCTTGGCTAAGCCCCTATCAATACTGGCGATATCGCTATTAATTTCCGGGCCCGGCGCTGCCCTTGGCCAAAGCCGCAGTTCGTTTGTGGTTGATGCCGTGCGCCGGGCTGGCCCCGCGGTGGTTCGAATCGACACCGAACGCACCGTAACTAGCAACCCAGGGCGAATGCCCCAAATGCTGTTGATGGATCCATTGTTTCGGCAATTTTTTGGAGTGCCAGGCATTGGTATGCCAAGCCAGCGCACCGAAAGGGGTCAAGGGACTGGGGTTATTTTTCAACCGGAAGGCTTGATCCTCACCAACGCCCATGTGGTTGATGGTAGTAGCCGCGTAACGGTGGTGCTGGTAGATGGCCGCAGCTTGGAGGGGTCCGTTGTTGGTAGCGATCCGATCACCGATCTTGCCGTTGTGAGGGTTAGCTCAGGTTCGCGGTTGCCCGTAGCCCCCCTTGGTAATTCCGATGCGGTGCAGGTGGGTGATTGGGCAATCGCCGTTGGTAATCCGTTTGGACTAGATAACACGGTTACGTTAGGGATTATTAGCAGCACAAATCGCAATGCCAGCAAACTTGGGATTACCGATAAGAGGCTTGATTTAATTCAAACTGATGCAGCAATAAACCCAGGTAATTCAGGGGGGCCACTGCTAAACGCCGATGGTGAAGTGGTGGGAATAAATGCTCTGGTTCGCTCTGGCCCAGGGGCTGGATTGGGCTTTTCCATACCGATAAATCGCGCCAGAAATATTGCAGATCAAATCATTAAAAACGGCAGGGCTAGCCATGCCATGGTTGGTTTAGTGCTTCAAGCAGATCCTCGTGGCGCCAGGGTTGCCTCGCTACTGCCTGGTGGGCCAGCGGCTCGAGTGGGTTTGCAAACCGGTGATTTGATTACCAAGGCAGCGGGGCTTGTAATTAAAGACCCTTCCCAATTCCTAAAAGCAGTAGAGGAAACAGGAGTGGGTCAACCGCTTCTGGTGCAGGCTCAGCGTGATGGTAAAACCATTTCCTTTTCCCTTGTGCCAGTTGAAATGGCTCAAAGCATTAAGCCTTAGAAATACAAATTTCGGATTATTGTTTCCAAAATCTCAAAAGCAGCCTTGGAAAAGCGCTTGAAACTATCTCAATCCCTTACCCTGGCTGCAACCATTGCCTGGAATCAGGCGCAAATAAATAAACTGTTATACGCAGGGCGTGATAAAGATGCTGATGCAATTAAGCAGGAATTTCGGGGAGTAAATCAACCAAATCAAAAATTGATCTGGTTGCCATTGAGCAAGTAACTCCTATTAGGTTACTCCTCATAAATTGATAACTTGTTTAGATGTTGGAATCCAAGGAGATTTGTTGTTTAATTACCCAAGTGGTAGCAGCCTTTTGAGTTTGCCAAGCGTTTAAAAGCTGCTTGGCAATGCCGCGCAGCACCGTGGGATCTACCTCTGAATCGATGGCACGGCTGATGCGTTCCACTTCGAATTTTTGGCCAAGGCTGAGGCCCAGGGCGTTCTCCATGGTTTCAACTGAACTGGAATAATCTTAAGAACTATTTCAGTAGGTTGCGCGGCTGGGCTGCCTAGCGGGTTTGCGTTTCTGAGTCTTCTCCTCCTTCGCGTAGATCCTCAACGCAACGGGTAATGCAGGCGCCATCCTCTAGGGAGCATTCGGTGATGCATTGAAAATATGCCTCCACTGCATCCCAGGCTTGGCCATTGGTGGCGTTGATTTGGTTGAACTGAGTCACGCGGGGGTACTTCGCGGTGGTTCAGTCAGCGTATGAACACCAATCTGCTTGGTCTACAAAAATGAGTTTTGTTGCCTAGGCAACTGTGAAGTTGCGTGTTGAAGTGCTACCCCGCTCCCAGGAAAAAGCCTTTAAAACTGGTGTGAGGGTGAGGGTGTCGCTGGCGAGGTTGAATTTGTAGCGGCTGAGGGCCCCTCGCTTCACAGCTAAACCACGGATCTCCCCCAGGTTTTGGACCAGGCGGCATTCAACTATTTGGGCATCGCTGGCCCATTGCTTGCGCAGCTTCTGTTGAGTCCTGGCGAAAGGGGAGGCCATGGTCCCAAAAAACTTTGTTTCAACTGCAATTGAGCACCTCCAGAGCCCATGGGCAACACATGTTTTTTTACTCTTCCCCATACCTGTTGAGTAGAACCTCCACAGCTGGTGAAACCTCAAATGCTCACCCCAGGTGTGGAGCCTTGGCGCCTATTGCTGTGGGCATTTCCCCACTTGAGAATTGACTGGTTTTTTAACCGGGCCTTTTTCGCCGGCTTTCGGCCTTGCTTTTTTGCTTGAGCCGGTTGGCGGCTCTTTTGGCTTCTTTCTCAGCCTCCGCTTCGCTGGTTTGCAGCAGTTCGAGCTCCTCTTGCTTTTTCTGTTGGTAGTAGGCGTAGTCGCCTCGATAAAGCAGTAATTCCCCATCTTTAATCTCAACAATCTTGTTGGCAACCTGGGCGAGGAAATAGCGGTCGTGGCTAACGATCAGAGCTGCGCCTTCGTATTCCTGCAAGGCTGATTCCAGCATTTGTTTGGCGGGAATATCCAGGTGGTTGGTGGGCTCATCTAGCACGAGCAGATTGCAGGGACTCAGCAGCATTAAGGCCAGGGCGAGGCGCGCTTTCTCGCCACCGGAAAGCTTGCCCACCTCTTTGAATACCGCCTCATTGCTAAAGCAAAAGCTTCCAAGCAGGGATCTCACTTGGGTTTGGGTCCAATCTGGAACTGCTTCAAACAGCGTGTCGATAACGGTTTTAGTGAGATCGAGGGCTTCTGCTTGGTTTTGCTCGAAATAGCCGGCAATAACGTTGTGCTCACCTAAACGAGCTGAACCTTCATCCGGTTTCTCGCTGCCCATAATTAAGCGCAGCAGGGTGGACTTGCCTGCGCCATTGGGGCCCACAAAGGCGATGCGATCCCCCCGCTCCACCTCAAGGTTTGCGCCAAGAAACAAAATATTGTTTCCATAGCTATGGGTGAGATTCTCGATAACTGCAATTTGACGGCCGCTGCGGGGGGCCGGGGGAAATTGGAAGCGGGGGCCGCTAACGCCTTCAATTGGTGCATCAAGTCGATCTACTTTTTCAAGTAACTTTTCGCGGCTTTTTGCCTGGGTTGATCTGGTGGCGCTGGCCCTAAATCGATCAATGTATGCCTGTTGACTCGCCAGTTCTTTTTGTTGGCGTTCAAAGGCGGATTGGCTTGCCTCTAGCCCTAGGCGTTTTTGCTCGAGGTGTTCGCTGTAATTACCCAAATAACAGCGGGAAACCCCCCGCTCTGTTTCAACAATTTGATTGCATACACGGTCGAGAAAAGCACGGTCGTGGCTAATAACTACCTGGGGAACAGTTTGCTCGCGCAAATAGGTTTCAAGCCATTGAATCGTTTCAACATCAAGGTGGTTTGTGGGTTCATCAAGCAGCAGCAGATCGGGCTCTTGTAAAAGGATTTTGCCAAGGGCAATACGCATCTGCCAGCCGCCCGAGTAGTCGCCAACAAGCGCTTCAGCTCCAACGGCGCTAAATCCAATCGTAGGTAACAACTTATCTATGCGCGCATCTAGTTCATAGCCGTGGAGGGCCTCAAAACGGTTTTGCAAAGCGCCCAACTTTTCGATTAACCCATCCAAATGCACGGGGCATTCGGCCGCCTCCTCTGAGGCCATTGCCTGCTCCACGGCAGTTTGTTCGTTTAGTACTTCTGCCGCCTCGCCAAAGGCTTGAAAAAGCTCTTGCCTCACGGTGCGGTGCAGATTTACATCAAATTCTTGCTGTAAATAAACAATACGGGGATCACCCTGCTTGATAACTGAGCCGCTGGTTGGTTCTTCCAAGCCGGCAATGATGCGCAGCTGGGTTGATTTGCCAGCTCCATTCACACCAACTAGGCCGATCCTGTCGCCGGCTTTTACCTCCCAGGTCACATCCCGCAGCACCTCGCCGGTGGGATAGATCTTGCAGACCCTCTCCAGCCTCAGCATTGCCTGTTCACCAATGGCCAGACCTTACCAAGCGCGGGGCAAGGCAGACTCCCTTAACTTCCTGTGGCTGCTGAAAGCAGTGGCATCGATGCTCAAGCGCTTGGAACAGGTAACTGCCCTTGTGGTAGCAGCTGGTTTAGCCATAGTGAGCTATTGGCTTTTCTTTAGTTGGGCCCAGGGTGATAGCCAAAAACCAATGAACATTTCAGAACCGATAGCAAAACCAAATCAAAAAGAAAATCCAAAACCCTTGCCAAGGGCAAACTAAAGCTGATTAAGGCTGCCAAACATGCAGCCCACGTAGCGGCGTGTGAGTTCCCTTTGCTGTTCGCGCTTGTGTTCTCCCTGTTGCAACAGAAAACCAGCAAGGGCAGCTTGCAACAGGCGGTACTGATCCCATTGGGGATGTAGATCAATGAATTTGGCCATGGCCTCAAACAGAGGACCTGGCAGAGGCGTTTGAAAACTCACCTGATATTCCTCTGCTTTCAAGGTTGTGGCGGAACGCTGGACCAACGGTTGGGCTCAAGAGGTGCACCAGTACGCCACGGGAAAAGCGATTCGTCAAAGTTGGGAGTCGCCTTGCTGTCTACCCGATCTAGGGGCTGAGATCGATTGCCATGGCTGAGTTGTTTTGGAGATTGCTTCGGGGGCCGTGGGCCGGCCTCGCCCAGTCTCCCCCCGTCAAGGGCCAAGCTGCTTGGCGCATTTATTTCCCCAGCTAACTGCCAGGAACAGGCCATTTTGCCTTTGGCCTGGGGAAAAGCCCATGGCGCCCCTGGGAAAAGCAATCGGAATTGGGGAAAACAACTATTGATTAGTAGGGCTTATCAATGGGGCATTTTTGAGCCAATCTCATGCGGCCATTTCCTCGGGGCTTTCCACCGCTGAGGCATCTTCCATGGTGCGGGCATCAAGGCAAAGTACCTTGCGCAGCTGGGCGTAATTGCAGGCCATGGCGCTGCGTCCCTCTTGGTTGGCGCCGTATTCGGCCTTTTGCAGCACGTGGTGCAGGTGGGTGAGCAGGTAGGTGCTGATTACGGCAGATACCAGCACATCGCTCTTTTGGGGGGATGGGGCCATGGGCGGACATGCCTCTGGATGAAAAGCGAAACCCAACTATAGTGTGGGATACTACCCATGACACTCTTACTACACTTGTGGGTGTCGCAGACATTGGGTTCCTTCCTGTGGCCACCCGCCAAGCCTCCAGCAGTGGAAAATCCAAGTCCCCCCGCATTCAGGTGGTTTTGCCTGAAGGCCTATGGCAGAGCCTTGCTGCCGCGGCGGAGGCTGATAGCCGCACGGTTAGCAACATGGCCAAGGTTTTGATTCAGCAGGGGTTAGAGCGGCGCCAACCCCGCCCAAGCAACAGTGAGCTTCTGCGCAGCCAGCTGGAACGCCAGCAGCAGGGACCAGCACCACGGCTGCGTGGTAGACCCAGGCGAATTCGCCTTAGGGGTGCACAACTGCCCCCAATGGCCCCTGGCGCCTAGCACCCGTAACCGATGGCAAGCCAGCTGCTACACCCCGCTGCCGCCACCAAGCCAATAGAGCAAAGGCAAGCGCCTCCCTCTGCTGATCGGGGATGCCTAGCTCTGCTAGCGGTCTTACCCACACTCCAGGGCAGCGCTTTTGCAGTTGCAACATCAAGGCTTGATTGCGACAACCTCCACCGGAAACCAGCAGCTCCAATGGCTTCACCCCCCTTGCCAGGTCAACGGCCACAGCTGCAGCGCTAAAGGCTGTGAGGGTGGCGATGACGTCTTCAGCGGCGCTCACCCCCACTTGTTCAAGTTGTTTAAGCCGTTGCTCCAAATTTTGGCGGCCAAAAAGTTCTCTGCCTGTGGACTTTGGTGGAGGCTGTTTGAAATAGGGCTCAGTTAGCCATTCCTGCACTATGGGCTCGTTAACTTCCCCGGCTAGAGCCCAACTGCCATCGCTGTCGTATTTTTTGGCGCCGCAGCTAAAAAATACGACAGCCAGGTCGATCAGGCTGTTTGCCGGGCCGCAATCCCAACCCTGCAGCGCCATGGCTTGATCGGGCCCCTGGGCCGGCGGCAGAAGGGTGATATTTGCAATCCCGCCAAGATTCAATACGCCGCGCCAACCGCCAATGCTTGGAATTAATGCCCTGTCTGTAGTTGGCACCAATGGGGCGCCATGGCCTCCCCGGGCTAAGTCGGCAGCACGGAAATTGCTCACTACCGGCCGTTGAAGGATTTCCGCCAACCTCGCTGCATTGAGGCATTGCCAGCTGGCCCCCAGGCATTCCCCCTGGGGAGGTTGATGCCAAAGGGTTTGCCCATGGCAGCCCACCAGTTGAGCCCGGCTTGAAGGGTCGGTTAAGCGGGCGCAAATCGCCTGGGCGTTTGTAATTTCCTGTTCAAGTTGCAAAAAAGAAGCTGCTGAGAGGGGTTGCCCCTGCCCAGCAGCGATTATTTGCTCTTGTAGCTCTATTGGGTAGGGGTGATGGCCACTGCTCAGCAGTTGCCATTGCGGTTTGTTGACGCGGCCCCAGAAGCGCACCAGCACACCATCAACCCCATCGGCGCTGGTGCCACTCATCAGGCCCAGCACCGTTAGGCCCATCTCAGCGGTTGGGTTGGGGGGTTGTGCGCAGGTAGGGCTTGATCTCTGTTACGCCCTTAGGGAATTTGGCCCTTGCTTCCTCAGTTGGGATTGACGGCACCACTACGCAGTCGTCGCCATCGCACCAATTAACAGGTGTGGCCACCTGATGATTGTCGGTGAGTTGGAGCGAATCAATCACCCGCAGGATCTCTTGGAAATTGCGGCCAGTACTGGCGGGATAGGTGATTTGTAAACGTAGTTTTTTGTTTGGGTCGATGATAAAAACCGACCTAACTGTGAGGTTGTTGAGCGCATTTGGATGGATCATTCCATATAGATCGCTAACGCTTTTATCGGCGTCGGCAAGGATGGGGTAATCCACCAAGGTGCATTGGGTTTCGTTGATATCAGCAATCCAGCCCTTATGGCTTTCGGCGGAATCAACACTTAAAGCAATCGTTTTTACATTGCGCTTCTCCCACTCAGGCCTCAGTTTTGCCACCTCACCCAATTCGGTGGTGCAAACAGGGGTGTAGTCGGCAGGGTGAGAAAACAGCACCACCCAGCTGCCCTCTGCAAAGTCGTAGAGATTGATCGATCCCAGCTGGGAATCTTGGGTGAAATTGGGAACGGTGTCGCCGAGTTGAAGCGCCATATGCATAGGAAGTACGCGCTTTGATGCTGGCATAAGCCCCTCACCTCGCACCATACCTATGACAGGCTGGCAGGGATGAGCACTCCCCTGGCGCTGTTCAACGGCAGTTATATGGGTGAAAAGCCCACGGGAATTGGAGTTGTGGCAAGGGATCTGGCCGCTGCCCTCGAGCCGGGAAAGTTTCCAGCCGTTTGGCCTAAAGGGCTTTCCCCCAACCATGGCTCGAGGGGCCATCTGCGGCGACTGCTCTGGACCCAATTGCAATTGCCCAAGCTCTGGAGAGCTAGTGGCGCACCCCTAGTGCTATCCCCTTTGCCTGAGGCACCGTTGGCAATTGGGGTGCCAACGGTGGTTCTAGCCCATGATTTATTGCCCCTGCGCTACCCCCAGCCCTCGCCACTTTTGGCTTATCACCTGGCATATGTGCCTTTGGTGTTGCACCGGGCCCGCCATGTGTTGTGCAATTCAGAGGCAACAGCAAGGGAGGTGCACGGCCGCTTGAGAGTTCCCCTGCGGCAGTTATCTGTGCTGCGCTTGGGCTTCTCTCAAGGCCTACTGAGGCCGATGGCATTGCAACGCCAACCATTCCTACTAGTGCTTGGCCGCCATGATCCCCATAAAAATTTGGCCCGTTTGTTACGCGCTTTTGCGCGCCTCACCAACCCCGAGCAGTTGCTTCACTTTGTGGG
>MWMJ01000036.1:0-13674 GCA_002151525.1 Synechococcus sp. Lanier | reverse complement strand
AAAACCAAGCTGCACGGCGCCAGGGCAAGGTTGTTGGGCCTTTTCAAAGCGGGCTGGCAGCAGCAGCGGCTGCAGTTCAGTTACCACTGCTTTTAGGCAGGTGGTGTCTTGGGGTTGCATGGCCTTAGTTTCGCCAAGCGTCAATACCCGAAAGGATTAGCAGCGAATGAACTTGCAGCAACCCAGGCTCACGGTGTTGAGCGGCCCCAGTGGAGTGGGTAAGGGCACTTTGGTGAAGGCGCTTCGTATGAAATATCCCCAGCTATGGCTTTCCGTTTCAGCCACCACTCGATTGGCCAGGCAGGGGGAAGTGGATGGAATTGATTACTTTTTTAAAAGCAGCGCTGCTTTTAAAGCGCTCGTGGCAAGCGGCGGCCTCTTGGAGTGGGCTGAATTTGCCGGCAACTGCTACGGCACACCAAGGGAACCTGTGGAGCAACGGCTTGCTGCTGGTGCACCGGTGTTATTGGAAATTGAATTAGAAGGCGCCCGCCAAGTGCGCAAATCTTTCCCCCAGGCTTTTCAAATCTTCCTAAAACCACCATCGATGGCGGTGCTTGAAGCAAGGATTAGGGGAAGGGGTACAGAACAGGAGGAGGCAATCCAGCGGCGTTTGGCTAGGGCCGAGCAAGAATTAAAGGCTGAGATTGAATTCGATGCAGTGGTGGAAAACAACGAATTAGCTGATGCCCTAGCTCAAATAGAGTTGCTGATGGGGTTTAGCCAGGAACAAACAACATATCCGGAAATAAATGATTGAATTCAATCATTATTACGGCAGTGATTGTGAACCAAAATGCGGCAAATACTGGGGCGGTGGTGAGAAACTTTTTCATGGTTTGTGGCTAAATTTTGTGGCTGCTAAATGAAAGGTGTTTTGGATGCTGTTTTCTTTGATATTCAGCGGGGCGAAACGGTTACTTTGCTGTCATTTTCCGTAAGTTTGTTGGAAGTTAGTTCAGCAAAAGCAGCCAGGGGCCACTTGGCGGCATCAAGGGTGCACTTGAGGGCGATGGGAAGGTCGATCTGGATCTCCTTCATGTTCGCGTCTTTGCCCTTAACGGCCTGGATATAGGAGCGGCCAGCCCAGCCAATGCAGCCGGTGATGTAGAGGAAAGCGATGCCGGGAAGCATGAAATCACCGGCGTGGCTCCAGCGGCCATCCACTACCAGGTGGGGTAAACCATCGCTGCCGCAAAGGGCCTGGCCATAGCGCTCGAAGCGAGCTTGGGCCGAAGCGGTTTTGGCGGTTTTTGCCCTTGATTGAAAGCGAACGTTCTCACTGCAAGGGGTGAGACCGGACAGGCTCGCATGGGCCAATGGGGCAAAACCCAAAAGCAGATAGCCGCAGAGAGCCACGGCAAATACTTTTGAAAAGGCTTTTGAGATCAGTTGTTGCATGATGCGCATGATGGGCAGGCCCGCTCTGCGGTTGCTGCCAGCAGATTAGTTGTGGTTACTCCCCCTAATGCCAACGGTTCTTGCCCTCGAAACAAGTTGTGACGAGTCTGCGGCCGCGGTGGTGCAAAACGGCCTAGTTCTCAGCAGTGAAGTGGCAAGCCAGGTGGAGGAACACGCCCTATTTGGTGGGGTGGTACCGGAACTTGCCTCCCGCCGCCATGTGGAGGCACTACCCCATTTAGTTGAAAGCGCATTAACAAAAGCCCAGATTGGGTTGAGCAGCCTCGATGGCGTGGCGGCCACTGTGGCACCAGGCCTTTTAGGGGCCCTGATGGTGGGATCCGTTACGGGGCGCTGCTTGGCCCAATTGGCTGGGGTGCCGTTTATCGGCATTCACCACTTAGAAGGTCACCTTTGTTCGGCGCTGAGTGGCAACCCAGCCCCTGAACCGCCCTTGATGGTGCTCCTGGTAAGTGGCGGCCACACCGAATTAATAGCGCTGAGGTCGTTTGGTAATTACGAACGCCTAGCCGGCAGCCGTGATGATGCGGCTGGAGAAGCTTTCGACAAAGTTGCCCGCCTGCTCGGTTTGGCCTATCCAGGGGGACCTGCCCTTGAAATTGCCGCCCGTGGCGGCGATCCGCTGCGCTTTCGTTTCCCGCCAGGGCGGATCTCCCTGCCGGAAGGGGGCATACACCCCTACGACTTCAGCTTTAGCGGCCTAAAAACCGCAGTGCTACGGGAGGTGCAGCGCTGGCAAAGCGCTGGTAAGCCTTTGCCGGTGGCGGATCTAGCCGCCTCTTTTCAGCAGGTGGTGTGCAAAGTTTTGGTGGAACGCAGTGTGCGCTGCGCCATTGATCAGGGTTTGCCTGGCTTAGTGGTGGTTGGTGGGGTGTCGGCTAATGGGGAGTTGCGGCGCCAACTAACTGGGGCATGTGTTGCCGCGAGCCTCAATTTGCATTTAGCCCCCCTGGCCTGGTGCACCGATAACGCAGCGATGATTGGTTTAGCTGCCTGCAAACGCCTGCAACTTGGGCAAAGTTCAGCCTTAAATCTTGGCGTAGCGCCCCGCTGGCCCCTGGCAAAAGCCCACAAGCTTTATGGAGCTGCGCCTTTTTAACTAAAAAAATCATTTAATATTTCCAAATTAATTTCGCTTTTCCATGGCCCCCACTAACCAGCTTGATCGAACTGAGTTGAATGCTTGGCGCCGTGGTTTCACCCCCCAAGCCGAGATTTGGAATGGCCGTTTGGCAATGCTTGGCCTTTCCCTTGGCCTTGGTGCTTTGGTGGTTTGGCGTTTAATTGCCACTGCCTAGGAGGTGCCACCACCTAGGGCTCTTTAGGATCAACCTGCTTGTTATTTGCCCTTGGCTTCCTTACCGCGCGTCACTCTGGTGCTAGGCACCAGACCGGAAGCCATCAAATTGGCACCGGTAATTTTGGCCTTCCAGGCGTCGCCACTATTTGAAACCAGGGTTGTTTTAACCGGCCAGCACAAGGAGATGGTTGCCCAGGTGATGCAGTTGTTTCAACTGCAAGCCCAACGGGATTTGGAATTGATGACGCCTAGGCAAACCCTCACCCACGTAACCTGCGCTGCCCTCGAGGGTTTAAGGCTTGAATTTGGTGAAAACCGCCCCGATTTGGTGCTGGTGCAGGGAGATACCACCACAGCCTTTGCTGCAGCCCTTGCTGCTTTTTACGATCAAATCCCAGTTGGCCATGTGGAAGCTGGCCTGCGCACCAATAATTTGTTCGATCCATTCCCTGAGGAGGCCAACCGGCGCTTAATTTCCCAGGTGGCTCAGTTGCATTTCGCACCAACAACTGAATCGGCCAAAAATCTGCAGGCATCAGGTGTGGTGGGGGAAATACACACCACTGGCAACACAGTTATTGATGCTTTGTTGTTGATGGCAGCTGCCGCACCCCGTTGTGATGTGCCGGGCCTTGATTGGCAAAAATACCGGGTGATTCTCGCCACAGTGCACCGGCGCGAAAATTGGGGAGCGCCCCTAAAACACATCGCCATGGGTTTCTTAAAGGTGCTGGAACGCCACCCCGATACGGCATTGCTATTGCCTTTACATAAAAATCCAACGGTGCGGGAACCATTGCAGGAATGGCTTGGTGATCATCCGCGCGTATTTCTCACCGAACCGCTTGATTACGACCGCTTGGTGGCTGCAATTCGTGGTTGCACATTATTACTTACAGATTCAGGTGGTTTGCAAGAAGAAGCTCCATCTTTAGGGAAACCAGTGCTTGTTTTAAGGCGCACCACTGAAAGGCCCGAAGCGGTTGAGGCAGGCACGGCCAAGTTGATTGGCACTTCCACTGAAGCGATAGAAGCTGAAACCTGCCTGTTGCTTGAAAACAAGGCTGCCTATGAAGCAATGGCCATGGCCCACAACCCCTTTGGTGATGGCAAGGCCAGTGAACGAATCGTTGCAGCTAGCGCGGCTTATCTAGCTTCATTGGCTTAAGCAAATCACATCCAGGAGGTTTTTTCCCTTCTCCTCATCCAGCAGTGTTGGAATTTTTGAGAAGGGGAAGCATATTTATTTAGTTCTCTTTGCGTTTCTTTGCCCACGGTGGTAAATCTATAAATACCCTCTCGCCTGCTTTTATTCCACTAAGTATTTGAGTGTTGCGGCCACTGCTACTGCCAAGGCTTACCTCTTGAAAGCGCGGTTGATTGCCAGGACCTGGCACCAGCAGGCCTGGTTTGCCGTTTTCAGTTACGATTGCAACTGTGGGTACCAGGGGTTTTGGCGGCAGGCGGCCCGCATCAAAATCTATATCGGCAGTCATGCCGATGCGTAGGGTATTTGGTGGTGGATTTAGTAAACCTAATTCAACTTTTACAGTTGTTACGTTGCTGCTTTTTTCCGTGCGAGGTGAGATGCGTTGCACTTTAGCTTCAAAACGTTTGTCTGGAAATGCATCAACGCGAATGCTGGCAGCTTGCCCATATTTAATGCGGCCGATATCACTTTCAGGCACCTTGGCATTTACTTGTAAACCAGAGGCCAATTCAACAATCGAAGAGCTGGTGGCTCCTGCTGTTGCGCTGGCAGCGGTGGTGGGGGTTACGTAGGAGCCGGGATCTGCGTAGCGGTTGGTGATAGTGCCTGCAAATGGAGCGCGAACAACTAAATCGCCAGATTCAACCGATCTTTGCGCTAAGCGTTGGCGGGCGGCATTGTAAAGGGCTTGGCTGCTTTCGTAGGCAGCTTTATAGCGGCTGATGTCGTCGCCACTAATGGCACCATAACTAAACAATGAACGCCGGCGTTCGTATTCACTACGGCTGCGATTTAGATCAACTTTTGCTGAATCAATTTGGGCTTGGAGTTCCTCTAAGCGGTTGCGGATGTCGCTGGGATCCATGCGGGCCAATGGTTGGCCAGCTTTAACTACATCGCCCTCATCAACATAAAGTTCTAATAATTGACCCTGTTTTTTAGGGCTTACATTTACCCTTTGCTGCGCTTCTATTTCGCCGCTGGCTGTGATTATCCCAGCCAGGCCCCCCTGGCGCACTTCGGTTGTGTAAGGGGTGATGTTGCGCTTTGGGCCCTTAAGCAGCTGCAATACTAAAAAGCCACTGCCGCTGCCCAGCAGCGCCAATAGCAATATTGCTGGCCACCACCGCAGCAGTAGGGGTGGCGGGGATTGGGTTGAGGTGGTTTTACTGATGGCTGAGCATCGATCTGCAAGCATTCTTGATGAATTTGCCAGCAGTGGCGAGTGCGGCCCCCCACACTAGATTGAATCAATGCTGAAAGCCGGAATCGTGGGGCTGCCCAATGTGGGCAAATCCACCCTTTTTAATGCCCTTGTGGCCAATGCCCAAGCTCAGGCGGCCAATTTCCCGTTTTGCACGATCGAGCCCAATGTGGGCACTGTGGCGGTGCCAGATCAAAGGCTTGAGCAATTGCGGCAGCTATCCAATTCAAAAGATGTGGTGCCCACCAGGGTGGAATTTGTTGATATCGCTGGCTTAGTGGCGGGGGCCAGCCAGGGGGAGGGGTTAGGTAATAAGTTTTTGGCCAATATCCGCGAGGTGGATGCCATTGTTCATGTGGTGCGTTGCTTTGAAGACAACGATGTGATCCATGTGAGTGGTTCCGTTGACCCGGTGCGTGATGCAGAAGTAATTAATTTGGAGCTTGCTCTTGCGGATGTTGCTCAAATTGATAAACGGCGAGAGCGTTTAAAAAAGCAACTGCGCACCAGTAAGGAAGCCCAGCTAGAAGATGATTTACTCGCCCGCATTGGCGTGGAACTTGATGGTGGAGGCGCTGCGCGTAATTTAAATATAAATAGTGAGGAGTATCTTATGATTAAACCACTTGGTTTATTAACTGGAAAGCCGATTATTTATGCGGCAAATGTAAGTGAAGATCACCTGGCGGGCGGCAATCCATTTGTTGATGCGGTTGCTGAATTAGCAAAAAAAGAAGCTGCTCAAACTGTAAAAGTAAGTGCTCAAGTTGAAGCGGAACTGGTTGAACTTGGCGAGGATGAACGCAATGATTACCTAGAGGGTTTGGGCGTTAGTGAAGGAGGATTAAGCAGTTTGATTAGCGCCACCTATCAACTCCTCGGCCTTCGCACCTATTTCACCACAGGTGAAAAAGAAACCCGCGCTTGGACCATCAAAGCAGGCATGACGGCACCGCAAGCAGCTGGGGTGATCCACACTGATTTTGAACGGGGTTTCATCCGCGCTCAAACAATCGGCTATAGCCAATTGCTAGAAGCAGGTTCCCTTGCAGAGGCCAAGGCCAAGGGTTGGTTGCGCAGTGAAGGTAAGGAATATGTGGTGGCAGAAGGTGATGTGATGGAGTTTTTGTTTAATGTTTAGCTAAATGTTTAACTAAATGTTTAGCTAAATGTTTAACCTAAAGTTTTGCGATTGTAAATGTATAGGTTGATTTAGGTTGTTTCTGATGCGTTTTTTACAGTTTCACGCCAAATAAATGGCCGGCCGCTGAGGTGAGCCCCATGGCAATGGCGCCCCAGATCACCATCCGCAGGGCGCCTCGACGCACAGATGCCCCACCTGCCGCTGCGGCCATGCCACCAAATATCAAAAGGCTGCCAAGTGAAAGCAACACCGTGAAGGGCACCACCTTGCTAGCTGGGGCTAGCAATATCGCCAGCAATGGCACCAGTGCACCCAAGCCAAAGGCCACTGCTGATGCAAAAGCTGCCTGCAAAGGCCTTGCCCTAAGGGTTTCGCTGATGCCTAATTCATCGCGGGCATGGGCTTCTAGGGCCCCTTGAAGGCTGAGTTGTTCAGCTACAGCCCTGGCGAGGCTGGCCTCTAAACCACGGGATCTGTAAATCGAGCTGAGTTCCTCTAATTCACCCTCTGGATCAGATATCAATTCCGCTGCTTCCTTAGCCAGATCTGCTTTTTCTGTGTCCGCCTGGCTTTGCACCGACACATATTCACCGGCTGCCATGGATGCAGCTCCAGCCACCAATCCAGCTAAGGCAGTAATTAGCAGCACTTCTGATTTACTGCCTGCACTGGCAACCCCAACCACCAGGCTGGCCACTGAAATAGTGCCATCATTTGCCCCTAACACCGCCGCCCGCAACCAGCCAGCCCGATGGCTTTTATGGGCTTCCCGGTGGCGACGTTGCAATTGCATAGGACCTACTCTTACTCAAATACCAGCTTTTTAAAGGTATCCCCATGGCCAATACCCCAAACGAAAAGCCATCTGAAACCACTGGTCTGCACGATTTTGAGGTGCAAAAGGAACTGCATCAAAAAATTCGCAACGATCCCGATTACGACGATTGGGAATACGGCACCGAACCTTTACCCCACGAGGGTTGGACCAAGCCCAAGGCTGCTACACACAACCCAGCCATTCCCAGCCAAAGCCCCAATCCATGACCCTGGTGCTCCAGCAGTAATCCGGCTAGGGGTGGCAAGCCAATGCCGCTAATCGCCCAGGTTTGTGAATAGATACCCAAGGCCAAACCTTGCTTTTTGCTGCTCACCGATTCCACCACCGCTTCTGTGATCGTTGGTAAAAAAGCAGCTGTGGCAAGGGCCAGTAGCGGTTGGGCCAGCACCAGCAACAGCAAGCCATGCTTATGCAATGCCGATAGGGCAAGCAGCAGGCAGCCGGCAGCAAAACAAATCAAACTCAGGCGCAAGCCAAATGTCACTGGTTTGCTTGCTAACCAATGGCCCACTGGCCATTGCAGCACTAAAACCAGCATTAGTTGCAACACAATTAACAGGCCACCGCCAGCTTCCGGTAAGCCAGCTCGAGCAAGGCCGCCATTGGCTAGATCCAGCGGCAAGGCGCTTTGTTGCAGCGTGAGTAGGCCTGTGCCCAATAGGGAAACGATCAAAACAGGCAATAGGGTTTGACCCCACCAAGTTCTTACTTGCCCGGGGGGTAATTTTGCTGGTGCTGGCGGCAGCCCCCGGGCTGGGAGTTTTCTTGTTATCCACAGAAAGAGCAGCATTCCAGAAATGTCAACCCCGTAGATCAGCCTCAATGCCTCAGGCCCCAGGCGCCAGGCCAAGCAACTCCCCAGTAGGGCTCCTGTTGCTATTCCAAAAGCATCGGCGCTGCGGGCAAGGGCAAAGCCTTCGCTTGATGGCATGGGCGCGCTGAATTCGGCGCTGGCCAACTCCGCCGCCGGCCAATACAAGCCCATCGCCAAACCGAGTAGTGATTCACCTGCGAGAAAAACTTGGAAACTATGGGCATGGAAAAGGATTAGATCTGCGCCAATCGAACAAACAGCCCCAAGCCGCAGTGGCGTGCCCAGGGCTAAACCACGGTCGAGCAAAATGCCACTGCCAGCGCGGGCCATCAGGCCAACAACACTGGAAAGGGCAAGGGCAAAACCAATTTGGCTACTGCTAAGCCCAACGCGGTTGAATACAAGTGGGCCAAGGAACAAAATTCCCCCAGCCCCTAGAGCTGCAATACCTCGAAATTGCGCCACCCGGCGTAGGGTTCTAGGAAATTGCAGCCACCACCTGGCGAGTTGCACTGTTGTTTCTGCCTCGGCTGCCAACCCTGTTCTACAAACCTTCGAGCAAGGTTTTCTTGCTGTTGGCATTTCTGTGCTTATGGCAACACCCAGGGGTAGCGGCTGAACGTTTAAGCGTGAGGGTTGCTGGTTTAGAGGTGCCGCTCGAGCTACAGCAACTGGAGGATTGGGCCCTTCAACCCGGCAATAACCTTGAACTGGGACCTTGGTTAAACCTTTTAGATCCCAAAACTCAGCAAAACATTCGCCTATTGCTACTGCAACCATTGCCCCTGCAGGGTAATTCGATTGGCCCATTGCTAAATAGTTGGGCCGGGCAACAACTGGTGCAACAGCTGGGGAGGTTGCTGCGGCCACCCCAGGGTGATGGCGGCGAATTGCTGCTCAATTTGATACAACAACACAATGGCTCCAGCACCCTCAACCTGTTGCGGGCTGCCCCCACACCAGAACTGCGCCTTGATTTAGATGCCCTGATCGAATTGGCGGGGCGGCTACGGGGGCAATTGCGCCAACAGGTGAGTTTGCAAAACAAATTGAAGGCCCTGCCCTTGCCTGAGGAGGTTGTGGCACTGCCTGCTGCGCTGCCAATTAGTTCAGAACGGCAAAGCCTTTTGGTACCCCACCGCGAAGCATCAATACCGTTGCAGTTGTGGTGGCCAAAATCAAACCAAGCGGCAAGCCATTGGCTGTTGCTCAGCCATGGCCTCGGTGGCTCAATTGAACAATTGGCCTGGCTGGGGCGGGGCCTTGCGGCCCAGGGCTGGCCTGTGGTTGCTATCCAACATCAAGGCAGTGATGCCGATGCTGTGCGGGGCTTGCTGGAGGGTCGCCAGGCCTTACCTGGCATTGAAAGCCTGCCCGTGCGATTGCAAGACCTTGATGCAGTTAGTGCTGCCATCGAAGCCAAGCAATTTCATTTCGGCAGCCAACCAACACCGCCGCGGTTCATGCTGATCGGCCATTCCCTTGGTGCTGTGGCTGGTTTGCTTTGGGCTGGCGCCGAGTTGCAGCCAGGTTTGGAGCAGCGTTGTCAAAGAGCGATGGCCGCTATTCCTGTGCTCGATAGTTCCTATCTCTTGCAATGCCAACTCACCAACCTCGCTCTGCCGGTAGCAAACCCCGCCAGGGGTTTCGATGCGGTTGTGGCGATCAATGGCTTTGGCAGTTTGCTGTGGGGCCGAGATGGCTTGAAATCTCTTAATTTACCTGTGTTGATGATTGGTGGAAGCCTTGATTTAGTTACCTCACCTTTAAGGGAACAACTGATTCCATTTCAGCAATTAGCTAACAAACGCAACCGTTTAGCTGTTATTGAAGGCGCCAGTCATTTCTCTGCGGTGCGCATTGAAAAGGAACAGCCAATAATGCAACTTGGTGTCGATTTTGTTGGTAAAGAACCGCTGCAGGTGCAATCAATGCTATTGGATATTCAAGCTAGTTTTATTGCTAGCATCGCAGCTAAGCAATCACCACTGCTCGGTAGGTTAAATCAAGGTGCAGTGCAAGCCTATGTGATTGATCGCAGTTGGCTAAAACAATTGCAGCCATTATCAGAAATTACAGAAGTTAAATATTAGAATTTTATGCGCGGATCTAAAATGGCAACCAGCACATCAACCACCAGGCTCACCAACACCACAAGTGTGGCCACTACAACAACAATTCCTTGCACGAGCGGATAGTCCCTTTTGTTGATCGCCTCCTGCAGTTGATTGGCAATACCCGGCCATGAAAAGATCACTTCGATCAACAGTGCTCCCCCCACCAAAGATGCCACTGTTATTCCCGCGATTGTGAGCACTGGTAATAGAGCATTTGGCAGCCCATGGCGCAACACCACTTGAGTTTCGCTGATGCCACGGCTGCGGGCTGCTTCCACATAGTCGGAACGGAGCACCCGCCGCAGATTTAGGCGTAGGGCATTATCAAAAATGCCGCTTAGTAATAGGCCAAGCGTGAATGCAGGAAGGGCTAGATGGCGTAGGGCAGCTGTAAAAACTTGCCAATTACCACTAAAAATACCATCTATTAGATAAAAACCGCTGCCATTTGGTGGCACCAATGTGGGAGGGAAACGCCCCCCCACAGGAAACCAGCCCAACTTCACTGCAAATACCAATTGAAACACCATGGCAGCCCAAAAACTTGGTAGTGCATAGGTGCCGATGCCATATAAGCGCCCAGCTAAATCAATCTTTCCCTCTGGTTTTGCTATTCCACTAAAGCCGGCGATTAAACCCAGCACGGCAGCGATCACAAGGGCAACAAAACCCAATTCAATACTTGCCGGCAAGGCATCTCTCACGATCCTCAGCACCGGTTTTGCACTCACAAGTGATGTGCCGAGATCGCCTTTAAGTAAATCAGTTAAAAAATCAAGATATTGCAGCGGTAGTGGTTGATTTAATCCCAATTGTTGGCGCAATTGTTCCCTAGCCGCTTCACTTGCCCTACTGCCAAGCAGTGCATCTACCGGATCACCGGGGGCAACCCGCAACAACAGAAAAACCAAGCTTGAGATCAACCACAACATCACCGGTGCCAGCAGCAAACGGCTGCCCACATATCGCAATAGCTGGTTGCCACGATCCATAACTAATTTGCTGCCACCTGGCGGTGTAGATCAGCTAGCAATAAACGGCCACTGCCATCAAAGCGGGGTGTGCTCACTGGTGGCCTTGCCCATGCCCTTGATCGCACCAGCCAGATCGGCAGATAGGGAACCCCTTGGGCGGCCAGTTGCTGCACGCTTCTAAGCGCTTTTTTTCGCTCTGGCCCACTGATCTCTTCGGTGGCGATCAATTGCTCTTGTAGCCCTGGGGCACTCCAAAAACTTCCGCTGGCCGCACTTTCACCTTCTTTGCACACATAGCCCTGGGGGCGTTTACAGGCCAGCAACGGCACAAGATAGTTATCAGGATCGGGATAATCCCCCGACCAATCCAGCATCATCAGTTGAAAAGCGCCATCCCCCAGTTGTTTATAGGCGGTGGTGGATTCCATGCCAGTAACACTCAACTGGAGGCAATCAGCCAATTTTGTGCTTAGCAGTTCCTGCCAAGTAAGGGCAAACAGGCGATCGGTGGGCACATTAGAGCGATAGGTGAGGTTCAACTCCAGCCGTTTAGTGCCGCAATAACCCTCTTGTTTAAGCAGATGACGTGCAGCCGGAATGTTTTGTTGCGGCCAGCCGGCGATGGCACCGGGCAGGCTTGGCGGCACCAGGCCATAGAGGGGGTCGCGAATGTTGTCGCTAACCCTTGCGCTGATCTGGGGGCGATTGAGGCTTAGGGCAAGGGCTTCACGCAAACGCAGCCGATTTAAGGGGGGACGATCACTGAGCACACTCAGATAACCGATTTCAAGGGCTGGCCCCACCCCTTCCTTGAGCACACCACGGGTGGCCTTTTGGTGGAGAGCCCTTTGTTGATCTGGTTCGAGGCTGCTGGAGAGCAACACATCCACATCACCGGCATTAAGGGCACCAAACAAGGTGGTGGAACTGCCCATCCCCACCAAGGCAACACCGTTATTTCGTGCTTTTGCACCCCAATATTTATTAAATGGTTTGAGCCGTTGCAGTTGGGGGCTATAGAAACTGAGTTGATAGGGGCCCGTGCCAACGAAGCCGCCCGTTAAAAAACTGCGCTGATGATTTTTATAGGCTTTTGGCGATACCGGCGTGAGGCTGGTGGAACTAAGTAGTGCGGCTAAGGGGCTAAAGGGACGCCTCAGGGTTAGCTCCAACTCATAGGGTCCGAGCACATTTACGCCAGTTATGCGATCACCCACCACATAACTAAGTTTGGCGATTGCAATAAAACGGCGCAGGCTAAATGCCATCGCTTCTGCATTAAAAACGCTGCCATCATGAAAATGAACCCCCTGACGCAAGCGGATCACAGCCCTAAGGCCCCGGTTGCTCAGCTCAGGCATGGCTGCTGCCAGCCGCGGTTCGATCTGCCCACTGGCATTAATGCCATAGAGGGGGTCGCCAAGGGCCGCAATTAATTGCATGGCGCTTGAGGTGGTGGCTTGGGCTGGATCGATCGTGTCGATCGATCCGTAGCTGGCAACCACCAGAGGTGCGTGCTCCTGCTTTTTCGCGCAGCCAGCTAACCCTAAAAAGAGGCTTAAGGGGATATAAAACCAGCTTTTGGGTAACCTAACCAAGGTGGTTTGCTCTTGCGGCACCAACCTATGGCTTTGGGGTGCTGGCAACAATGTTTAGCGAAACCTCAAAAACGGGTGACCCTTCAGCCTGCAGGGGCCAGCGCCTCACCCAACAACGGCCCTGGCGATCATCTACTCCGATCACTTGATAGAGATCGGGATCACAACGGAGGTGAATGCAATCGCCCTGATGGAGTCGCATGTGCTTCTCGCGATTGATCGAATCATTCCTTAACTAAGCCCACCGGCAAGGTTCAAGCTGAACAGTGAACTGCCTTTGTGAGGGAACCCAGTTATCAATTCAGCTAAAGCGTACGTAGGCAGCAGGTAATAGCTTCCACCTCAGGCCGCAATAAAATCATTCCCAGGGCTCGCTGGAAATTGCTTTCCTGCACCACATGGGTAATAACCACAATTTCAGCGCCGGCATTTTTTGATTCAAACTGCACGATTGATTGCAAGCTCACACCCTCAGCGCCAAAACAACTACCGATATGACCGATCACACCTGGCTTGTCGGCGGTTTGAAAACGCACGTAATTGCGGTGCTGGGTGATGGTGCTATCCACTAGCCGGCAGGAACGCCAACTGCCGGCAGCGAGCAAGGGATCAAGGCCTGCTTTTGCTCCTGCCACCTGTTGGATTGCGGCAATATTGAGGATGTCGGCAACTACGGCGCTGGCGGTTGGTCCGGAGCCGGCTCCAGGGCCATAGAACATCACCCTCCCCACGGGATCAGCTTCCACCAGGATTGCGTTGTTAACGCCATTCACCCCAGCCAAGGGGTGATCAAGGGGTACCAGGGTGGGATGAACACGCACATCAAGCACCTCAGTGCCGTCGCTATCACTGCTGTGCCGTTCAGCTACAGCCAATAGCTTCACCACAAAACCCAGTTCCCGGGCGTAGTTGATATCGCGTATTTGTAGTTGATTAATGCCTTCCGTTGGAATGGCAGCTCGATCAACTAATCCGCCGTAGGCAAGCCCAGCAATAATGGCGATTTTATCTGCGGCATCCCCGCCTTCCACATCGGCGGCAGGATCGGCTTCT
>MWMJ01000035.1:0-14272 GCA_002151525.1 Synechococcus sp. Lanier | reverse complement strand
GCTGCTCGATACGGCCCCGGGGCGTTTACTCACCAGCAGCAAGGAGGGTCGCCAACGGGCGGCTAGCAGCCCAATCAAACCGGCTGTGATAACCAGCAGCGGATAGGGCAGCTTGAGCAGGGTTAGGGCAAGGAAACCGGCGATCGCGAGCCCCACCAGCAATGGCGTGCGCAGGGTGCGACTGCCAATCCGCCAGGCCGCCATCACCACAATCGCCAGCACTGCAGGCTTAAGCACCGCGAACACCAACACCAGCAGCGGCAGTTGTCCCCAGATGGCATATACGAACGACAGAGCAGTGAGCACGAACATCGAGGGCAACACAAATAGGCCACCGGCAATCAGCCCTCCGGGAATGCCATGCATCAGCCAGCCGAGGTAGGTGGCCAGCTGCATTGCTTCCGGCCCTGGCAGCAACATGCAGTAATTGAGAGCATGCAGGTAGCGCTGCTCCGAAAGCCAGCGCCGCCGCTCCACAAGCTCCCGATGCAATAGTGAAATCTGACCGGCTGGCCCCCCGAAGCTAACCAAACCCAGCTGCAGCCAGAAGCGGGATGCATCGGCAAGGCTCACGGAACTACTCATTAGTAGTTACCAACTTTTGGTATTGAACATGCTTGTTATTGGAGCACCGGGAGGTGATTAATGGCTGCATGGGATCACCAACAAGCCTTTTCACCACTTACTAACAGAGGAATGGCGCCAGCCCCACATCAACACAAATGAGCAAAGCAGCGTCAACATCGGCAACAGCAGCTTTGGAGCAGCTTTTCGATTTCTTATCCCCTTTGATGCAGGGTTTTACAAATTTGAGTGCTCCTCCATAAAATGCCTCCTACTGCAGCGCCAGTTATTGGTTTGAGTGGAGCGGTAATTCAGGATTATTTCGTTACCCCCGAACAAGTCAGGGTCCAGATCGGCTGAGGCCATAGCCACGGCTCATCGGCTGCCTGCTGTAATCCTTGCGTTAGCCAGATCAGACGAAACTGATCTGGCTCAGGTTGGTGAAGCCACTGGCATAACTGAATCCGGTGATTTCAATGATTGCATCCGTGGCACTGTTGTAACCAGAGGTGGCATCGTTGAAGGCGATGAATTGGCGTGCTCCATAGCTGAAAGTGGCAACACCGTTTGTCAGGAACATGTTGCTGTTCAAGAGTGTGCTGATCGATGATGTGGTGAGGGCAGAGAGTGAGCCGTTGATGGTTAAGCCACCGTTTTTGGGAGTCACAGCCAGATCAAAACTGTCTTGACCTACCACGAAATCCGTGATCCGCTCGAACAACGGCTGCGAAGACGAGCCGCCGATTAGGGCATCGTTGAGGTTGCTGTAGTCAAAGCAATCGGCGCCTTTGCCGCCAGTCAGCGTGTCACGGCCACCACCACCAACAATGCGATCAGCCAGGCTGCTGCCAGTGATGCTGTCATTGCCGGCACCACCATCGATGGTGACCGTGCCGCCGACGATGCTGACGCTGGAGAAATTGAGAATGTTGTTGTTGGAGTCGCCAAGCAGTCGCAACATGGCTTTGCCGCCATTGCCGTTGCTGGTGTCATTGATGATTTGCTCGATGCCGCTGCTGGAATCGAAGTTGCGGAAGCCAACGTCTACAGGCCCGTTGCCCTGGGCAAGGATTACATCTGTGCCCAAGGTGCCGGAATCGGCGTAGGTGTCAAAGCCAAGGAAGGTATAGGGAACATCGGCAACACGGTTTGGATTTGAGCCGTTAACCAGATACGTGTCACCGTCTTCGCCGCCATCGAGCAGGTCGTTACCAAAGCCACCATCGAGCACGTCGGCGCCGTCGCCGCCTTGGAGGGTGTCGTTACCAGAGCCGCCATCGAGCAGGTCAGAACCGCCCAATCCCTGCAGCAGGTCGTCCCCGTTGCCGCCCAGCAGTTGATCGCGTTGATCATTGCCCACCAGCACATCGGCAGAACTGGTGCCTACAGTGAAGCTGCTGCCATTGAGGAAATGATTTACCCAGGACGACACGTTGCTGAGTGACTGGTTTGTATTGCCATCTTCATTGAGGAAGTTTTCACCCCTGATCTCAAAGCCGATGTGAAACATGCCATCGGCCACCGTGTTGATCAGATTGCGGCCAAAGAACTGGGTAGTGCCGCCATTGTTCTGGATCTTATGAAAGCCAGTTTCGACGCCTTTCTCATCATCACCATGCAGAGCTAAAAACTGGTCGTAGCGATTATTTCGAACCCAGCTGTTGATCAAACGCAGGTCGTTCTTGCTGATCCAGCCATCGTTATTAATGCCGGTAGCGGCGATGGCTTCCACGTAGAGGTGCAGGATGCCGTCCGCGGCGGCCAGGCCGTCGTTGATTGCCGCAGCAGAAGTCTTCACAGCAAGCCCAGGATCCAGCCGCATCATGTCGGTGAGCCGATCAAAGCCCGTACCGGTGGTGGAAGGATCGCCGTAGTAATAGGTTATCCACTCCGCCACATCGCTCACCTTGGCATTGGCTTTGCCGTCTTCATTGAGGAAGCGGCCATCGGCCGTAAGTACGAAACCGATGTGGTAGATGCCATCAAAGATGGTGTTGATGGCATTGCGGCCGAACAAGGTAGTGGTGCCACCATCGTTTTGCACCAAGTGGTAACCGGTTTCGACGCCTTTCTCGTCATCGCCGTGTAGGGATACATAGGTGGCGAGGCGGTCTGCATTACTGCGAATCCATTTATTAATCCAGAGCACCTCAGCGCTGCTCAGCCGGGTGGGGTTGGCATCAGCGGCTCCGCTGCTGTTGAGGGCTTTAATGCCGGTAACGATCAGTTCATTGAGACCATTGGCGGCCATTGCGCCACCCTTGATCTGGGATGAGGAAATCTTGGCCGGCAGACCTGGATCTGCCATGATCGATTCGACGATGCGATCAAGGCCCGTGTTGGTGGAGGCCAGGGCGCTATTTGTACCAGCCATCAGTACGAATGCTTTAGTTTAACTATTTTAAGGGCTATGCGAGCCATATGCAGCGGCTCTTGCTACCCCGTGGTACACCGCAGGCAATAGCGAGAACCTGGCACAACATTAGGCGTTGTTTTAACATATCTCCTAGCGCTCACTCGCATTACACGGTTTACCACTAACCAAAATGACTCCCAGATCCATTCAAAAAGTACATAATGCCAAATGAATTAAGCTGACATATTGAAATCAGCCGAGTATTGCGTTAGTATTAACAAAGCCGCTTTAATTGCAATACTTGAATTCAGTGTATAAAAGAATTACGCGCTTAATCTTTAGGAGGCTACTGCAACACTTACGCTTCCTCCAGTCACTGTGAACCCACTTAGAGCAGAACGATCAAATTTTAAATATCAAATTCAAAATGAAATTCAAAGAGCCTTTACAGAAATAGTTGAACAGGTGCTCGAAAAGCACATTGAATGCTGATGAAGCATATGATTTTGCGGCTCTAACGCTGCCCCTGAGTGGCGGGCAGGGAGATTTGGCGATCAGTGCCGACTCGACGGTGGCCTGTCCACTCGAGGGGTGTGTTAGGCGATTTCATAGGCATCTCACAGGTTACTTGGCTGTAGACCGGTATTCCTTGCAATGCGAGACAACATTCTGGGGCCTATCTCCTCACCATCATGAAATGCAAAAACAAAATCGGGAAATCCATCACGTGCAAGAGTCTTGTGAGAGCCAGACTGGCGTTTTACACGCCATCCGATGGATTGGAGAGCAGCTCGGAGTCGCCGTGTTCAAGTCTGTCGGCAATAACACGAAGAGCCAATATTTCAGCCTTTGACATTGCATCTGAAGCCGAGTCGCCATAAGAGAGAACACCGGGCAGTTCAGGAACCTCTGCGATCCAGCGTCCATCAATCTCTTGCTCGCACTCCAATGTGAAATTCATGCCCTACCAACCACTCTCTTCACCGCAGCAACAAAACAGGGCATAGGCGCCACCCCCAGCTGCCTGGCTCAGCTTTAATGACAGGTATTCGGCTAACGCCAATTTGAAAGTCCTCGTAAGGCGCCTAAATCCATTTCTGGGTACCGATAGCGCTTATGTTGACCAACCTCACCAAGTCAGCACAGGGCTGGTCACGCCCGCTGGGCCTCGGTTGAGCACATGCTTGTAGATCATCGTGGTCTTCACGTCGCTATGGCCGAGGAGCTCCTGGATGGTGCGTAGCAAAGCAATGGCGCAGGGTATGGCAGCTGATCCAGAGTGGATTGCTACTCAGTTGCGGTAGCACCCATGGCTTTAAAAACGTCGAAAGAACCCGGCGCACAGGCGGCATCGCAGGCCGTGATCAGGATCGGCTCAAGCATCACCCTGGATCACCTCTACCTGGTTGCCAATCGCTTCAAGCCAGAGCCGCCATGATCGCCGCATTGCTGTACCAGCTGTAAAGCCCTTCACGAACCGGTTCAATGCCCAGTTCGGCGCGCAGCTCTTCGAGGTTCTGGGCCATGCGCTCCTCCCAAATCATGGGGAACAGGGGCTTAGCCCGAATGCCCATCGCCATGCCCTGGGTCATCAGGTCGTAGTGGTAGCCGATACTGTTGGCGTACTCCTCGATGCTCACGTAGTCCTCATCGGCCTTGTCGGTGTCAAAAAAGCTGAGCATTAACCCCACCAGGTTGAGAAACGAGAAGCCCGGGAAGCTGAACTGCCCCACGCTGATGCTGATCACACCAAGCTCACCGAAGTTGTCGAGGCTGTAGCCGCTGAGGATGTGGTGCAGGTCGTGGGTGGCGTAGACGCGGTAATTAACGTAGTCGCCATCCGTCTTGAGGTTGTTGTAGAAGGCTGGATCGGGAAAAAAGTCGATGTCATAGCCCAACGCCTCCATTACCGTGGCGTAGGTATGGCCCAGGCTTCCCTTTGGAAGCTGCTTCATGGCAGCCACGTCGTAAGGGGCGCAGAGTTGGCGCGACTGGATCAGCGCCGCAGCATCAGGATCCTGCTGCAAACGCCGCAGGCAGCACATCATCGGGTTGCCCGTGAGCCGGCGCGACAGCTCAAAGACGTTACCGGCATCGTCAGTGCCACCAGCGGCAAGATCGGCGAGTTCCAGAAACTCCTTGATGTTCTCTGTAGAAGCAACCCTGTTGAGGTAACGGAATCCCATTGACGCGTCGGTGGATGAGCGTTAATTCGACGCCTCAGCGTAAGGGTGAACGGCTGTGGGGATCACCTCACACAACACCGGTCCATGAAGCGTCCTAACCAGCTCCTGCTCCACCGCCAGTCGCAGCGCATCGATCTGGGTTGCCGTTTTGGCGCAGCCCGGCTCCACGTAAGCCACCGCGGTAACGGTGCGCCCCAGGCGAATCATGGCCAGCTCGATGAGCGCACAATCCTGCTGCGCAAGCATCGGCGCGATGGAGCTGGCGCAGTAGGTCTGGGTTGCCGTTGCGATGGACTGGCTGGATCCTGCTGCCTCGGCAACGGCGCCCTTGAGAATGGCGATGGGTTCACCCAGCAGCGCCGAACCCAGCACCAGCACCAGCAGGGCATCGGCGATCGGCATCAGGGGGGCCAGCGGCGTGCCCAGGAGCAGTGGGGACCCCAACAAGGCCATGCCGGTGCAGGCTGAAATGAGGGCATCAAAACGGGCCGAGATCGCCATGCCGCGCAGCATGTTGCTGTTGCGCCCGCTGCCGCTCCAGCTGGCTGCAAAGACTCGCCAGAGCCACAGGTTGAGCAGCACCATGGCGCCGAAATACCAGCCAAGGCCGTTGAGCCTCACTAGCGGAATGGGTATGCCCTGCAGGTAGGTGAGAACCTTGCCGGCTGCAGAGACCATCGCGAACGCGATGATGCCCAGCACCACCAGGGTGCGGAACAGCACGTAGAGCGGTTCCTGCCCCGAGGCACCAAAGGGGTAGGCGCGGCTTCGTGGCTGCAGGGCCGCGCGGTTGACGGCGCCTGCAATCACTGAAGCCCCGGCCATCACGGCGGTGTAGAGCCCATCCAGCAGCAGGGCATCAGACCCCGAGCGCAGGTAGAACACCAGGGCCGCAGCAGCGCCAACGGTGTTGCCGATGCTGCCCAGTTGCAGGGCTCTGGCTTCGGCGGTTTGATGGTGGTGGTGCTGAACAGTCACTCCGTTGCTGCTGTCACTGGGGGCTTAATGGAGCAACTTAATAACTGCCAATAGCCGGGCAATTCATGTTGATGAATTTTTCAAGCTGCCGTTGCAAACCCCAAGGCTTTGAAAACTGATTCTTGATTTAGTTGATTTAAGGATTGATCCCCCCGCAATTGCTCTAAATCAACAAGGGTTACGCCCGTTAGGGCTGCTAGACGGTTTGCCACTGGGTTGCTGCTCACCAGCACATCCGCACTTGCCACCTGGGCGGCTTGATTGATCAAATTAAGGCCTGAGAACGCACAAATCCTGGCTTGGGGCAAATGTTGTTGCACCCCATTTGTAAGGGCATCCCATTGGCTTTGCGGCCAATCATCACTGCCACCGCCAGGGGCTAACAACAAAAGCGGTCCATCGCCCTGGGGCAATTCAGCCTGGGCTTTGGCAAGGGCTTTGGCGGGTAATTTGAGTTGAAATGGCTTGGCGTTTGGGCTGAGCCCTAGCGGTGCAAGAAAATCAACCAAATCAGCACTGGAAATAATGCTGGTGGCGGAGAAACCAGCGCGGGCAACCCTCACTGGTATGTGGCTAAGGCTCAGTAATAGATCAAGGCGCCAATTGGAGGCAAGGTTGAGGCAGGCCTGAAAATCGGGCTCCCTAACGCTGCCCAGCAGATTGGTCCAATCGGCTAGGGATACGGCGGCATCAAAATCAAAAGGCAATATTTTTTCAATGGCTGGCAGCAATTTCCATAGCGGTGCCATCGCTGCTGGGCAAGCCACCTGCAGTTGGGCGGCCAAGCCATCAGCTACCTGAGCTGCAAGGGGCAGGGCATCCAGCTGGGCTTTGGCCCCACCAGGGACGAGAAACAACACACGCATCAGCAGAAACGAGCCAACCCTGGTAATGGGATGGTCGAATTGTATGGAGCTGATTCCGAAACGCTTGCATCTGCTGATCGTTGCTGCCGG
This sequence comes from Synechococcus sp. Lanier, assembly GCA_002151525.1. Classification (GTDB taxonomy): domain Bacteria; phylum Cyanobacteriota; class Cyanobacteriia; order PCC-6307; family Cyanobiaceae; genus Synechococcus_D. The sequence goes on along the minus strand of MWMJ01000035.1, from coordinate 7,232 downwards.
CAGTGGCCGGCGGATGGGCCACCAGCGCAACAAGTTGTTGTTGCCCTTAGAAGGCAGGCCCTTACTGGCCTGGACCCTGGAAGCGGCCCTGCAAAGTGATGAAATTAGTTGGCTGGCGGTGGTGGGTCAGGAGCAGGATCGCCAGGAGATCAACATCATTCTTGCCAGCCTTGCACCCCAAAAGCCTGTGGTTTGGGTGCAGGGCGGTGCCACTCGCCAGGCTTCTGTGGCCCTGGGGCTTGAGGCTTTACCTGCCGCAGCTGCCTATGTGTTGATCCACGATGGTGCCCGTTGCCTGGCCGAACCAGCCCTGTTTAACCGCTGTGCGATTGCTTTAAGGCAAGGCGCTGAGGCCTTGATCGCTGCGGTGCCTGTAACCGACACAATTAAGCAGGTGGATAGCGATGGATATATCAGTAACACCCCTGAGCGTTCAGGACTTTGGGCCGCCCAAACCCCCCAGGGATTTGCCTTGCCAGCCTTAAGGGCAGCCCATCAAAGGGCAATGGCTGAGGGGTGGCAGGTAACTGATGATGCGGCCTTATTTGAGCGCTTGGGCTTACCGGTGCGGGTATTAGAGGCAAGCACTGCCAATTTGAAGGTAACCACACCTCTGGATTTGGAGTTGGCCGCTGCTTTATTAAGGCGCCGCAACACTTAGCAAACCCCTGTCGCCATCAAGGCAGGCCCTGCGGCCAAGCGGCAATACAGCATTGGCGCTGCCATGGCCCACGGGTAAACCGGCCAGCCGCGGTATGCCAAGGCTTTCGGTGCGCTCTTGCAGCACCTGTTCCAGTTGAAATCCCTGTTCAGAATCTTGATCGCAGCCTTCAAAACTGCCAAAGCCGATCGCTGCCAATTTCTGCAGGGCGCCGCAGAGGCGCCAATGGGTGAGCATGCGATCGATTCGATAGGGCGCTTCCCCCACGTCTTCAAGGATCAACACAGCCCCATCTAAATCTGGGCACCAGCGGCTGCCGAGCAGGTGGGTGGCAACCGTGAGGTTTGCAACCAATAGCGGGCCCTCCCCCTTGCCGCCGCCCCAGCCCCTACCAAGTAGCGGTGGAACAGCTGCTCCCTGCAGCAGTAGCCGCAGCCGCTCTTGGCTCCAGGTTGGTTCCGCCGCAAGGGTTGTTACCAGGGGGCCGTGGAGGGCACCAAGCCTGCCACTGGCTTGGTGGGCCCAAAGCAAACTGGTTACATCAGAAAAACCCAACAGCAAGCCCTCTGGTGGCTGCCAGCCAAGTTCCAGCAGCCGCGCTGCCCCCCAGCCACCGCGGGCGCAGGCCCATAAATCAGCTGTTGCATCAAAATCGGCCAGCCTTTGGCCATCGCTGCCGGCCAGATAACCCCAGCGACGGTTCGCGATCTGAGGCAGCTCCAATTGAATGCCCCAGCTGCCCAGCAGCTCTAGGCCCGCCTGCAAATTTTTTAGCTCCCCCAAAGCCGAACTAGGGGCCACGATGCGCGCCTTCATTGGGGGTAGTGGCCAAGGATTAAGGCAAATAGCAACAGGGCACCAAGCAGCACTTGGCGTTGAAAATGTTTGCCACTTTGCAGTTTGCCGTTTTGTTCATCCCGTTTCAGCAACCACCACTCCCTGATAAAACCGCAGGCCGCCAGCAGGGCAGGCAGCAAAAACCCAGCTCCCATGCCGGCGCTAAGGGCCGCTGATACCAGCAGTAGCCAGGTGGCCCCATAGCAAATTCCCACCACCGGCACCACCTGCTGCCCAAGGCTGAGGGCACTGCTGCGTATACCCAGCCTTTGATCGTCGGCCCTATCGGCCATCGCATAAACCGTATCGAAGCCAAAGGTCCAAAAAATTGTTGCGCCGTAGCAACCCCATAGGGGCAAGCCACCGGTGAGGCTGCCCCGGGCTGCAGCCCAAGGAATTAACACCGCAAAACCCCAGCAAAGGGCTAAAAGCAACTGAGGAAAGCCAAACCAGCGCTTAGCTGAGGGATAAATCAACACCAAAGGCAAGCTGATTAGGGCAAGGCCAAGGCAGAGGGAACGCTGCGGTAAGGCGAGCACCACAGCAAGGGCTACCCCAAGGCACAGAAGGAGCAAAACCAGTGCAAAACCAGGGCCCAGGGCACCCCTGGCTAGGGGTCTGGCACTGGTGCGACTCACCTGGGCATCGATCTTGCGATCCCAAAGGTCGTTGGCGATGCAACCTGCCCCGCTTACAGCTAGGCCCCCCAACAGCACTAGTGCCACTAAAGAAACATCTGGTTTGGCTCGCTCAAGCCAGAGGCTCCAGCCGGCAGGCAGCAATAAAATCAAACGCCCGCTGGGTTTTTGCCAGCGCAAAAGCTCCAGCCAGGCGGGCCAATCGAACTGTTTTGGCTCAGAAGCGGAACTAGGGGGTGATGCCACTAAGAGCGGTGTTGCGATGCGAGAGTGTGCCACGGCTCTACGGGATCCTGCGGTGACAGCACAAACCACGTCGCCAAAGGAAGGCATGCGGCGGGTTGCAGCCATTGATTTGGGCACTAATTCCACCCATCTAGTAATAGCGGCAGTGGATCCATTGCTGTGCAGTTTTTCCGTGCTTCTAGCGGAAAAATCAACCACCAGGTTGGGGGAACGGGATGCCGATAGCGGTGAATTAACGCCCCAGGCGATGGAACGCACCCGTTTGGCGCTGCGCCATTGCCGTGAGCTGGCCCATAGCCATGGGGTTGAGGAAATTGTTGGGGTGGCCACCAGCGCCATGCGCGAGGCGCCCAATGGCCTTGCCTTTCTGGCGGAATTGAGGGAAACCCTTGGATTGAACCTTGAGGTGATCAGCGGCACGGAAGAGGCGCGCTTGATCTATCTGGGGGTGCTATCTGGCATGGATTTTGCTGAGCGCCCCCATCTGATTTTGGATATTGGTGGTGGATCCACCGAATTGGTTTTGGCCGATGCCCAGGAGGCCAGGGCCCTTACCAGTGCTCGGGTGGGGGCAGTGCGGTTGCAACGGGATTTTGTTAAAAGCGAACCCTTGGAAAGGGAAAGGGTGAATTTTTTGCGGGCATTTATCCAAGGCTCCCTAGAGCCATCGGTGGACAAGGTGCTGCGCCGGCTGGCACCAGGCGAAACCCCAACGATGGTTGCCACAAGTGGCACCGCCATGGCTGTGGCAGCTCTGCTGGAAGCGGAATCAAGCCGCAGTTCAGCTCGCTTACACGGCAAAAGGGTAAGCAAAGCTGAGTTGGATGCCTTGGTGGAGCGGATATTGCCGCTTACGCCCCTGCAGCGGGCTGCGTTGCCGGGAATTAATGAGCGCCGCGCTGAAATTTTGGTGCCTGGTTTGCTGGTGTTGCAAACCGCCATGGCCCTACTAGGGATGGATCAATTTGTTGTTAGCGATCGAGCCCTAAGGGAGGGTTTGATCGTTGATTGGATGTTGCGCCATGGCTTGATTGTTGATCGATTTGCATATCAAAGTGAAATCCGCCAGCGCACTGTTTGGCATCAAGCGCGCAAATTTGGTGTGGATGGCGGCCGGGCTGAACGGGTGGCAAGCCATGCCTTGGAACTATTTGATCAAACGAAAGCGGGGTTCCATAATTTCAGCCCAGAGCAGCGTGAACTGCTTTGGGCGGCAGCAATATTGCACAGTTGCGGTTTACATATAAATACCAGTGGTTATCACAAGCATTCCTGGTATTTGATTAATAATGGCGAGTTGCTTGGCTATTCACAAAGTGAGCAACTTGTGATTGCTTCATTGGCCCGTTATCACCGCCGTAGCCTACCTAAAAAACGCCATGAAAGCTGGCTATTGCTAGATCGTGCGCAGCGCCAAGTTGTTGAAAGCCTGTCCCTGCTATTGCGCCTTGCCGTGGCGATGGATCGCAGGCCGGAAGCTGTTATTGATAGTTTTAAATTAGTTATTACAGATCGCGTTATAAATCTGCAACTATTACCTTTAAATCCTGCAGACGACCTTAGCCTTGAGCTTTGGAGTTTGGAAAGTTGTGCCGCCGCATTTCGCGATGGTTGCGGCTACAACTTGTGTTGTAGTTTAACAACAACTAAGGTTTCGAAGCAGTTGCAGGTGGCGTAAATTTTAACCATTCAACTTTCTCGATGGGTCCTAAGGTTTTACTGGGGCCGTCACCTAATTGGATCTGCACTAGATCTGGTCGCCCGGCTCGCAGCTCCAAGCCTTTGCCAAGTGGGAATAAACGATTTCCTTTGAAATTTCCCTGAAAAAGGATTTTTTTATCATCCAATTGCCGCACTGATAGCCAGGCGTTCTGCTTGGCGGTTATGCGCAAAGTAGTGATGTTAGTTTTCTTGTTTTGCGGTTTCAGAGCTGCTGGTGTTGGAGTGGAGATTGATTGATTGAGCGGTTTAGCTAATGGTTTTTGCTGATTTGATAGTTGCTTAAAAGTGATGCTGCCAAGGCCTGCAACTAGGGCAATAGCCAGTAGCCAAAACAAACCTTGGGTTTTTGATGAGCTAGCAGATTTATTGGTGGATGTAGTTAGCCAATCTTTGGTGCCCTCTTCTCTATTTGGCATATTTTCACGGCGCTTGCTGGAAGCACCCATCACCGCTTTGGCAGCCAAGCTGGGCGACTGGGCAGGAGCTTGCTCAAGTAGTGGCCGCAATTCGCTAACCAATTGATCGGCATCAAGGTTGAGGGCCCCAGCCAATCGGCGCACCTGGGCTACGGCAAAGGCGTTTTCAGGCCATTGCTCAAGGTTGGCGTTCTCCAGGGCTTCGATTTGTTCAATTCGCATGAACAGCTGCCTTGCTAAGGCCTCCAGCTCCACCCCTTGGCTCAAGCGCTCCCTGCGGAGGCGTTCGCCAAAGGCAACCAACCCTCCGTTATCTACTGATGGCTGTTCAGGGGCGCTCAAAAGTAATATTCCTTTTAAAATACTGAGTAATTTTGGCGCAAAATCGCAGTTTGTCACTAAATTGTTAATTAGAACTACAGATTAAAGTAATTATATAGTTGATATTAATGAAAGCCTTCTATTAGTAATATGGGCGATACTGGATTCGAACCAGTGACCCCTTCCGTGTGAAGGAAGTGCGCTACCACTGTGCTAATCGCCCATTAACCAAAAGTTTACCCCCCGGTGGCGCCCAGCTGCAGTAAAGAATGGGGGTTGGGTTTGTTGCTGGCCAGTGCGCGAGGTTGATGTGTTGATCGTGGGGGGAGGTGTTTCAGGCACTGCCCTGCTCTTTTGCCTTGCCCGCTACACCAACCTTGGTTCGCTGCTGCTCTTGGAAAAGGAAGGGCAGCTGGCGACCATTAATTCCCGGGCCACCAACAACAGCCAAACAATCCATTGCGGCGACATCGAAACCAACTACAACCTTGAAAAAGCACTCAAGGTGAAACGACGTGCCTCGATGTTGGTGCGCTATGGCGAGCTTTTGCCTGAAGCTGAACGCAAGCGGGTGTTGTTTTCTTTCCCAAAGATGGTTCTTGGGGTTGGCCCTAAGGAATGCGAGTTCCTGCAGGAACGATTCCAGCAATTTCAACCCCACTTCCCTGGAATGGAATTGCTTGATGCGGAAGCCATCGCTCGCTGGGAGCCAGCTGTTGCCCTTGGCTCCGATGGCTTACCCCGGCCGGAACAAATAACTGCCATCGGCATTGCCAATAGCGCTTCCGCGGTTGATTATCAGGCATTAGCTGAATCATTTGTTGCCCAAGCAAAGGCGGCTCTTAACTCAGGGCCTGAACAACAGCAGCAAAGGCAATTAGAGGTGCTGTTAAACCAAAAGGTGCGCAGCATCGAAAAGCAAGCAAATGGATATTTGGTAACTACTGCAACAGAAACAATCAGCGCCAGATATGTGGTGGTGAGCGCTGGCGCCCACAGCCTTTTATTGGCCCAAGCCATGGGCCATGGCTTGGAGTATTCCTGCTTGCCGGTGGCGGGTAGTTTTTACTTCACACCAAAGCTTTTAAACGGCAAGGTTTACACAGTTCAAAACGACAAATTGCCATTTGCTGCAATTCATGGCGATCCAGATGTGCTTGTGCCAGATAAAACTCGCTTTGGTCCCACCGCCCTCTTGCTGCCCCTTTTGGAGCGTTATAAACCTGCTAGTTTTTGGGAATTCCTGAAGGTGCTGCGCCTTGATGCTGCCGTTTTAAGTGTTTTTTGGCAGTTGTTTAGGATTCATGATATTCGTAATTATATTCTGCGCAATTTGTTATTTGAGGTACCCTGGTTAAGGCGGTGGTTGTTTTTGCAGGATCTGCGCAAAATAGTGCCTGGGGCAAGCCTAAAAGATTTACATTTTGCTGAGGGTTACGGAGGTGTTAGGCCACAACTTATTGATAAACAAAATAAAAAATTGATGTTGGGGGAAGCGCGAATTAGCTGCGATGGGCCGATTGTTTTTAATGTAACGCCATCGCCTGGGGGCACCGATTGCCTTGGTAATGCAGAGCAAGATCTATTGGCAATTGTGGAGCGGCTGGGCTGCAGTTTTAAGGCTGAACAGCTGCAGGCGGAATTGCATGGCCCAGGGGCCTAAATAGGTGGTTATGTTCGGCGCTGTAGAGCTTTGAGCGTGCAGCCCCAGAGGCGCCAAGGGCAGGGCTAACCAAATACAGGGTGGTGCGCTCCAAGCCCTTGCTTTGGCTGAAATTAGCTAAGCCTTTGAGCGGCACCAGTTGCAACTTTTGATCGGGCCAGCTCACCCGATAACCCACGGCTACCAAGGTATCCGCCGGGTAATGCTTTAAGAGCACCTGCTCCACCTCTTCCACATGGCGAGCGCTGAGATAAAGGCACAGGCTGGCCCCTAGAGCTGCCAATTTCTCCAGGGATTCCCTTTCGGGCGTGCCGGTGCGACCGCTGGCGCGGCTGAGCACGATCGTTTGCACCAGGCCTGGGATTGTTAGCTCAGCCCCTAGGGCTGCTGCGGTAGCTTGATAGGCACTTATGCCAGGGATCACCTCCACCTCGATTTGAGCATCGGCTAATCGGGCGATTTGCTCCTGAAGGGCGCCGTATAAACAGGGATCGCCGTCGTGGAGTCGCACCACCCGCAATCCCTTATTTACCCCTGCCACCATCGCGGCCAGCAGTTCCTCCAGGGTGAGGTTGCCACTGCGCAGTTTTTCGCAATTGGCCGGTGCTAGCGCTGCGATCTGGGGGGACACCAGGGAATCGGTCCACACCAAGAGTTGGGCTTGTTCAATTGCTCTTAATGCCCGAATCGTGAGCAGGTCGGGGGCGCCGGGGCCAGCTCCAACAATT
>MWMJ01000034.1:0-14565 GCA_002151525.1 Synechococcus sp. Lanier | reverse complement strand
TTAATTAGAGGAATAGAAATCGCCCCCGCTAACGCGGGGGCTTTTTAATGGTTTAGGCCTTGTTGGCAAGCAATGGTTTACGGCGATTAGGAAACAGCTCCTTGCAAAGGGGGCACACCATGCCATTGCAGCCGCGGGCGGTGCAATATTCACGGCCATAGAAAATTATTTGGAGGTGCAATTTATTCCATGCCTCCCTTGGAAATAAACGCTTCAAATCGGTTTCAGTGCGTGCCACATTTTCCCCATTACTGAGGCCCCAGCGCTGGGCTAAGCGGTGAATGTGGGTATCCACGGGGAATGCCGGCACACCAAAGGCTTGAGCCATAACCACACTGGCTGTTTTATGGCCAACGCCAGGCAGGGCTTCAAGGGCAGTAAAACTCTTAGGTACTTGGCCTGCATGGCGTTCAATTAATAATTCAGCTAGACGTTTCACATTGGCTGCTTTAGTTCGAGCTAACCCCAATTGACGAATATGGCTAAAAATCAATGCTTCTGTTAGATCTGCCATGGCAGCAGGGTTAGGGCCGGCCGCAAAAAGAGCTGGTGTTACCTCGTTTACTTTTTTATCGGTGCATTGGGCACTTAACAACACCGCCACAAGCAAGGTAAATGGATCACTGTGATCAAGCGGCACTGGAGTTTCTGGATAGTGCTGCTCCAGCCGTTGCATAACAAGGGCAGCCCTTTCAGCCTTGCGCATTGGTTATCACCTCGAGAGAACCATAATGAATTTGATCTCGAGCTGATCAAGCTCAGCCACAGGTTTTAGTGATTTATGGGCAGCAGTTTTGGCCAGCTTTTTCGAATCTCCACATTTGGCGAATCCCATGGCGGCGGTGTTGGGGTGATTGTGGATGGCTGTCCGCCACGGCTTTTCCTTGATCTAGCGGCAATCCAAGCCGAGCTTGATCGGCGCAAGCCAGGTCAAAGCAAGATCACCACACCCCGCAAAGAAGCGGACCAAGTGGAAATCCTCAGTGGCCTATTAGATGGCGTCACCCTTGGCACACCTATTGCCATGGTGGTGCGCAATAAAGACCAACGCCCCCAGGATTACAAAGAGATGGAAGTGGCCTTTCGCCCCTCCCATGCCGATGCCACCTATCAAGCTAAATATGGCATCCAAGCACCCAGTGGAGGCGGTAGAGCATCAGCGCGGGAAACGATTGGCCGCGTGGCAGCTGGTGCCATTGCCAAACAACTACTAGCCCAAAGCCATGGCACCGAAATATTGGCCTGGGTGCGGCGGATCCACAACCTAGAAGCTGTTATTCCAACGGATCTACCCACCCTTGAAATGGTGGAGGCCAATATTGTGCGCTGCCCAGATGCAGCGATGGCGGTTCAAATGATCGAGCGGATTGAAGCGATCGGCCGCGATGGTGATTCCTGTGGTGGTGTGATCGAGTGCGTAGTGAGGAGGCCTCCGGTGGGTATTGGCATGCCCGTTTTCGACAAACTGGAGGCCGACCTGGCAAAGGCAGTGATGTCTTTACCTGCCACCAAGGGTTTTGAGATCGGTTCTGGCTTTGCTGGCACCCAACTGCTGGGTAGCGAACACAACGATGCTTTCTTAGCAACTGGAGATGGCAGCTTGCATACGGCAACCAATAATTCCGGTGGCATCCAAGGCGGGATCAGCAACGGCGAACCGATTGTGATTCGAGTGGCTTTTAAACCAACCGCCACAATCCGCAAGGAGCAACAAACCATCAATGCCCGCGGTGAGGCCACCACATTGGCGGCTAAAGGCAGGCACGACCCCTGTGTATTGCCAAGGGCCGTGCCAATGGTGGAAGCGATGGTTGCCTTGGTGCTGGCAGACCATTGGCTCCGCCAGCGAGGTCAATGTGGCAGCGCAGCTAACTCAGGAAACTGATGCTTGAACTACGGCACCATTGCTTGCCGCGGGGCGGGCAACTGGTTTTTTAACTACTGCTTTCTTGGCAACCCTTGGTTTAGCAACGCTTGGTTTAGCGGCTGTTCTTTTGGCAGCAGCAGCTGATTTAGGGGCAACTGGTTTGCGCTGGGGGCGGGTGCGATGGCTCAATACCAAGGCCCATTCCGCATCACTGAGGCTGCTGGGCTTATTGCCATAGGTGTCTGCCACCTTGGCGGCCCTTTCGATATCAGCCACCAAATTTTGCCAAGAGGCAGCAAAGCGTTTGTCGCTTTGTGATTTGGCGCCACTTTCGATCAAGGTTTCAACCACACCAGCGGTGGTTACCTTTTTGCGGCGGCGGTTAAAGATCTCCTTTTGCAATTGAGTAATCAAAGCAAGCGCCTTATCGCTGAGCTTGATGGTGAGCTGTGCCATTGGAAAGAAAAAAATTCCCTATCCCAGGAGTAGCACTTGAGACGCGCAATGGCAACTAATTACGCCAATGGCTCAGTTGCGGTTTGGCTTAATTATCGCGAATGGCGCGAGGCTATCGATATGCCCAGGCCGCAAACAATTGCTGGAATCAAAGAGGCTGGAGCCCAAAGCCACTGCCTGCACACCTGCTGCAAACCAACTGGCCAGATCTTTTGGGGCAATGCCACCGGCTGCAATACAAAAGGGCAGGGGAGCAAGGGGACCCTGCAGTTGACACCAATAGGTGGGGCCTAAAGCTGCTGCAGGAAAAAGTTTCACCAAGCCAGATGCCGCACTGCAAACGCTGCCGAAATGATGGATTTCCGTGGGGCTAAATACACCTGGCACAAGGGTGACACCAAGCTGTTGGGCCAACTGAAGCAAGGGCTCAGTTGCAACTGGCGCCATGGCGTATTCAAGGCCATGGGCTGCTATGGCTTGAAGTTGCTCAGGCTCGCGGATGGCCGCTGCACCAAAGCGCAACAGGGGCCATTGGCGTTGCAAATCCAATAACAGATCAAACCACCAGGGCTCCGCATTCCAGGAGAGTTCCACATGGCGTAAGCCAGCTGCAGCAACAGCTGCCACCTGTTGCTCAGCCTGGGTGATGCATTTTGGCCGCAACACCGCAAGCAGCGGGCTTACGGCCAAAGAAGAATGCAATCCAGCCGGATCTTGTTTAGGCGTAGTCGGCAACCTGCACATCACGGAGCAACAGAAGCTCCTGCAATTGCTCGGCATCAACTGTTTCCTGTTCAACCAAGAGATCAGCTAATTCATCGAGTACGGCCCGGTTGGAGCTCAGCACCGTGGTGGCCCGTTTGTAGGCAACTGCCACTAGCTCAGATACCTCAGCATCGATGGTGGCGGCTGTGTCTTCTGAGAAATCCCTCTCGGCGCCGATATCTCGACCAAGGAACATGCCACCTTGGGATCTACCTAGGGCAACGGGTCCCAACTTATCGCTCATGCCAAAACGGGTAACCATCTGGCGGGCAACGCGGGCCACCTGCTGGAGATCATTGGAAGCACCAGTTGTTACTTCGTCTTCTCCGTAAACAATCTCCTCAGCCACCCTTCCGCCAAGGGCAACGGCCATTTGGTTTTGCAAATAGGAGCGGGAGTAGAGGCCGGATTCCATCCGTTCTTCACTGGGCGTAAAGAAGGTGAGGCCGCCTGCATTACCGCGGGGAATGATGCTGATCTTTTGTACTGCGTCGTAATCGGGCATTAATGCACCAACAAGGGCATGGCCAGCCTCGTGGTAGGCAACCAAACGTTTACGCCTTTCACTCATTACGCGATCTTTCTTCTCAGGGCCTGCCATCACCCTTTCGATCGCATCATTCACTTCATCCATGGAAATTTCCACCAGTTGCCTGCGGGCCGCCATGATTGCGGCTTCATTTAGCAAATTGGCGAGATCAGCACCGGTAAAGCCAGGGGTGCGCCTGGCAACACGGTCGAGATCGACATCTTTAGAAAGGGTTTTACCCCTGGCATGTACTCCCAGGATCTGGAGGCGACCGCTGTAATCAGGACGATCAACCACCACCTGACGATCAAAACGGCCGGGACGCATTAAGGCTGCATCAAGCACATCAGGGCGGTTGGTGGCGGCAACAATGATGATGCCAGTGTTGCCCTCAAAACCATCCATTTCAGTGAGCAACTGATTGAGGGTTTGCTCCCTTTCATCGTTGCCACCACCGAGGCCTGCACCCCGTTGGCGACCAACGGCATCAATTTCATCAATAAAAACTATGCAAGGGGCATTTTTCTTAGCTTGCTCAAATAGATCACGAACTCTGCTAGCACCCACACCCACAAACATTTCAACAAATTCAGAACCTGAAATTGAGAAAAAAGGCACTCCAGCTTCACCGGCAACGGCTTTTGCAAGCAAGGTTTTACCAGTGCCAGGCGGGCCAACTAAAAGCACACCTTTAGGGATTTTTGCACCAACAGCAGTGAAGCGATCTGGGTTTTTGAGGAAATCAACCACCTCAGTGAGTTCAAGCTTTGCTCCTTCAATGCCAGCAACATCATTAAAAGTAACTTGAGTTTGGGGCTCCATTTGCACCCGAGCTTTGCTTTTACCAAAACTCATGGCTTGGTTACCACCACCACCTTGGGCGCGGCGCAGCAGGAAAAACAAACCACCAAGCAACAGAATTGGAAACAACAAACTGCTGGCTGCCTGCTGCCAAGCAGGGGTTTGACGGGTTGGTTGAACGGCGATATCAACCTTGTTATCGGTAAGAATTTTGAGCAGGTCTTTATCTGGGGCGAGGTTCACTTCAGCGCGGCGGCCATCGCTTTCAATTACCAAAGCGGTGCCGCGATCTGGTGAAATCAATACCCTAGAAATTTGATTTGCTTGCACCGCTTCAATGAAATCGCTGTAGCGCAAACTTCTTGGGGCGTTTGCTGGAGCGGGCCTGCCGCCCATAAAGGCAGTGCCAAGGGCGATCAACACCACCACCAAAAGCACGTATAAACCTGCATTACGCCAGCCCTTCTTGCCTGCCACTTAACCCACCTCGTTAGTAAAGGAATGTTAACCGATCCTGAGTTTCAGGGGGCGCGGAGCACCTCAACAACGCTACGGAAGGCAAACCACTCAGGAATTTCCTCGCCGCTGCGCAGCATTTGCCGGAATTGGGTGCCACTCAGTTTTTGCACATGCAAACCACGGGCCTCGGCATGTTCAGCGGTTACATAGCCCTCTTCCTGGGTATAAACAAGGTTCAATGAGGGCACTGTTTCCATGGCCAGTTCCGGCGCGCAGGCCCGAGCAAAATCCTGGGCTTCGTAGGGGCCGTAGAAATCCTCACCGCTAATAGACGACTTACATCCGGCCATATCCCTGCCAATGATGAAGTGGGTGCAGCCGTAATTGCGGCGAATGATCATGTGCTGCAGTGCTTCCCTCGGCCCCGCCATGTGCATGGCATAGGGGAGATAGGCCCAGCGAATACGCGGGTTATCAACTTCAGCAGCGAGCTTTTCGTAGGTTTGAAAGCGCACATTGCCGGGGATGTCGTCTTGCTGGGTGGGGCCGCAGGTGGGATGCACCAACACAACAGCAGCTGCACTCACATTGCTGGCATGCAGTGCCCGGGTAAACAACTCGTAGTGGGCGCGATGGATTGGGTTACGGCACTGAAAAGCCACCACATCCTCCCCAAGTGGCAATGACTCCCTTACTTGAGCTGGGGTTTTGCAGGGAAACACCCGCTGGGGTAACTCGAGCCCCTGCAATGAACCACCCAGATAACGGTGCTTGCGTTCCATCGCAACCATGCGCACCGCTGGATGTTCAAGGGAGGTGGTGCCGTAGCAGCCTTTTACCTCAATTGTTTTATCGGGCAACCATTGGTCTTGAACGGTTAAAACCGCAAGCTTTTGACCTTTGTAGGTGAGTAGCACCCGATCACCGAGTTGCAAATCATCCCGATCTGTATCAAAAACAAGTGGCAAGCCAAATAAATAGCCGGAACTGGTGCGATTACCAGCCACCACAGCGTTGTAATCAGCCTGATGCATAAATCCCCGCTCTGGGGAGAAACCACCCACCACCAAGAGCTCCACATCGCAGGCGTTGCGATCGGAACATTCGATGCTGGTGGTTACATCAGCCAGCAGATCTTGATGCTGCTCTACAGGCAACATCAAATCCACCAAGCTGCCCCCATAGGGGGCGATCAGGGTAGTCATAGGGGGTAGTTGGAAGAGGCGTGGATCAAGCTGCTTCCAAACGGCCATAGAGCTCACCACTCACCTTCACATCAACCACCTTTTTGGTGCCCATGTCGGTGTCGGAAGGTTGAATCGCCGTGAACACCCCTGCAAATTCACCGGTTTGAGCATCCAGGCGGGTGATCGAGAAATTCATCGTGCCGGAGCCATCCACATAACGCTTCACGTTTTCTTTACGCAGCTCCTCGTCGTCGCCGGCGGGCACTAAACCCACGGCGCTGCTGTAGCCGGTGGTGAGGCCACGGCCCTTGGGATCAAGGAAATTACTGGTGCGGTAGCTGGGGGTGCGATAGGAGCCTTCGAAATCAGTGCTGGTGGAGAGGTTGGTGCCCTCGGCAGTGGCATCAAGCAACTTGCTGGAGAAGGTGAAAGGCACCTCTTCGCCGCCGGGGAGAAGCACTGTGATTGGTTGGAAATCGATCCCACCCAGTTCCTTAAAGCGCAAGCCGGAAGCCTCAACCGTTAGGTCGCCAAATACGGAATCCAGGCTGGAGGTGTAACGGGTAAGGATGCGGCCATCAACAAATTGCGCCTCTTGGCGTTTGTTTGCTGGTTCACCTTTCACTGCAACCGTGCTTGGGTGAAAGCACATTTCCTTGAGCTGGTAACGGCTGCCGGCCTGGAGGGCAATGGTGCCGCGGGCGGATTCCGGCAGGGTGGCGCAGTCGTTAGCGAGGCCGGTGTTGTGAATGTCTTCGTAGGTGAGATCGGCTCGATCAATCGCTTTAGCCCCCCCACTGCAGGCGGTTAATAGGGTCAAACAAGCTGCCAGGCAAAGGGTTATGGCTGCTTGGAGAAGTTTCCTCAGGCTATGCATGGGGAGCAAAGAAGGCATCTGGGCGATCGTACAACCGAAAACTCCTTGTGCCGGATAGGATGTCGCGCCTCTAAACATCTCGATGGCCACAGCCGAAACGGACTGGAGCCAACGCTTCGCCAAATGGCAAGCAGAGGCCCAGTTGCTTGCCGCAGAAGCCGAGGGAAATCCCATCTCCCTGCTGGCGGTATTAAGGGAAATGGAGGGAGTGCATCGGCGCCTGCAGGAAGGGGCCCTACGCAACAGCCTGCCTGCGGATCGCCGCCGTTTATTTGCCTTGTTACAAGCGATTGAACAAAGTGGCGGCTGGCCTTACATCCCGCGGCTACAAATCAAAACCCTGCTGGAACATTTGAATTCTGAAGGCAGCGATTCAGCTGGCTGAGCAGTTGATGGGCAAGTTCCAACTTGCCGCAGGGGCCCAGCTGTTGCGGCGCTGCTCCCTGCTGCAACAACCAGCCTTTGTTGGTGAGTGCAGCAAACCCGGCATCAGCTTGATCGATCGGATTAGCAAAAAGCAGATCACAGCCTTTTTGGCTCAATTTGGCTTGAGCCTGGGCTAACCCATCGCCGGTATGGGCGCAAAACCCCATCAAAACCTGTTGCTGGGGCTTAGCTACCACCATGGCCTGCAATAGATCTGGCACGGTTTGCCAGGCTTCAGGCTGGAGCAGCTGTTGATGCAGATCTGTTTTGCTTAGTTTTTCTAAATTTGGCCTCTGCAGGCGATGGTCGGCCACTGCAGCAGCCATCACAACACCATTAGCCCAAGCTTGATGCTGTTTAAGTAACAGCTCCAGATCAGCGGCACTTGTGAATTGATGGCATTCCAGGCCCTCGAGAATTGCGGGATCCAACTGCAAAGGGCCATGCAGCAATTTCACTTCAGCACCCCGCCATTGGGCCGCAAGGGCCATTAAGGCGCCCATCCTGCCGGTGGAGGGATTCGATAGGAACCGAGCTGGATCTAGGGCTTCGCGACTTGGGCCGGCGCTGATTAACAGGCGCAAGCCCTTGAGGTCTTGGTTGGCACCATGCAGGGCAAGGGATTCAGCCGCTAGTAGCAATTGGGCCGGCTCCCGCATGCGGCCAGCTCCGCGGCGATCACAGGCCAACAAACCAGTGCTAGCTGGCTCTAAGGCCAACAGGCCAGGCTCAGCCTGGAGCAGGCGCCAATTGCGTTGTACAGCAGGCCCATGCCACATGCTGGTGTTCATGGCGGCGGCCAGCAAACGAGGCGCCTCAGTAGCCAGCAGGGTTGATGCCAGCAAATTATCGGCAAGGCCATGCACTAAACGGGCCAAACTGCTGGCGCTGAGGGGCACCACCAGCACCAACTCAGCCCACTCCGCAAGTTCGATATGTAATGGCTTGGGCTGGCTTGCCAACCATTGATCGGCATCGAGATAACAGGGATTGCGCGAAAGGCTGGCTAGGGCTGAGGCACTAACAAGCTGAGCTGCACTTGGGGTGAGCACACAACGCACCTGGGCGCCACGCTGCACAAGGGCGCTCACTAATTGCGGCACTTTTACCGCTGCGATGCTGCCGCTTACAGCCAGTAGCAGGCGCTTGCCCGCTAGGGGATCAGCTGAGGCGGCTGGCATTGCTATTCCTCGTCGAATGGTTCTTGATCTACCAAATGCACATAGGGGCGCACCAGATCGGGTCGATGGATAGCTAGGGCCCGCATCAGGTGCCAATCGTTGAGGCTGTCGAAGGGATTGGCGTAGTCGTCGGCATCAAGGCGCTGGGCTAAGGCTGCCACCGAATCTTCCGTGTGGGCGGCCAAAATGCTTTCAGAGATGGCGACGGGTTCAGACATGGGTGTTAATTTCAAATCGAGTTCCCTGGGGAGTTAGCTCAGCTGGTAGAGCGCTGCGATCGCACCGCAGAGGTCAGGGGTTCGAATCCCCTATTCTCCATCGCCATGGGCAAAAACCTAATAAGCGCGTTGCTAACCACCTGGGTTGGAACAATGCCCCTATTGGAATCTGAACAGCACAAGATAATTCTGGCGCCGATCGCTCCGCGGGAAGTGGAAAACGGCGTTTTGGTTTACACCGAACGCCAAAATAAAGATGGCAGTGGCAGCCGGCTTGTGCCCTACGAAGTGGATTGCGCAGGAGCTCGGGTGCGAAAGCAGGGGGAGGCAGAGGAATGGTTTAAAGCCAAACCATTCACCCTGGCAAACAGCCTGCTGGAGAGGGTTTGCCGCAAAAAGCGGTGAGGATATCGCGGCGGCGGCCCCGCAATGGGGTACAAAGGGTCATTAATCAACAAACCTCAACGCATGTCGCAGTCGAAGCGCGAACAGGTGGTGAGCCACCTCCGTTACATCCGCCAGGAACTGCGTGAAATGCACCAGGGGGTAATGGACGACGGCCTCCTACCAGAAGCCGGTGAAGTGCGGGGCGTGATGGCCCAAATGGAGGCACTGCTGGAGCTTTTAGAAGGTAAAACCAGCCGCAAAGCAAAAGAAGCTGATTCCTGAAATCAGCCAAAATTGGTTACCCACCCACTAGCTGTAGTGGCAGGCACAACAGATGCACGCATATTTGGTGTATATATAGCCATGGCGAAGCTTGGGCCAGGTGATGGGGATCATCGGCTGCTTCGCCAATAAATTGGATTCAGCGCACAAATTGGATTAACAACCCGATTCATAGCCCAGTGCAAAACACCCGTCTTCGCTTATACGGCAGCCAAGCACTGCTGCAGCTGGAAAGCTGGAGCCAGAATCCCTGGAGGCGCTATTCGCTGCTTTTAATCATTTTTTTAGGTGGTTTCAGCACTGGCGCAAGCATTGGTGCCTTAGCTGGTGCATTGAGTTTTTTAGATCCAATTGCCGCCTTGCTCTGCGTGCTAGTTGCAGAGTTAGCAATCAGGGTTCGTAAACCGCTATTGCGCAAAGGGGGCGATCGCTTGCTGCTGGGGTTGCTTGATATGGCACGGATGGGCGTGATCTATGGCCTGCTGCTGGAGGGTTTTAAAGCCAGCGTGTGAGCACCGTTGCCAGTGCTTAACGAAACAAAGCCATATCTTTTAGGTAGATCCGTTCGAATGCAAAGCCATGGCCCCCACTAAAGAACGTTTTTTCCTTGAACTGGAGCCACCAAGCGAGGAATTGCGCGGTAAACCCCATGTGGTGATTGTTGGTGGGGGCTTTGCTGGAGTTAAGGCATGCAAAGCATTTAAAGGGGCGGATGTGCGGGTAACACTGATCGATAAACGTAATTTCAACCTGTTCCAGCCCTTGCTCTACCAGGTGGCAACCGGCTTGGTGGGTGCCAATGATGTGGCAACACCTTTGCGCCTATTGGTGGGTGCCCAGCGCAATGTGCAAGTGCTGCTGGGGGAGGTAAGCGATATCCAAGCCGATGCCAAGGAGATCATTTTTAATGGCAAATCTTTTAGTTACGACTACCTAATCCTGGCTGCCGGATCTGGCAGCACCTATTTCGGCCATGAGGATTGGCGCAGCATCGCGCCGCCAATGAAAATCCTTGAGCACGCAGCCGAAATAAGGCGGCGTTTATTGATGTCTTTAGAGCAAGCAGAACAAACACCAAATCCAAAGGAACGGGAATTTCTCCAAACCGTTGTGATTGTTGGTGGCGGACCGGCTGGTTGTGAATTGGCTGGCGCCGTATCGGAGCTGATGCGTAATGCAATGGCGAAAGATTTCAAACAGGTTGATATCAGCCGCACCCGCATTGTGTTGGTTGATCCCGGCGATCGCGTATTGCGGGCAATGGATCCATTGCTATCGGAAGCTGCTGGCGCCCATTTAAAATCGGTGGGCATTGAATTTTTATTCCAAGGGCGGGTGCAATCAATCGTGCCTGGAGAGGTGTTGGTTGGCACCCCCAATGGTGATGTGCGGATCAAGGCTGCAAATGTTTTTTGGACAGCTGGTGTGAGGGCATCCCATCTGGGTAAGAGCCTGGCTGAATCAACCGGTTGCCAGCTTGATCGCGGCGGCCGAGTGGTGGTGGAGCCTGATTTCTCAATTCCCGGCCACCCTGAAATCCGTGTGGTGGGTGATCTATGCAGCTACAGCCACACCAGTGATGGCAAACCGTTACCTGGCATGGCTGGCCCTGCAACCCAAATGGGTGGCTGGGTTGCAAAAGACATCAAAGCAAAATTGACTGGTAACAAGATCAAGCCATTTTCATTTTTTGATTTCGGCACGATGGCGGTGTTGGGCAGGGTGAGTGCGGTGGCTGATCTGCGCGGCCTCAAATTGGTTGGCGCCAGCGGCTGGGGCCTTTGGGCTGCAGCTCACTTGGCCTTTATGCCCGATGATGAAAACCGCATATCGCTACTTGTTAAGTGGCTTTGGGCCGTACTCAGCCAACAACGCGGTGATCTATTGATTACTGGTATGCCGAGCCAACACGTGGGACTAGAGGGCAGCGGCGCACCATTTCCAATGGGTATTGCCGGTGAAACATCAATCGCCGATATGGGTGGAGCAATGGCAGAAGCGATCGACAACTTCCGCAATGCCAGCAAGCCACAAGATCAAGCCAACAGTTAAAGCTCTTCGCTAGCTGCCATTAGATATAAAAGTGCCATCCGCACGGGGATTCCGTTGCGTACCTGTTCATCAATCAGGCTGATTTGCGGATCATCTAGTAACTCACCGCTCAATTCCACTCCGCGATTAACAGGGCCAGGGTGCAGCACTGGAACGGGTTTAGCGCAGGCCCCTAGGCGTTTATGGGTGATGCCATAGCTGCGGTGATAGGCCTCAAGGCTGGTGATTTGATGTTGGCGCATGCGTTCCTTTTGTAGCCGTAGGGTCATTACGGCATCGGCTCCAGCTAAGGCTTTATCTAAATTGCGCTCTAAGTACACCGCACCGCGGTTTGCGATTGGATCAAAACTTAAACCTGATGGCGGTGCCGCCACAAACTGGGCAAAGGCATCAGGCAGGAGCGTGGCCGGCCCGCATAGCACCACTTCAGCGCCACAGGCCGTGAGGGCCCATAGGTTGGAACGGGCAACGCGGGAATGGAGCACATCACCAACGATCACGATGCGTTTGCCATGTAATGCTGCAGGGGTGGGAGATTCAGGCGCGAAATAACGGGCCATGGTGAATAGATCAAGCAGGGCCTGGCTTGGGTGACTATGTAAACCATCACCTCCATTGAGCACCGCCACCCGTTCACCAGCTTGATCTAGGTCGCGAGCTAGGGCAGCGGGGATACCAGCGCAGCTATGGCGCACCACCAACACATCAGAACCCATGGCCACATAGGTGCGGGCGGTGTCGAGGAGGCTTTCGCCTTTGCTAAGGGCACTACTGGCTGGAGAAAAGCTCTGCACATCAGCGGAAAGGCGGCGTGCTGCCAACTCAAAACTGCTGCGGGTGCGGGTGCTGGGTTCAAAAAACAGCGTTGTTACTAAACGACCTTGGAGGGCCGGCAAACGCCGCTGGCCGCCCATGGGAATAGCTCTAAAGCGGCTTGCCAACTCGAGAACAGTGGTGTAATTAGCAAGCGAAAACGCAGCTAGATCAAGCACATGGCGATGGCTCCAGTTGCTCAAAACTGCGCAAAACAAACAAATCTAAGTTAATGGGTTCCTTGCAGTTGGCTAGTGGACGGTTGGAAGCCATTGCAAAAACCAGCGGCCAGCCCACTGGCGCTTCAGGCCTTTGCTATTGCTGGAGGCTATAAATTGATTGCTAATGATCAGCCCAAGCGGCTAACACTTTTATTGCCACTTAGATACCAACGCCAAGCTAATTCCATCCCCTGACTGATGCCAATGCGGCTGGTTTGCACCAGATTAGTAGGCGTAATTATTCCCAATTCTTGCAACCTTGGCGCTAACCACAAACCAGATTCCTGGTTTGCCGGCAGGCCGTTATGGGATCGATCAATGCCGAAACAACGGGCTAAAAGTCCTGGTCCAGCCGCCACCCGCGGCGGCCCATCGGGCAGGGCAACAGCGCGCAGCAACACACCATTAGCCCAGTTATCGCGATCGGTTACCACATTCACGCAGTGGTGAATGCCATAGGTGAGATACACATACCAATAACCTGGTGGACCAAATAGCGTTTCATTGCTGGGGCTGCGGCGGCGATGCCCGTGGCAGGCGGGCTCCTCTTGTGAATAGGCCTCCGTTTCCACAATCACGCCCCACAGCAACTCGCCATTGGGTTGGCGTTTCACCAGCAGACAGCCGATGAGCTCGGGGGCGACAACCTCAGCAGGGCGGGCGAAGAAAGATTGGGGGAGGGCTGGGAGGTCTGGGATGGTTGGATGAACAGAGGAAACGATCTAGCGCCAATCCAAAGCTTCACTCAAGCGCATCTCGCTCCAGCAGAAACAATCGTTTACGAAACAAGAAATAGGAAATAGCCCTTGAAACCAAACCCGATGAAAAAACTAAGAGCCAACCCCATATATCCAGTGCGATTTATTTCGTCATCGCACTGGAAATCGCACTGATTGGCCATAGCATCAACAACAGCACCAGCCCAAATTCCTAAACCGAGATAAAAGATTATTGGCAAAGAAAAAAAGAGAAGACCCCAAAGACAGCAAAGTGATAACAGGGGTTGCTTTCCAAAGAGAAGGCAACCAAGCAAGTGAAAGCGCAAAAACAACCTGGAATGGCGACCTATTTTTATTAACGAAGGCAGGTCTATACATCAATTTAATTACTTAATGCAGAATCTGCTTAGGCCGAAACTTTTCAGCATGGTGTTGGCGCGGCCCACCTTGGTGACCATGCGGAAACCGCATTTCGTGCAGGACATGGCGGAAACCACCAACGCGAGCAACGGTTGCCTAGCACCCTAGAAATTGAGGTTTTTGCCCGCTGTGCCCGCTGGCTCAAAAAGCAACCCGCGACGCCCTACGATATTGAAACTCACTCTCAATAAGAACCGCACGATGCGAACTCCCGCCCACTTGGCCGATTTGGCTCCAGGCCAATTTGCCACCATCGCGGCCATTGAGGCCCATGCGGGGCTTCGCAACAGATTGGAGGCCCTTGGGCTCAGCCGCGGGCAGCGGGTGCAGATGCTGCGCCGGGCCTGGTTGGCCGGCCCCCTGCATGTACGCGTTGGCATGACAGAACTCATGCTGCGCCGCGCCGATGCGGCCCGGGTGAGCCTGGATCCATGGCAGGTGGCGGCGTGAGCACCATCGCCGTCTTGGGCATGCCCAATACGGGCAAATCGACCCTGTTCAACCAGCTCACCGGCAGCCATGCCCATATCGGCAATTGGCCTGGGCTCACGGTGGATTTGATGCAGGCCAGCGTCGACCTGCAGGGCACCCCCGCCCAGCTGGTGGACTTGCCTGGGATTTACGACCTGCGCGGCCACTCCGACGACGAGGCTGTGGTGCGCCGCTTCCTCGAATCCACTCGCCTCGATCTGGTGGTGGTGGTGCTCAATGCCAGTCAGCTCGATCGCCAGCTGCGCCTCGTGCTGCAGGTGCGCCAGCTGGGTTTACCGGCGGTGTTGCTGCTCAACATGGCCGATGAGGCCAAGCGTTTTGGTGTGAGCATAGATACCGCCAGCCTGGCCCAGGATCTGGCCATGCCCGTGGTGCTGATCAGCGCAAAATACCGCCGCGGCTTGGGGGAGGCC
>MWMJ01000033.1:0-15353 GCA_002151525.1 Synechococcus sp. Lanier | reverse complement strand
AGCAACAGCAAGCTGTGGCCCATCGAATCCGCTGGTGTAGACACAGCAGCGGTGAGGAAGTTGCAGCCCTCTATGTAGCTGCTGGCAATACCGTGGGTATACCAGGAGGTAACAAAGGTGGTGCCGGTAAGCCAGCCACCCAAAGCCAAATAGGCAGTTGGGAAAAGCAATAGGCCAGACCAACCAACAAATACAAAGCGGTCGCGCTTCAGCCAGTCATCGAGGACGTCGAACCATCCGCGGCCTGCCGGCGCCCGCCCTACAGCGATTGTCATCGATAGAGGCGTGATACCGGGCGATGGTAACAACGTTTTGGGGGTGTTTGCGGCAAATGGAAACGGGCTGAAACCCTTTAGCTGAAAGCTATATGAGTAAAATTACCCATTCAGGGTGCTTTGCTGGTTTTATTCTGACCTGCTTTGCCAGGATGAAAGCAGTTCAATAGCCTCAGCCTTGGCCGTATCTACTAATGAAGCGATTAATCAAACGGTGCTTGGCTCCCGCCGGCCATCCAACATTTTGATGGCTGTGCTTATTTCCACAGGGGGCATCGGTTTTCTGCTCACCAGCCTTTCCAGCTACCTGGGTCGCGACCTCCTGCCTGTTGGCCACCCAGCGGCCTTATTTTTCGTGCCCCAGGGCTTGATCATGGGCGGCTACGGCATAGCAGCATTGCTTTTGAGCACCTATCTGTGGATTGTTATCGGCATCGATGTGGGATCTGGTTTTAATTGTTTTGATAAAAAATCAAACACCATCACGATCGAGCGCCGTGGCTTTCGTGAATTAATCAGCTTCAGCATTCCTTGTGCTGATGTTCAAGCGGTGAAGGTGGAGGTGCGCGATGGCCTCAATCCCCGCCGCCGCTTGGCGCTTAAGTTGCGTGGTCGCCGCGATCTACCACTTACCAGGGTGGGTGAACCGATTGCCCTGGCTGAATTGGAACAGGGTGGTGCTGAGCTGGCCCGATATTTAGGCGTTCCACTGGAGGGCGTATGAAGCGTTATTTGGCAATGCTTTTGAGCTTTTTTGCCCTGCTTTGGCTGCCGGCTTGCTCAACAACGGCAGCCCCGGCAGATTTGGGCTGTAGCCAAGCTGTAAATACCTGTTTACAGGGCACTGCCAGGGTTGCCCTAACCACTGATAAGGGCCAGGTGTTAATTGAATTGGATGGCAAAAATGCCCCCCTAACCGCCGGCAATTTCCTTGATCTGGTGAAACGGGGTGCCTACAACAACACCGTGTTCCATCGGGTGGTGAATCAACCAACACCGTTTGTGGTGCAAGGGGGGGATCCCCAATCGGCGAAACCTGGGGCATCTGCAAATTTATTTGGCACTGGAAACTTCCTTGATCCAGCTACAGGGGCGCCCCGTTTTATTCCCCTTGAGGTGAAGCTCAACAGCGAAGCCGCACCCCGCTACGGCAGGCCCATCAGTGGAGCTCGGGTTACAGATCAGTTGTCTCTGCCCCACCATCGCGGTGCCGTTGCCATGGCCCGCTCCCAGGATCCAAATTCCGCCAGTGCCCAGTTCTATGTGGCATTAAGTGATCTGCCGGAACTGGATGGCCGTTATGCCGTTTTTGGTCGGGTGATTGAAGGTATGCCGGTGGTAGATCGCATTGTTCAAGGTGATCGCCTGCGCAAGGCCGAATTGCTTCAGGTGGGTAAGTAGCTGCCTGAATTGCGCAGTTTTAGTGATTCGGAATTAACCCCTGAAGCCCTTTGCAGCGCCACTTTTCCGGTGCGGGCGATTTCAAGAATGCCAAAAGGCTGCATTAGTTGCTCAAGGGCCACCAACTTGCCCGGGTCGCCAACCACCTCAAGGGTGAGGGCTTCATCTGCCACATCCACAACCTTGGCTCTAAATACCTGAACAAGGTCGAACACTGCACCACGGCTATGGCTATCGGCCTTCACTTTCAGCAGCATCAGCTCCCTTTCTACCGCTGGGATATTGGAGAGATCAATCACTTCCAGCACATTCACCAGCTTGAGCAGTTGCTTTGTCATCTGCTCAAGCACAGGCGCATCGCCAGCCACCACCATCGTGAGCCGTGATACCCCCGCCTGCTCAGTGGGTCCCACAGCAAGGCTTTCAATGTTGTAGCCCCTCCGGGCAAACAACCCCGCTATCCGGCTTAGGGCGCCGGATTCATCCTCCACTAACACCGAAAGGGTGTGCTTCATTGCCCCAGCTTTGGCCCAGCCAAACCTAGGCGTTGATGTTCCCAGCTCAATAGCAGCCTGTTAAAGCGCTCTGGATCTTCGTCGTGGGGGCAGTGGCCCAGCCCAGCCATCAACTGCAGCTCACAAAGGCCCTTAGGGCATAGGGCAAGCACTTTTTGGCCGATCTGGGCTGGCACCAAGCGATCTTGCTTACCCCAGAGCAGCAACAATGGGCATTTTAGCCGTGGCAATAGCTCTGGTGCCGTTGCCGCCGCTGGCCTTAGCCCCATGCCTCGCACCATCCCTGCTAATGCCCCGGCCGCTCCCTTGCGCCGCGCCGGTTGCTGAATCAAGCGCACAAGTTCGAGGTTGATCCGCTCTGGATTTGCGTAGGCGCTTCTGATCCCAAGCCGCAACAGTGGTGTTTGGCGAAGCAAGGCAATCAAGGGGCCCAGGGGAAGGAATTTGGCAAAAGAATTCAGCAAAAAACGCTCTAGTTGCCTTTTCCAGCGCGGGCGTCTTTTGGGTAGAGCTTGCAGCAGGGTGGGATCGGGCAATGGCGCAGCTACCACTGCCATCACCAGTTCAGGCGCAAACACAGCGGTGGTAACGGCTACCAAACCCCCAAGGGAATTGCCCACAAGGAGGGCTGGCACCTGCACTACCTCCCGCAAAAATTGTTGCAATTGCCTGCTCCAAAGCCTGTTATCAAGGGCGATGGCCGGTTGATCGCTTTGGCCAAACCCCAGTAGATCGATGGCATATACGCAGTAGCCAGCAGCCGCAAGCCCCGCCACATTGGAGCGCCAATGGCCGCTGGCGGCACCAAAGCCGTGAAGCAACACCAGGGCCGGCCCGCCGGGGGGGCCAAGCCGGCGCCAATGGCAACGCCACCGGCCAAACTCACAATGGTGCTGTTCACCCCAATTGCTACCTGATTGGGGCGTGTTCATTGGTAACCGAGTGGTGACTAATCACTATTGCGAAGCCGCGGCCCAAGTGCTTGTGGGGCAGGGTTTTTTTAGGGTTGATTCGCGGCCAGCAAGGGATTTTGGTGTGTTGCTGCTTCGCTGGCTTGCCCGGCAACAACTCAGCCACGGATTAACTGTGTTGGATGGCATGGCGGGTTGTGGCATTCGCAGCGTGCGCTATGGGCTTGAGGCAGGTGCCACTGAGTTGTGGGTTAACGACGCCAACCCTGAGCGTTTGCCTTTGCTTGATCAAAATCTGGCTGCCTTACCCCATCGCCCCGGTTTGCATTGGCAAACCAGCAAGCAAACAATTCAAAAGCTATTGGCCAACTTCGTGTTGCAAGAAAAGTATTTTGACTTTGTTGATATCGATGCTTTTGGTGCTGCCACAAGCCTTTTGCCCGCAGCCCTTGGGGCGGTGCGGCTTGGGGGGGTGCTTTATCTAGCTAGCAGCGATGGCAGATCTTTTACTGGCCATGATCGAGCTGCAGCCGTGAGGCGATTAGGGGCGGCTGTGCGGGCCCAACCCTGCAGCTGGGAATTGGCATTGAGGCTGCAATTGGGTGCCATCGCCAGGGCGGCCTGGGCCATGGGCCATGGGCTAAAGCCCCTGCTGAGCTTCAGCGAAGGACGCACCTTTCGCACTGCCGTTCAGCTAACGCGGCGACCGGCCCCCCAGGAGGAAGCGCTGCTTGGTTTGCAGGCCTATTGCCATAAATGCGGCAACCATTGGGGTACGTCGCTGCTGGCATGGAAGTCCCTTGGGCTTTGCAGTTGCGGTGCTGAGCCTGTTTGTAGTGGGCCGCTTTGGCGGGGGCCATTGCAAAGCCCTGAGGTTCTTAGTGATGCCCTAGCCCTTGATCAGGCTGATGCGCCCTCCCTTGCTCCCATGGCCCTAAAGAAGTTGCAGCGGTTAATAAACGATCCGGCCCAACCGGCAGAGGCCTTTGCCTTGGCAGATTTAGCTCGCCATCTGCAGGCTGGTTTGCCCCGATTGGAACAGCTTCTTGCTGCCTTGCGCGCCGCTGGTTGGCGTGCTGCGGCCAGTGGCATCGAAGCAATGCAATTCCGCACTGATGCCCCATGGGCTGTGGTGTTGCGCATAGCCCGATAAGCTGCTGTTAGATCGGGTTTCTCCTGTGGCATCTGAAATCTTTGGCATTGCAGCCGTGTTCTGGGTGCTGATCCCCCTTGGTTTAGTGGGCGGTGCGCTGCTGCTCAAATTGCAGGGAGATTGATAGTTACCCTCGGCCCTGGGCCTTGGCTTCTTAAGCTCCCCATCACTGAGGGGTGCTGATGCAAGTACTTGTGTTTGGTGCCACGGGCACCTTGGGGCGTCAAATTGCCCGTCGTGCCCTAGATGCGGGCCACCAAGTGCGTTGCATGGTGCGTTCACCCCGTAAGGCGGCTTTTCTGCAGGAATGGGGCTGTGAATTAACCCGCGGCAACCTGCTTGAAGAGGATTCCCTTGCCTATGCCCTCGAGGGGCAAGAGGCGGTAATCGATGCCGCAACCGCTCGACCCACCGATAGCGAAAGCGTTTATCGCATCGATTGGGACGGCAAATTGAATTTGTTAAACCACTGCCGCCGTGCTGGTTTACAACGCTTTGTGTTTATTTCACTGCTGGAAGCTGAGCGATTCCGCAGTGTGCCGTTGATGGATATCAAATATTGCACTGAGCAATTATTAGCAGAATCTGGTTTGGCTTACACCGTGCTGCGCACCTGCGCTTTTATGCAGGGGGTGATCGGCCAGTTCGCCATACCGGTGTTGGAAAGTCAAACCGTTTGGGTAAGCGGCAGCTCCACACCAATTGCTTACATGAACACCCAAGATGTTGCCCGCTTTGCTGTGGCGGCATTAGGTAAAGAACAAACAATCGGCAGCAGTTATCCAGTGGTGGGTCCCAAAGCTTGGAACACAGGGGAGGTGGTGCAGTTATGCGAGCGATTTAGCAAAAAAGATGCCCGTGTAATTCGAGTTTCGCCCTTTTTGATACGCGCCATGCAAGGGGTGGCATCCTTCTTTGAACCTGGGGTGAATATTGCTGAACGCTTGGCTTTCGCTGAGGTTACTGGTGGTGGGGTAAGCCTCAGCTCAGCCATGGAAGAGAGCTACGCCGCCTTTGGCCTAGATCCCTCAGAAACCACAGGCCTGGAGGCCTATCTCCAGGAGTATTACACCAGCATCTTGAGGCGGCTTCGCGAGATGGAGGCCGATCTCGATAAGGATGCCAAAAAGAAACTGCCCTTCTAATTGCTTCTTTTTTTGCCATGGCCATTGCTCAAATCAAAAACCTGCAACGGCGGCTCGCCAACCTTGAGCAGGAGGCAGAAGCCGAATTAGACCGAGTTTGCGGGAATCATCTTTGGGCCAGTGTTGGCCCGGATGTGATCGATGCCCTTGAAAACCCAGCCGATCGCGCCCGTGCCAACTACTACTACGGCCAGTTGATGACCGTGCGGGAATTACAGGGAGCAATGGCTTAGTTGATCAACCGTTGCAAGCGCATCTCCTCCTCCGCGCTAACAATTCGCCACTCACCAGGGGCTAAACCCTCCAGGCTTAAGGGTTTAGCCCCATCCATCAAATCAATTGCCACCCGAATCAAGCGCAGGGTGGGAAACCCCACGGCAGCGCTCATGCGCCGCACTTGACGGTTACGACCTTCCCTCAGGCTTAACTCAATCCAGCTGGTGGGCACGCTGAGCCGATGCCGAATCGGTGGTTGCCGCGCTGGCAACGGCCCATATTGATCAGCATCAAGGCAGCGGGCCCTGGCCGGAAGGCTTAGGCCATCTTTCAGCATCAGACCCCGCTGCAATTTTTCGATGGCAACTTGATCAATAATTCCTTCCACTTGAACCCAGTAATGGCGCCAATGGCCCCACTTGGGATCGCAGAGATGATGTTGCAAACGGCCATTAGCTGTTAGTAAAAGCAGGCCTTCGCTATCGGCATCAAGGCGCCCAGCGGCGTATACATTTCGCTGGGGAACCAGTGCTGCCAGGCTCTCCCAGCTGCTGCCAGGTTCCCGCCGAAATTGGCTCAGCACCCCGTAGGGCTTATGCAACAGCAAGGTTGCCGTTGATTTGAGCTGGGAGGTGTTCACCTGCGCCTTAAACTAGATGTGAATTGTTTATTTGGCCTGCCCCCTGCATGATCGAAACGTCTGGTGTGATTGAAAAAGAGCAGGGGAACGGCTTCTATCTTGTTACTTTGGAACAACCTGCCGGCCACCAGTGCCTTTGCCGGGCGGCGGGCAAGCTCACCAAATTTCGCATCAAGTTGCTGGCGGGCGACAAGGTTTTAGTTGAAATCAGTCCTTACGACTTAACCCGGGGCCGGATTACCTATCGGGAACGCAATGCATCTGCTCCAGGCAGTAGACCCCCAGGTGGTGGTAACCGTCCAGGGGGGCCGCGCCGCCGTTAGAGCAGCGCTTCAATGGCGGCTTTAACACTGCTGCGTTGCTGCACACCACGCCATTGTTGCTTTAACTCCTTATTTAAAAACAGTTGCAGTGTTGGGGTGCCGGTTACACCAGCTTGACTAGCAATTTGATTGTCTTCATTCATATTGATCTCCACCCCCTGGGCAGCACCCGCCAATTCATTCAGGATTCGGCGTAGCTGGGGCTTAAACACGTGGCACGGCCCGCAGTCGGGGGAGGTGTAGATAACCAGTAGGGGTTTTTTGCTTTCGTGATAAAGCCGCCTTAGGGCATAGCTACCCCCCTGCCAAAGGGCATCTTGATCAAAATCTGCCTCAGTTACCTCGAGGGTTTTGATTGGTTGTTCGGCTGCAACAGGGTCTATCGGTTCGCGAGCTGTGGTGATGGCTAAATCGTTTTCGCTGAGCCAGCGCTCCGCCGCAAGGGCCGCTTGGCAGCCGCTGGCAGCTGCGGTGATCGCTTGACGCCACTGGGCATCAGCCACATCACCAGCTGCAAAAACCCCTTCTTTTGCCGTGGCGGGTGATCCGGCTGTGGTGATTAGGTAACCCTTTTCATCTAATGGCAGCTGATCTTTGAGTAGGCGCGTGTTTGGAGTGTGGCCGATGGCATAGAAAATACCTCGCACCGCAAGGGTTTCAGCTGGCTCACCGGCGGCATCTAGCAGGGTTAGTTGCTCTAGCCAATCGCTACCGGAAATACTGCCAAGGCTGCGGTTCCAGTGCACGGTGATTTGGGGATTGGCGAGTACTCGATCAGCCATCGCTTTGCTGGCCCGCAGGCTGCCACGCCGCACGATCAAATGCACATGGCTGCCGTATTTAGTGAGATAAACCGCTTCTTCGCAGGCGGAATCACCACCACCCACCACCGCGAGTTGTTCATTGCGAAATTGGGGGGTGGCCCCATCGCATATGGCGCAGGCACTAATGCCATGGCTCCAATATTTTTCTTCATCGGCAATGCCGAGGCGATTGGCGCTGGCTCCGGTGGCAATGATCAAGCTCTGGCAAGCAATATCAACTCCATCCACCTGAACTAGGTATGGGCGTTTCGAAAGATCGATGGCGGTGGCATCAGCTTCGATCAAGCGGGTACCCCAACGCACGGCTTGAGAGCGCATGCGATCCATCAATTCAGGGCCGAGGATGCCATCAGGAAAGCCAGGAAAATTTTCCACGTGGGTGGTTGTCATCAATTGACCACCGGGAATGCCCCCATCCTGGTAACCAGTGATCAGCAGCGGATTCAAATTTGCCCTTGCGGCGTAAAGCGCAGCTGTGTAACCGGCAGGGCCAGAACCAACAACCACAAGGTTTTCCAGTGTGCCTGCAGCAGAGGAAGCTTCCATTGAACCGGGCTTATGCGTATTGATTACGTATAAAGCCTAACCAGATCTAGCTCTGGATTACCCCATCCCTCAAGGTGAGCGGCTCTTTGCAGGCGATAGGGCAACCCAGAAGCCAATCGGCGTGTTCTGCAGTTAAGGCATAGCTGGCTTCGATTTCGCCATTGGCCTCCAGTTGATCGAGACGCCACTCAAGCCAGCTGATGGTTTCGTTGAGGCTGGGGTGGATTGAGCTCAATGCATCCATGGCAGCCTCCTTTGGGTTTGAGAGAACGTGGCATTTTTTAATCCACGGGAGTGTATTCAGAGCAACAAATCAAAAAATCTTTCCATAACTAAAGCCTTTGGCCTGGATCGGGGTATGGATCAACCTGTAGGGATCTGGGTATTTCCGATCCCTGTTGTTGGCTGGGGGGGAGGC
Source organism: Synechococcus sp. Lanier (assembly GCA_002151525.1). Lineage (GTDB taxonomy): Bacteria > Cyanobacteriota > Cyanobacteriia > PCC-6307 > Cyanobiaceae > Synechococcus_D. Next base: position 6,986 of record MWMJ01000033.1, on the reverse strand, counting down.
GATGCCAAGGGTCTTCCAGATAGGCGGCACCCCTTAGCCGCCAGGTGCTGCGGGGGCTAGGAGTGGTAGTAACTCCGGTGGGGAGCTGGTAGGGCTCCACCGTGATCATTGTTTGTGCCTTTGCTGTGGGGGTGAAAAGCAAATTGGCGCCGCTCAAAATAACCAACGCAAACGGGCCACCAACGGCCCAGATGGAGGAGATGATTGCTTGCATGGCCAGAAGTTATCAAGCTTGACCACTTTTGCAAGGCCAAGATGCAAGGCCAAGATGGAATGCAAAAAAAAACTCCACTGCCCGGCAGTGGAGTTTGGGGTGACGTGCTCGCGGTTGGCTCCGGGCTCCTTGTTTATCCGCCTCCCCATTAAGCAATGGCAATGCCACTTAAGTGTTACTGCCTCCTTGTGGTTGCTAACCAAATGTGACTGAGGTTGTTCAGGAGGCCAGAAACCGGGGCAGTTGGGGGCCCTTGAGTTCAATCACCGCGCCAGCAGCATCGGCGATGGCCCGCTGTTCGAGCCGCCAATCACCACTGCCTGAAGCTTGCTCAATGCAGGCTTCTTCAACACTTGCTTCCGCTAGGAGGTAGGGAAAGCTGAGGCTCCAATTGCTGGCATAGGCCATCAGTAGCGGATCGGCGGGGGCGTGCACATAGGAGGGGTGCCTAGGCATCGGCTCCAGGGCGCTGCGGCTGCCATCAAGGCGCACCGCCCTGGTGATGGCCTGGAGGAAGCGGCTGCGGGTTGTAACCGTTGTGAGATAGGCAACCACCCGCAAGCGCGGTGCATCAAAGCCCTCAGCGCACATGTCTACGCTCACAAGCCACTCCCCCTCTCCGTTTTGGAAGTTTTTGAGCGCTTCCGCCGCGCTTGGGTCTTGCGAGTGCACCAAAACAACCCTGTCGCCCTGCTCCTCCAGCAGCCCAGCAATCCCCCTCGCATGGGTTATGTCGCGGGCTACCACTAGGCCTGCAGCCCCAGGCTGCTGCTGCTGCAATGCCTCCCGCCTGCGCCTGGCTTGAAGCAAAACCTGCAGGGCAATGCTGCTGGAATCACCCAGGCGCACAGCCTGCCTTAGGTTGCGAGCCCGCCAGCTCTCTCGATGTTCGGTTGATAGGGCTGATCTATCGCTGTTTTCATACTCAATCCAGCCATCTTGGAAATGAAAGCGCAGGGGCCTCACATCACCTGAGCTGATCAGCTCTTGGGGGGTAACAACTAAATCCGGGGTGATAACCCGTTGCGGCACCCCCTCAATTGTTAGAAGCTTTTGGCGCGAGGAACAAAACTGCAATTGGTCGGCGCGAAACGGTGTGCCGGTGAGCCCTAGCCGCAGCTTTACGCCATCACTAAGCTCTTCAAAGCTTTTACCCCAGCCGCCCTCTTCCGGTTGTTGGGGGTTTAAACCGAGGTGATGCACCTCATCGGCCACCACCAGCCATTGCTGCAGGGGCCACCGGCTTTGCAGTAGCTGCTGCCAATGCTTGGGATCCCTTCCCGCTGCCTGGTAGCTCACAATCAATCCATGGGGCCCCATTTGCCCCTCCCCTAAATCCAAACCGAGTTTTTTTGCGGCGCTGTGCCATTGGTTTGAAATTGAGCTGCGGTGGCAACAGATGCAGATGCCGCTTAGCTTCTGCCCTTGGCGCAATTGCAAAAAAGCATGGAGGCTGCCAAGGGTTTTGCCTGCCCCTGGTCCGGCATGGATCAACACATCTGTGCAGTGGCCTGGTGCTGCCGTTAGCAGCCGGCGCCGCAGCAATTCCAGCAAGCGTTGTTGCCAACCACGGGGACGAATGCCAACCGCTACGGAGCCATGGGGACGGCTAATGGCGAAAGAAATGGAACCCATGGCCAGATTTTGAGTGTTTTTGCGCAGGGTGAGTGGCGCTGGCCGACCTAGCTTCCAGCCAATAAGGTTTGTGGTCTACCCCATTGATGTTTAATCCCCCTTCAATCCCCCCACCAATTCCAACAGAACTACTGCAAAAACTGGAACGTTGTTTCAAGCAGGAGTGCGATATCGACCCTTTGATCCTGCGCTTACGCAACCTCCGCAGCGATGGCGCCTGGGCTGAGGTTTGTTGTTTAGAACAGGAACTACTGCCTCTATTCTGATGCGTTTAGCCGTTACGGGTGCTTCCGGTAAAACCGGTTGGCGCATCGTGGATGAGGCCCGCTTGCGCGGCCATGAGGTGGTGCCGATCCTGAGGCCAAATTCGCAGCTGCCCGAGGGCTTGGTTGCTGATGGGCTACCTCTAAAACGCTTGAATCTTGCTGATCAAAACGCCCTGGTGGCTGCCTTAAACGGTTGTGATGCCTTGCTAATTGCCACAGGTGCAAGGCCCTCAATCGATTTGGCCGGGCCCCTGAAGGTAGACGCCCTAGCGATTAGAGATCAGATCACTGCCTGCCGTAGGGCTGGAGTTAAGCGGGTGGTGTTAGTGAGCTCCCTCTGCAGTGGCCGCCTATTCCACCCACTTAACTTATTTGGCTTGATTTTGATTTGGAAGCGCCTTGGCGAGCAGTGGTTAGAGGCCAGTGGCCTTAGTTGGACCATCGTGCGGCCTGGGGGGTTAAAGGAAGCGGAGGAGCAATTGGAGCGTGAGGGCATTCGCTTTAGTGGGCCCAACAAACAGGAAAGCAGCAGTATTCCCCGCCGCCTGGTGGCCCAGGTGTGCCTTGATGCCCTTGAGCTGCAAGCGGCTATTGGTCGAATCTTAGAAATCACCAGCGGCGAGGATGTGCCTAAACAAACCCTTGCTGATTGGTTAATTGAAAATCCCACCAGCGCCATTTAGGCCCCGTTTCCCCTGGTTGGGCGGTGATCTGCAAACCCTGCGGGACACCTTGAGGCGTCCACCCCGCCTGCCCCCAGACGTGGGCTTGCCACTCACCACAGCCCTGCCCTGCGGCGGCGCCTTGCTGGCTTTTCACGATCCCGTTGAAAATCCCCTCGCTTTGGTGCTTTTGCTCCATGGCTTGGGGGGCAGCAGTGATCGAGAGGGTTTACGACGCATGGGAATTGCGCTTCAAACAGCTGGCTTTTCGGTGCTTCGCCTCAATTTGCGCGGTGCAGGTAAAGGCAGACCCCTGGCTTCAGGCACCTATGCGGCCCTGTGCAATCAAGATCTTGAGCCGGTATTCCAGTTGGCGCGCCAGCTGGCTAACGGCATTCCCTTGGTGGGCGTTGGTATTTCCTTAGGGGGAACAATTTTATTGAATGCCTGCTTTGAGTTTTGCTTAGATGCTTTGGTTTGCACCAGTAGTCCCCTAGATCTTGCCCTTTGCTCTGCTTCGATTGAACGACCCCGCAATCGCATTTATCAGCATTGGTTAGTGAAGCGTTTAGTGCAACAAACCCTTGAAGATCCAGCTGGAATCACAGCAAAGGAAAAGCATGCCCTAAAGCAAGTGCGCAGCATTCGTGATTTTGATGAAGCGATTACAGCTCCTCGCTGGGGTTTTAGTAGCGCTGCTGCCTATTACAAACAGGCAAGCCCCCTATATCAATTAGATCGTTTAAAAGTGCCAAGTATGTTGTTGCAAGCTGATGATGATCCCTGGGTAACAGCATCTACAGCAGAGCAACTGCAGCTTCAAAAGCATAATTTCCCCCTTGAGGTGATGCTCACCCGCGGGGGTGGCCACAACGGTTTCCATAGCCACGGCGACCATCCCCTAGCCTGCTGGGGCGATCGCCTTGTGGCGGCATGGCTAAAAGCTAAATTGTTTGATCAACCATTCAGTGATCGGTTCACCAGCAATTAAGTGTTGTTGCACGATTCTTTCGATGCGCTCTGGCAACAAAGAGCCATACACATGGCCGCTTGGCCAAATTAATAACACCGGACCATCGCTACATAGCCGCAAACAATCAGCCTTAGTTCGCAATACAACACCTTCTTTGCGAGCTGGATCTTCTAAGCCTGCGGCTTTGATGCTTTTTTTTAATTGCTCCCAGCATTGGGCCCCCACTGGCCCTTGGTGGCAAAGGGCCTTAGTTGGGGTGGCACAAAGGAACAGGTGATGTTGAACCGTTTGGGTCAACGGTTGGCTTCGCTGTGGTTAACGAGCAGATGATGAACGTCTTCCAAACCTTCCTTCGCTTGAATCCGGGCCTGTTCAAAATCACCACCGGCTTCCGGCAGCAGTGCTTCACCAACGCGATCGAGCAGCTCCTCGTGGCGTTCCTGAAGAAATGCCAGCAGTTCTTCTTCAATCACCTGGCGCACAGCTTTGGAGCGCAATTTGTTTTGGTCGGCCTCAGCAAAAGTGCCACCCACTAGTTCTTTAACAAATAGCCTTTGGATTTCATTGCTGCGCAAGAAGCTTTCCACCGCATTAATGGTGCCATCGGCCACTGTGCGCTCCACCTCCATCATTTCCTTGCTCAACTTGAATTCCCAGTCGAGATGACGCTTTTGCCAGCCCTGTTGCTGCAGCATCGGCACCACGGTTTGGGAAAAGGTGTCGATCGAAATTTCGTAGATGCGTTCAGCAAGCCTTTCGCACCAATCTTCACCGTGGGCCCTGAGGTTTTCTTGCAGTTCAGTGCGTTCAATTTGATGCCCACCGTGGTGGCTGTGGCAAACGTCGCCGGGGCACTCAACGGCAGATAGGGGCATGGCAAGCAATAGGCAACCTTTTTACGTGTTAGCGAGAAATTGAGAGATTGGTAAGTGCTGTGCGGAATATCTTCGGCTATCAGAGCGCTTCAGCTGTTACGCGCCTGGCCCAGGCATCTACGGCTAGCACCTCCTCCAGGCTTGGTTCTGCCTGTAATTCCTGTTGATGCCTAGCGCAGGTGCGCTCGATCAGTTTGGGGATATCAAGGAAATGGATGCGCTCCTCCAGGAACATTGCTACCGCCTGTTCATTGGAAGCATTGAGCACTGCAGGCATGGTGCCAGCGGCCCTGCCCGCGGCATAGGCCAATTCCATGCAGGGATATTTAACTGGATTGGGTTTGCTGAATGTGAGCGAAGCCACTTCTGTGAGATCAAGGCGCCGCCAGGGGGTTTCCAAACGCTCTGGCCAGCTCAGGCAATAGAGCAGTGGCAGTTTCATGTCGGGCCAGCCCAGTTGCGCCAGCACTGAGGAATCGGTTAGCTCCACCAACGAATGAATGATTGATTGTGGGTGGATCACAATTTCGATCTCGTTGTAATCAAGGCCAAATAAATAATGGGCTTCGATTACTTCAAGGCCCTTATTCATTAGTGAAGCTGAATCAACAGTGATCTTGCGGCCCATGCTCCAATTCGGATGGCTGGTGGCATCAGCCACCGTTGCCTTGGCGAGATCAGCTGGATCCCAATCGCGGAAAGCACCACCGGAAGCAGTGAGCAGGATGCGCCGCAGGCCAGGGGGTGCAAAACCAGTGGAAAGCCTCGCTGTATCAAGCCAAGGGGTGCCCTGGAGGCATTGAAAAATGGCCGAATGTTCAGAATCAGCAGGCAGTAAGCGCGAGCCGCTTTTTTCCAGTTCTGGCAGCACCACTGGGCCAGCTGCAATTAGGGTTTCTTTATTGGCCAGGGCTAAATCTTTGCCGGCGCGAATCGCCGCCAGGGTGGGTAGCAGGCCAGCGCAGCCAACGATGCCTGTAACCACAAGATCGGCGGAGGCCCATGCGGCAGCTGTGCAGATACCATCGCTACCGCCTAACAGCTGGGGCAATGGCCTGGAAAGCTCAAGGGCGTTTAAGCGCTCTTGCAATTCGTTAATTCGATCGCCATCTGCCAGGGCAACCACCTCGGGCCCATGGCGTTTGATCTGCTCAACCAGGAGCTCGAGGTTATTGGCAGCGGTGAGGGCTACCACCTTGAAGCGATCGGGGAAGTCGTCAACGATCTGAAGGGTTTGGGTGCCGATCGATCCGGTGGAGCCGAGCACTGAGAGGGCTTTCACAGCTGGCGCCTAGGCGGGAGGGTGGCACCAAGTGTCCCATTCACAGCGATGGCAGTGGATTGCCTGCTCACCCCTGCTGCGTCAAGATGCAACAAAATAAAAAAAACTACAAATTAATTTCAAAAAGAGGCTTCCAATTTAATGAAATTTCCCTGGTTGCAACGTTGGAACTTTATTGAGCGGGCGAAACTTGAGCGCCAGCTTTGGGATGCCTTTGAACGTGGTGAATCAATCGAAGCTTTGGTGGAGCAATGTCAAGATGAATTCACTAAAGAGGTGTGGACCAGCACCGCAGCCAGCATCCGCAAAATTGAGCGCGTGATGCGTGATCAACAGCAGCCCTAGCTGCGCAGCCACTCGGTGTTGCCACCCGGTTTATCAATTAATTCAATCCCTTGTTCTTTTAGGGCAGCGCGAATATTATCTGCTTCTGCAAAATTACGGTTTGCTTTTGCTGTTTTACGGGCTTCAATTTGTATTTCAATATCGGCATCGCTGAGTTGCGCTGCTGAGGCACTTAATTGTTCTGCATGTAAACCAAGCACCCCTGCTAATTCTTGAAATAGCTGCCATTGGGAGCCCAAAGCCCGTTCTTCGCTGCTGGGGGTGTCGCCGCGCTCGAGGCGATTAGCTAGGGCCCGAAGTGGTTTTGCTAAATCAAATAGCACCGCAAGGGCAGCGGAACTGTTGAGATCGTCGTCCATGGCAGCAGAGAAGCGTTCACGGTTTGCTTCAAGCCAGGGTGCGGCAATTGGATCAAGGTTTTGCCAATTCAAGGCTGGTCCATGGCGTTCACCTAGCAGCAGTGCGGCATTCAAACCTTTCCAACCCGTGGCAGCCGCAGCTAAAGCTTCAGCGCTGAAATCCAGTGGTTTGCGGTAGTGGGCCTGTAGAACAAAAAAGCGCAGGGTCATGGGGGAAATACCGCTGTCTAATAGGGCACGAATCGTGGTGAAGTTGCCCAGTGATTTCGACATCTTTGTACCCTCCACATTCACCATGCCGTTGTGGAGCCAATAGCGGGCCAGGGGTTTACCAGTGGCGGTTTCCGATTGGGCAATTTCATTTTCGTGGTGCGG
>MWMJ01000032.1:0-15358 GCA_002151525.1 Synechococcus sp. Lanier | reverse complement strand
AGAATTATTAGCTCGTTTAGATCCAACAAAATTAAACCAAGTTATTTATTTTTCAACCGCAAGTATCTTAAACAAAGATTTGCAGCTATTTGATGAAGCTGAAGAGTTTGGAACTGAATATATCCAAACCAAAGCCCAATGCCTGCGCCAATTAGAAGCTCACCCATTGGCGGCAAAGATTATTGCAGTGTTTCCCACCCTGGTATTTGGTGGCAGGGTTGACGGCATGGGGGCCTTTCCCAACAGCTATCTCACCTCAGGCCTTGGCGAGGCCATTGGCTGGCTATGGCTGGCCCGCTGGCTTCGTGCTGATTCCAGCTTTCATTTTATCCATGCGGCAGATATTGCCAAAGTGTGTTGCCACCTTTGTTTAGCCCCCCATCAAGCCAATCCAGAGGCCGGCCAAGGGGCCGTGCGGCGATTGGTGTTGGGTCAGCCGGCAATAACGATCAACAAAGCTGTTGCCCAGCTTTGTTGCTGGAGGGGAATGTGGCGCCCCCCTGGCATACCGCTGTGGGGTTGGTTAATTGAAGCCTTGATCAAGGTTCTACCGATAGAAATCAACGCCTGGGATCGCTTCAGCATTCGCCAAAGGCACTTTGTGCATAGCCCTATCAGCCCCCCAGAAAGATTTGGTTTGCATTCCCATGCTTTAAACCTTGAGGCGGTGTTCAACGAAGCCGGGCTACCCCAGCGGGGTAAGCTGCGCAAAGCAACTACATGTCAAAGCGTTGCAGAGGGCCCAAGCTAGGTAGAGCTTTTACTAAGTTGGTAAGGAAAATTTTTTGCGCCCATGCGTCGCTTAATTGGCCTGGTGGCCCTCTGTTTTGCTTTCATTTTCGGCAGCCTTTCCCTTGGTTCAGCCCCTGCCTATGCAGCGGATATTGCCCACGGCGCCCAAGTGTTTTCAGCCAACTGTGTGGCCTGTCACATGGGTGGCGGCAACGTGGTTAACGGCGAACGCACCCTCAAAGCTGAAGCTTTGGATGCATACCTCGCCGATTACAGCGCTGGCCATGAAGCTGCTATCGCCTATCAGGTAACCAATGGCAAAAACGCCATGCCAGCCTTTGGCGGCAAACTTTCCGACACCGACATTGCAGACGTTGCTTCCTATGTGGAAGACATGTCTGCCAAAGGCTGGAGCTGATCAGCTCTCCTAAAAATCCCTAGAAGTTCATTGAGCCGGCTTAGAAGTAAGCCGGCTTTTTAGTGGTTATGCATTTCCCTGAACGGCCTTGCAATGGGCTAACAATTGAAGATAAAGATCCTCAGGAATTTCACGAATATCATATTCACTTGGCAGAACACCATGCTGAAAGCGGTGGACAACAAGCCAGCAATTACGCTCTAGATCATCACTTGTGTTTTTAAATGTATCCACTTCCATAGCAAGTGATTCAATTAAATTAAGCGGGAAAATTTCAGCCATACAAAAAACAAGCCCCAGGGCAGACAAGCAATTGTTTTCTAGCTAGAAAGCCAGTAGTGCAAGCCTAGCAATGAAAATCAAACTGTTGATCTGGGCCTTGATTTTACCCCTATCAGCGCTGGCCCAACCAACACAGCCATTTGCAAGCCAGAGGCCAGGGCTCACTCCAGGGGGTTGCGCCTGGCTGGTGCCATGGGGTATGGAGTATGCCCAACCGAAACAATTACTCCCAAGCGAAGTTGCAGCTAAAAATGCGAGGGGCTGCTTATCACAATTCGATGCTTATTACGGGTCGAATGGATGCCCATTAAAATATTGCAACTACAAGGATATTGGAGAATGATTTGTTAAGAGTGCTGTGTACGGTTTTCCAGATCGGCAAACCCTACCTTCAAAAGCATCACTTGCCCATAGGTTGGCACAAAGAATTTTTATAGCAAAGTGATTCAACCAACAGCTGAGCAATTTACTGAACAGGCCTGGGCAGCCGTACTAGCGGCGCAAGCCATTGCCCAAAAGCAGCGCCATCAACAACTTGAAACAGAACACCTTTTTCTCGCCCTAATGCAACAGCAGCAGGGCTTGGCAGTGCGCATTTTAGAAAAGGCCGAACTTGTTCCAAGCCAGCTTGCTGAACAGGTAGAGGCATTTATTCAACGTCAACCAAGCCTGGGCAGCATTCCAAGCAATGTATATATGGGAAAGGCTATGCAAACGCTATTGGAGCGAGCTGATGATTTAAAAAAAGAACTAGAAGATAGTTTTATTTCCATTGAACACCTACTGCTAGCCCTCGCTATAGATGAGCGTTGCGGCAAGCAACTCATGCAAGCAGCAGGATTGGATGAAGCAAAATTACGCGATGCAATTAAGTCTGTTCGCGGTAGCCAGAGGGTTACCGACCAAAACCCAGAGGGAACCTATGAATCATTAGAAAAATATGGCCGTGATCTAACAAACGCCGCCCGCCAGGGGAAATTAGATCCTGTGATTGGCCGCGATGAAGAGATCCGACGTACGATACAAATTTTATCTCGCCGCACTAAAAATAATCCGGTGCTAATTGGTGAACCCGGCGTTGGCAAAACAGCAATTGTGGAGGGTTTAGCGCAACGAATAGTTAATGGTGATGTGCCATCTGCGCTACAGAATAGACAACTTATTTCCCTAGATATGGGAGCACTAATTGCAGGAGCTAAATATCGAGGTGAATTTGAAGAAAGATTAAAAGCAGTTTTAAAAGAAGTTACATCTAGTGATGGTCAAATTGTATTGTTTATCGATGAAATTCACACGGTGGTTGGGGCCGGAGCAGCCGGCGGATCGATGGATGCTAGCAACCTGCTAAAGCCAATGTTAGCCCGGGGTGAATTGCGTTGTATTGGTGCAACCACCCTTGATGAACATCGCAAGCATATTGAAAAGGATCCAGCCCTTGAGCGCCGCTTCCAACAGGTATTTGTAGACCAGCCATCTGTTGAAGACACAATTTCAATCCTTCGTGGCCTCAAGGAGCGCTATGAGGTGCACCACGGCGTAAGAATTGCAGATACAGCTTTAGTGGCGGCTGCAGTGCTTAGCAGTCGCTACATTGCCGATCGATTCCTTCCAGATAAAGCAATTGATCTTGTGGATGAATCGGCAGCGCGCTTAAAGATGGAAATAACCTCAAAACCAGAGGCTATTGATGAAATCGACCGTAAAATACTGCAATTGGAGATGGAAAAACTATCCCTAGGTCGTGAATCAGATGCCGCCAGCAAAGAAAGGCTTGAGAGAATTGAGAGGGAACTAGCAGAATTGAATGAACAGCAAAGTGGCCTTAATGCCCAATGGCAAAAAGAAAAGGGTGCAATTGATAATTTACAGGCATTAAAAGAAGAGATTGAGCAGGTTTCCCTACAGGTAGAGCAGGCAAAACGTAATTATGATTTAAACAAAGCCGCTGCGTTGGAATATGGAACGTTGGCTGAATTAAATAAGAAACTTACCGCCAGAGAACAAGAGCTAGGCAGTGCGGATAGCGATAGCTCAACACAGCAATTATTGCGCGAGGAGGTAACTGAAGACGACATTGCCGAAGTTATTGCTAAATGGACTGGCATCCCAGTGAGCAAGTTAGCCCAATCAGAAATGGAAAAACTACTTGAATTGGAAAAGCAATTGCACAGACGTGTTATTGGTCAAACGGAAGCTGTTTCTGCTGTTGCTGATGCAATTCAACGCTCTAGGGCAGGGCTATCGGATCCAAACCGACCCATAGCTAGCTTCCTGTTTCTTGGCCCCACTGGTGTTGGGAAAACCGAATTAAGTAAAGCGCTAGCTGCTGAATTATTTGATAGTGAAAATGCTTTAGTGCGAATTGATATGAGCGAATATATGGAAAAGCATGCTGTTTCAAGGTTGATTGGAGCGCCCCCTGGCTACGTTGGTTTTGAGGAGGGAGGGCAACTCACTGAAGCGGTAAGGCGGAGGCCCTATGCTGTTATTTTGTTTGACGAAATAGAAAAAGCACATCCGGATGTGTTCAATGTGATGCTACAAATTCTTGATGATGGCAGGGTTACTGATAGCCAGGGTCGTACGGTGGATTTCACAAATACAGTTCTAATCCTCACCAGTAATATTGGTAGCCAATCAATATTGGAATTGGCTGGAGATGATGGCCGCCATGATGAAATGGAGCGAAGGGTAAATGAAGCTCTGAGGAGTCATTTCAGGCCAGAATTCCTAAACAGGCTAGATGAAACAATCATATTTCATAGTTTACGAGCTGATGAACTACGCCAAATTGTTGAATTGCAAGTGCAAAGGCTGGCAAAACGTTTAGCAAACCGCAAAATCAATTTAAATGCTGAAAATAGTGCCTTAGATTGGCTTGCAACCGCTGGCTACGACCCCGTTTATGGGGCCAGGCCACTTAAGCGTGCAATCCAAAGGGAATTAGAAACACCAATAGCTAAGGCAATCCTTTCCGGTGGCTATGCAGCAGGAAGCACAGTGTTGGTTGCTGCATCAAACGATGGCTTGATATTTAGTTAATCTTCCTATTCAAGGGCAAATTTGATTTATTTGCTTAGCTAAATTTATATCTAAATCAGATATGCCACCTAGATCATGGCACACTAATTCAATGCTCACTTTATTCCAGCTATTACTCCAATCTGGGTGATGGCCCAGCTGTTCAGCTGCCATGGCAACCCTTACCATGAAAGCAAAGGCCTCTGAAAAATCATTGAAGCGCCATGTGCGTTTGATTTTTCCATCTTGCACTTGCCAGCCAGGCAAAATGCTGGGCAATTCTTTTAGCTCTGAATCGTTTAATAAACGGGCCATGGAATTCAGGTGTTGCGATTGAAATCAAACATAACCCTTAATACGCCTGGCTAGGGCCCTGGCTAAACCATCGCGGCTAGCTATTCCTTGCAACTGCGTTACGGCTAAACCCTCCGGCGGCAAACCCTGCGGTAGCTGAGCAGATAAACCATCCTCAACCATAAATACCGGTAATTGCCTGAGCCCATTGGGCCGCAATTGGTCTTCTAATCTACTTAAATCTGCTGATGATGGCAGCCAAACCAATTCACTGCGTAAGCAATCCTGTAAAAAAGAAACCGATTGCTTGGAATTAAGTACCTGTTGCAAATCAGCTAGGGTAATTAAACCTTTCACCCATCCCGCTTGCTCCACCAACAAACAGTGGCCATGGGCATCAAGCAACATTGCCAATGCCGTAGACGGTGCTAGATCAGCGGGCAAAACCAATGGCGCCTCAGGTTCTAGGGCCTCAGCCACTAATAACTGTTGCAATTGACCGCGCCTTTCCTCCTCCACCGGATCAGGGCCCAATAAGCCCGGATCACTTAAACCCTGCCAACGCTCCACCAACAGAGCACTCAAGCCTGTAGCTGCCATCAATGGCAACACAATTCGAATGTCGCGGGTTAATTCAAATAACAACAGCAGAGCCGTTAGCGGTGCCCTAGCAGCACCGGCAAGCACTGCCGCCATACCCACCATGGCGTAGGCAGGCGCCTCAGCTACCGGTAAGCCAAAACCACCATCGCCCAACAATTGCCCATAAAAACTACCTAAAACAGCACCTAAAAATAAAGAAGGTGCAAAACCACCACCAATAAATCCGGTTGCATTACTAACACCTGTGGCCACTAATTTAACAATTAATAGGGCCAGCAGTGTTAACAGGCTGATGCCACCACCAGAGCCGAGAAGTGATTCAACAGTGTCGTAACCAACGCCTAGAACCTGAGGAAAACCAAGGGCTAATAAACCAACAGCAAGGCCCCCAACAGCTGTTATCAGCCAAGGGGGTATTAATTCTAATTTCGCTTGCACAGCTTCACTGCGGCCAAGGGCAAGTAGGCGCACCAGGGCCCATGCCACAAAACTGGCAAGTAATCCCAAACCTAAATAAAGGGGCAATTCCAGGGGAGAACGCACTTCATAGGCCGGCAGACGAAAAATTGGTTCATCTCCCAAACCCAACTGAATAACCAGGGTGGAACTAACAGCAGCCACCAGCACTGCCCGGAGGCTTGGTCTGCCTGGGATGGTGCTGTAGGCCCCTTCAAAAGCAAAAAACACCCCGGCAATAGGTGCCCGGAAGCCAGCGGCCAAACCAGCGGCAACGCCAGCACCCACGAGTGCTTTAAGTGCATCCGGGGTAAGACCTGCTCTCCTGCCAAGCCATAGGCCAATATTTCCGCCACTTTCAACACTTGGCCCCTCGGGGCCAAGGGATGCACCACTGCCAAGGCTGATCGAAGCTCCAATTAAACGGCCAAAAGGTAGGCGTGGCTCCGCTTGCAAGCGACCATCAGCCATCGCCATCAAACTGGGCAAACTGGGGCCTAAATCCTTGCTTATCAACCGCAGTAACCCCACCAACAATCCGCCGAGCACGGGTCCTAGAACCACAGGCCAACTGCTTAACCATGGTGGCGGCATTGGCACCGGCGGCAGCACAGGTTCAGGCGGCAGCACAGGTGGTGGCGATAGAACTCCCAAGCCACCTAGGCCTATTTGCAATAAAGACTGCAATGGCGTTGCAGCAGCTGGCGGTGGCGGTGGCGGCAGCACCTCCGGCACCAATGGATGGGGGCCAACCGCATCCATCACAAAGGCAACAAATGGGCCGTAGATCAGATTATTAATAAAGCCAAGTAGATAATGAAAACCAACAATTGCCAAGCCGGTAAGTAAGCCAACTAGGGCTGCCCACGCCAGTAAACCCCACTGAAATGGAGCGGCAGTGGCTTCAGCTTTGGGGTCTAACATCTGCAAATATCTGTTGAAGAATCTCCCCTGCCCCTCGGCTCCGTAATTTTTCGGCAAGGGCAATTCCTATCGCTTCAGGATCAGCCTGGCTGCCTTGCACTTGATCACGTATTAAACGCTTTCCATCAAGGCTCGCCACCATACCTGTAAGAACTAAATTATCGGCAGAATCAAAGCTGCTATTAACGCCAATTGGCACCTGGCAACCTCCCTCAAGGCTGCGCAAAAAAGACCGTTCTGCTAAACAGCGCAATGACGTTGGGCGATGCTCTAATACTTTGATTAATGCCAACACTTGAGGATCAGCTTCCCTGCATTCAATTCCCAAAGCGCCTTGACCAACAGCATGGAGTGAAATATTTGGATCGATCAACTCGTGGATACGATCTGCAAGTCCTAAGCGGCCTAGGCCCGCGGCCGCTAATATCAAACAGTCATAATCGCCAGAATCAAGCTTCTCTAACCTAGTTATTACATTACCCCGCACATCCTTAAAAATAAGATGGGGATAGTGGTAGCGCAGTTGCGCTAAACGCCGCAGGGAACTAGTGCCAACAACTGATCCTTCAGGCAAGCTGGCAAGCGATTTATCGAGGTGGCGGGAATGAACCACCAGGGCATCCGCTGGATCCTCCCTTTCGGTAACACAGCCCAGCATTAAACCAGCGGGCAGATTGGTTGGTAGATCCTTGAGGCTATGCACTGCAATATCTGCACGATTAACCAACATCTGCGCTTCTAATTCCTTAGTAAATAAACCCTTATCACCAATTTTTGCCAATGCCACATCAAGGATTTTGTCCCCTTGGGTGGCCATTGCCTCGATGCTGATTTCAAGGCCGGGATGGGCCCGCAGCAATTCAGCCTGCACCCACTCGGTTTGCACCATCGCCAATTGGCTGCGGCGGGAAGCGATTCGAAGGGTGGAGATGGTCATCAGAGCGTTGGGTTGTCCGGTAACCGGCCAAAAACAGCCATTTAGCCTACGTAGTCGCCACCTGATAAAGGGATCAGATGAAGAAATCCAGAGGCAGGGGCCCCCAGGTGTCTTCAGCGGCAGGATTAGAGGGGCATTGGCCGCTGATTAACAAGCCCTCCCCCAGGCCAGCCTCATGGCGAAGCGTTACGGTTCCAGTGCGTTGATTGGCCTTTAAAAACACAGCCCCATCTGGTAGTTCCTGTTGATCAAGCAATTGCATCGCTTGCCAACCAAGGTTGGCTTCCATAGCACGCAAACTAGCCAAGGCTTGATCTGCGCAGGGTGCCATAACCCCCACCGTGAACCAATCGCAAGCGGCAATGCGCTGCTTGAGATCTTCTGCGAGCTGTTGTTTCTCCTGGACTGTTAGATCTGGGGCAGACCTTAAACCCTTTAAATCTTCAAGAATCACTTAATACACCTTGTTTGTGTTATTTAATATATTCTTTGAGAATGCCATTGCGATTTGGATGGCGCAACTTGCGTAGGGCTTTAGCTTCAATTTGACGAATTCTTTCGCGTGTAACATCAAAAATTTGACCAATTTCTTCCAAGGTTTTCATCCTTCCATCATCTAAGCCATAGCGTAAACGCAATACATCGCGCTCCCGTGGGCTGAGGGTAGCAAGCACGCCCTCAAGATCTTCTCTTAACAGATTTTTAGCAACATCTTGATCGGGATTCTCGATATCTGCTTCGATGAAATCACCCAATCGGGAGTCTTCTTCCTTGCCAATTGGTGTTTCTAGTGAAATCGGCAATTGGGCTGATTTAGCGATAAAACGTAATTTTTCAATGGTCATTTCCATCGATTCTGCAATCTCTTCCTCCGTTGGCTTGCGTCCAAATTCCTGGCTTAGGATTTTAGTAGTTTTTTTAATCCGCGAAATTGTTTCATACAAATGCACTGGTAAACGAATGGTTCTGCTTTGATCTGCGATGGCGCGGGTGATTGCTTGACGAATCCACCATGTTGCATAGGTGGAGAATTTATAACCCTTCTCATGGTCGAACTTTTCAGCTGCCCTGATCAAGCCAAGGCTGCCTTCCTGGATTAA
Source organism: Synechococcus sp. Lanier (assembly GCA_002151525.1). Taxonomy (GTDB): domain Bacteria; phylum Cyanobacteriota; class Cyanobacteriia; order PCC-6307; family Cyanobiaceae; genus Synechococcus_D. The sequence goes on along the minus strand of MWMJ01000032.1, from coordinate 6,591 downwards.
ATCCTGGAAGGAGAGGCCACGGTTCATATACTTCTTAGCAATCGATACAACAAGGCGCAAATTAGATTGAACCATTTTTTCCTTTGCTCGTCTGCCAAGCATCAACCGACGCCTGAACTTAATCAATGGCATCTCAACTAAGACTGCCCATTCCTTGTTATCTGGATAGTGGCCGTTATCTTCTTCAAATTGAGTGGCAAGTTCTTCTAATTGCAATAAATCGGCAATTTTGCGTGCTAATTCGATTTCTTCATCCGCCCTAAGCAAACGAATCCGACCTATTTCCTGCAAATAAACCCTGATTGAATCCTCGGTGTAAACACCTTTGGGGCCAATTTTGATGCTAGGGGTTTTAATAGCGCCCTTGCCATCTTTAAGATCTGCGGAAAGGGCATCTGCCACCTCCTGCAATTCTTCGGCGCTCACCTCAACAGTGAACTCCTCATCAGCAATGGGATCTGCTGCTGATTTGGCTGATTTCTTTGGTTTTGGCTCAGCTGTTTTTGCAGTGGTTTTTGTAGTGGTTTTTGCGGTGGTTTTTGTAGTTGCTTTAGGAGTGGCTGCTTTAGTTGTAACAGCTTTGGCTGTGGTTATTTTTTTGCTGGCAGCCTTTTTTGTTACGGCCTTTGTGGCTGTTGCTTTTGGAGTTGTTGCTTTTGCGGCTGCGGTTTTTGGCTTAGCAGGAGCTTTGGTTTTGGCTGCTGCTTTTTTTGCCACCACCGGCAATTCAGCCGTTTCGGCTGTAGCCAAAGTGGGCACGATTTCTGCCACTTCGGGCACAGATTCAGTCACAGCGGTAGCAGTCATGCGATCGGGATGCAACAGGGGGAAGCAGGCAAATAAAGGCTTCAGCCAGAAACAATCGGGCAGGGGCCAAATATTTTTTGAGAAAAATTTTCAGCAAGATATTTCGCTAAGCATTGCTGGCGAAATGGTTTGACAGGGTTGTCAGGGGTGATCGCAGACCCGAAGCAAGCTTCCCAAGGTCTACCCACTGGCCGGAACTCTGCCGTGTTCCGGGAGCTGCTTTACAGCCCAACCCCAATATCTTAAGAAAAGATCAGAGGATCGGCAAGTAATCAATAAGTAGGTTTTGATAACTGGTTGGGCTCCCCAACGAGCGGGCATTAAGTGGGCGGGCTAGGAACAGCTGTAAATGTGTGGGTTGAAGCGGGCCGGGAAGGGCTGCTGCTCACCTATAGCCATGGCGATTGCCCCGCCCTGCAAAAGGGTGACCTGGTGAGGGTGAAACTGCGGGGCAGGCTCCATAACGGTTTGGTTTATTCAGTTAATGCCGAACCCCCTGAAGGTTTAGCACTGGAGCCAGTGCTTGAAAGGCTTGAAAACGCAGCCATAAACGAACGCTGGCTGGATTTGCTCGTGGCAGTTGCAGACCAGTGCCACACCGCCCAATTCCAGGTGCTTAAAACTGCTCTACCGAATGGCTGGCTAGGTAAAAAGCAACAGGCAGCTGGCCTTGGTTGTAAGCAGTTGGTGGCCTCAGCCATCGCCGGGGCGGCTCCAGCATGCCTCACCAAAAAGCAACAAGGCCTTCTTGAAAAATTGCAGCTAACAGGTTCTCAGCCGGCAAAAGAGCTTATTGCGGCTGGCTTTGGCAGGTCGTTATTGAAGGCCCTTGAACGCAAGGGTTTAGTTCAACTCAAAAGCGAACTTCAGCCCCCAAAGGGTTGGCCAAGCTGCTCTAGCCACAGCCTTGAAATTCCACCAGAGCTAAATCCGGATCAAGCAGCGGTTTTAGAGCGGCTTAAGCAGCAAAGCAATCAACGCCAATGGCTGCTTTGGGGAGTAACCGGATCAGGTAAAACCGAGATCTACCTGCGCTGCTGTGCTCCAGAACTAGCTGCTGGCAAAAGTGTTTTGCTCCTCACCCCTGAAATAGGACTTATACCCCAACTTTTAGAGCGCTGCCGCCGCCGCTTTGCTGGCGCTGTGGTGGCCTATCACTCAGGCCTAAGCGAAGGCGAACGACTTGCCGCCTGGCGCCATTGCCGTTCCGGCAGCCCATGCATTGTGGTGGGAACCCGTTCAGCAATTTTTTTACCGCTGCCCAAGCTTGGTTTAATCGTGCTTGATGAGGAGCACGACAGTTCATACAAACAAGAAGCTCCAATGCCCTGTTATCACGCCAGGGATGTTGCTCGGCTCAGGCAGGAAAAGGAGGGTTGTTTAATCCTTCTGGGCAGTGCCACCCCTTGCCTGGAAACCTGGCTTGCCTGCCAAGGTGCCAAGGCCAGCATTGGACTATTGCGTTTGCCGCAACGCATTGCCGCCAGGCCATTGCCGCCGGTGAAGGTGGTGGATATGCGGCTTGAGCTAGCAGAGGGCCATCGACGCCTGCTAAGCAGACAACTTTTGGATCGACTCAGCGGCTTAGCCGATCGCGGCCAACAAGCTGTGGTGTTGGTACCGCGGCGGGGTTACAACACTTTTTTGAGCTGTAGGAGTTGCGGGGAAGCTGTGAGCTGTCCCCATTGCGATGTTTCACTCACGGTGCATCGCAACAGCAATGGCCAAAGCTGGTTGCGCTGCCATTGGTGCGACCACCGGGAAGAGCTGGCAAACCGGTGTGGAAACTGCGGCTCTACCGCTTTTAAACCGTTTGGAGCTGGAACCCAAAAAGTATTGGAGCAGCTAGAGCAAGAACTAGAGGGTGTGCGCCTATTGCGTTTTGACCGCGATAGCACCCGGGGACGGGATGGCCACAAACAATTATTAGATCGTTTTGCCGCTGGAGAAGCCGACGTTTTAGTTGGCACCCAGATGCTAGCTAAGGGCATGGATCTGCCAAAGGTAACTCTGGCGGTGGTTTTAGCGGCCGATGGCCTTTTACATCGCCCCGACCTACGGGCAGCGGAACAAAGCTTGCAATTACTACTTCAACTGGCAGGCAGAGCAGGCCGGGGGGAACAACCCGGGGAAGTTCTAGTTCAAACCTACGATCCAGATCATCGCGTTATTAAGCATCTTTTGGCAGGTAGCTATGAACAATTTTTGGAGGAGGAGGTTGCCCTAAGGCGCTCGGCCGGGTTGGTGCCTTTCAGCCGCGCCTGTTTACTGCGCTTTGCAGGCATGCAAGCAAGCACCACAGCCAGTGCAGCAACCACCCTGCTGAATCATGTATCGAAGCAGTTAAAAGCTGCCGATTGGCTGGCAATCGGGCCTGCCCCGGCACCTCGGGCAAAGGTAGCTGGCCTTAGCCGCTGGCAACTCCTGCTTCAAGGACCACCTAGCAGCGCCATTCCGCTACCAACTGAGCAAGAGTTACGCCAATTGCTGCCTAAAGGGGTGAATCTGGCGATCGATCCAGATCCGTTGGAGCTTTAAGCAATCTGTATTGGAGCAACAAGCTAGTTGCTAGCAAAAATGCTGTTGCCAGTGCGCCTAAGCCCAGGCCACTCCATCGCCAGCAGGAAAATTCGAATCGATTTACTTGGCCTGGCAATAGTTGCCAATCCAAATCATTTGCACTCTCTGCCTCCGGCATTAGGGGTTTTGCCAGTTCAACAGCCCTAGGTGCTAGTGGCCTGAAATGCAGGTGTATTAACAAGCCTGGCACAGGATCAAGCGCTCTTAAATCCCAGCTCAATTGCATCTGCTGCTGAACTCCCACAAGCCAGTTGCGCTCACGCCAGTTGATTTGCGGCTCTTGCACTTCAATGCCATAGCGCTGCTCAAAGCGTTGCAACTCATCCCCAATTAGTGGTGTTAATTGCTCGAGGGTTAAAACCCCACTACGGCTGGCTGGTTGCCCCTGCAATTGCTGCTGGAATTCAAGCCGGCCTGGCCCATGGAATTCGATGCTGCTATCAACCCTCATGCAACCGGCTAGCAGCAGGGTGAGGCATAGCAAAAACAGGCCAGCGAATAGGGCAAAGCCAATGGGAGCCTTTGTTTTACCAACCGGTGGTGCAGGTTTGGGCATTTCTTTTTTTCCCCTTCCCCGGCTTGCCGCGCCGCGGGCTAGGCCCTCAAGGGGTGGGCTATCACCAAGGTGGGGCAATTCGATGCTCCATTCCTTAGGGCGTTGCAAAACGGGCGCTTCCATAATTGCTAAAACCGCCTGGGCCTGGCGGCGTTGCTCGCCACCACCAACCAGGATCACCTCACGGCAACAGGAAACAGCACTGGCTTGATCGTTCAAACCTTGATATGCGGTAGCCAGCCAAAGCCGCAATTCAGCTCCCTTGGCATTAGATGCAGGTAATTCAGTTCGCAGCGGCTCGAGCAAGCTCACCACCTTGCGATATTCACCACAAGCAAGGGCTCGCCGCGCTTCTTGGTGCATCTGACCTATCCCGAACTGCTTCCCACCACCATGGTGCCAATGCCCACCTTGGTAAACACTTCGAGCAAAAGCGCATGGGGCACTCGGCCATCAACAATATGGGCTGCCTTAACCCCTTGGGCTAGGGCGCGAATGCAGCATTCGGTTTTTGGAACCATGCCACCGGCCACAACACCGCTGGCGATCAGTTGCCTGGCTTGAGAAAGCGTGCTGTGGCGAATCAATGAACCTGGATCGGCCCGATCCCGCAAAATCCCTGGAGTGTCGGTAAGGAGCACAAGCTTTTCGGCATCCAAAGCAGCCGCCAACTCACCTGCAACCGTATCGGCATTGATGTTGTAAGACTGGCCCTCAGCATTTGGAGCAACACTGGAAATCACTGGGATATAACCCAAATCCAAAAGCGGAATAATCACGGCCGGATTAACCCGTGCCACATCGCCTACAAGCCCTAGCGAGCCATCCCCATGGGTTCGTGCCTGCATAAGGCCGCCATCGGCGCCACTAAAGCCAACGGCATTGCCGCCCACATGATTTAAACCATTAACAATTTGCTTATTAACCCGCCCTACCAAAACCATTTCCACCACGTCCATGGTGGCGGGATCGGTAACCCTTAAACCCTCTTGAAAAACCGCCTCAATCGCCAAACGCTTTAGCCATTGATTGATCTCGGGTCCACCACCGTGCACTACAACGGGTCGCACACCAACACTGGCAAGCAGGGCAATATCGCGAAAAACCGCCTCGCGGAGATGTTCATCCACCATGGCGGCACCGCCGTATTTAATAACCACCCTGCGGCCACTAAAACGCTGGATAAAAGGCAGTGCTTCACTAAGAACCTCCACCCTTAGGGCGTCATGGGGGGAGATGCTCGGATCTATGGGCATGGCTGTCTAAAACAAATGTTCAGGGCATTGGCACCGTTTTCCTCTAAGCAAGCCTCCAAGCCGGGACCAAAAAATCTACCCAAACGATCCTCCAAGGCAAACCAACGGCTTTTATCAACGGCGTTGAGCTGCACTTGCAGGCGCAGGGCATAGCGATCGCCATAGTTGTATTCCGCGATGCTTTCAAGCTGGGGCGGATTATCTTCATCCCACAATTTGAGCGCCTCCAAGGAACTTTCCAGGTGTGCTTTTTGGCCATAACGCCATCGCACCACATCCTTGAGCAATTTGAGTTGACCCTCGGTGGCAGTTTTATTGCGCAGTTCTTGAAATTGGGCGGGGGCCGTTAGGCGCCGCACCGGTGGCAGCTCGGAGGATTTAAGGGCAAGGCCCCCCAAAAATATGGGGATGCCATAGAAAATTGTTGGCAAACTGAGATTGGGCGCGTCGGTGGCGTAGGCAATCGAACCGATAACCGTGAGCACCGAGCCCAACACGGTTAAGAGGGAACCGGGGGAAAGAATGGCTTGCATTGCGCCATCTTCCTCCAAAGGGCTCCAGGATGGGGCTTGATTCAAGCTTTACATGACCAGCAGCTCAGAAGCTTCTGAACAAAGCGATGCCAAAGAGTTGATTACAGCTCTTGAGCAAGACCGTGGTTGGTTACTAAGGGAACTTGATGGCGGCAGCTGGCCGGAACTGCGCCTTGATCTAGCGGCCTTAGAGAGGGAATTAGGCCAACTGCTGGAGCTAGCAAGCCAAAAAATATCCCCTAATTAAGCCTGCTAAAAGGGAATTTCATCCTCTGGCAAGTCGACCAGGGGGCCTGTATTCCAACTAGTTGGTTGCACCGACGGGCTGGCTTTAGCTGCTGCCGGCGGTTTGTTCGCCACCGTTGCCGCAGGCGCTACTGCAGCAACTTGAGGTGATGCTGCGCTGGCACCCAGCGGGTGGATGCGGGCCAGGGTGAATTCAACCTTTTTTTCCTTAACTCCATCGGCACGAGCCACGGTGTTCATGCGTAAACGTCCTTCAACCACCAAGCGTTGACCAACGCTTACTCGGTTTTGTAGGTCTTGGGCCAAGCTGCCAAAACCAACAACTTTAAGTTCGCCGGCTGGGTCCTCAGGCCGCAAACCCTCAAGCCGCACGGCCATTTCGGCAATAGGGGTTTGATTGTCTTGGGTGTATCTGATTTTTGGAGCCTCCAGCACTTCAACTTCCAGCAGGCATTGGTTCACAACAAAAACGCAACCGTGGTTCCTATTCTCCCCCAATCAGTCCCCAGCCACCAGCGGCTCTGGCTGCTCAGTGGTACGGGAGAAGGGCCAAAACTGGCCATGGCCTTGATAGATCGGGGCTGGCAGCTAAGGGTGAGTGTTGTTTCAGCCG
>MWMJ01000031.1:0-15377 GCA_002151525.1 Synechococcus sp. Lanier | reverse complement strand
ACATTGATGCCCACGGAACCACCCATAAATAAACCTTCAAACCAGAGCAATTCGTAGAGCACCTGTAGGGCGGTTTGATCATCAACACGCACCGCGTCGTCGATTGGCACCGCTTCCATATTTGCCGTAATCCGACTATTCCCTATGCCTTCAGTGATCGAACTACCCTCCATTGTGAGATTTCCGCTAGTTGCCCAACTGTGCAGGGCGCTGCCATGGGGATCGGCCAGCACACAGCGAATATTTTTATCGCACTCTTTTAGGTAGAGGGCCACACCGGCATAGGTGCCACCGGTGCCTGTAGCCGCCACCCAGGCATCCAACTTGCCGGCGCATTGTTCCCAAATTTCAGGGCCGGTGCCGCTGTAATGGGCTTGGCGGTTTGCCTGATTATCAAATTGATTGGCCCAGATTGCCCCAGGGATTTCTGCTGCAATCCGCCCCGAAAGCCGCACGTAATTATTTGGATCGCGATAGGGCACCGCTGGCACGGTGCGCACCTCAGCGCCAAGGCTGCGCAGTAGACCAATTTTTTCAGCCGATTGCGTTTCAGGAATCACAATCACGCAGCGATAGCCGCGGGCATTGCAGAGATGGGCGAGGCCAATGCCGGTATTACCGGCGGTGCCCTCCACAACGGTGCCACCTTTTTGCAACTCGCCAGCCGCCTCTGCTGCCTGCAAAATTCCTAATGCAGCTCTGTCTTTTACCGAACCACCAGGGTTCATAAATTCCGCCTTGCCAAGGATTTCACATCCGCTCACGGCACTGAAATGCTCTAAACGGATCAGGGGTGTATGGCCCACGGCCCCCACAAACCCCCTGGTGATGCCCATACCAATGCCGATTCCTACGCCGCAGGCTAGGGTCCCGCCACCGCCCCGTCGAGGGATGATCAGCTGTTCACCTACCGCAGTTCAAACTTGCCTCGGCGAGCAGCTGCGCCTTGTGCGGGCAGCCAGTGAGGCCCTAATTGCCCCCCTGGAGCCAGAGGATTTACTGCTGCAGGGCATGGCCGATGCCAGCCCACCCAAATGGCACCTAGCGCACACCACCTGGTTTTTTGAAACATTTCTGCTCAAGCCCCATCGGCCTGGCTGGCAGGGGCCACCGGAGCCCTGGTTGGTGCTGTTTAACAGCTACTACGAAAGTGCTGGCCCCCGCCACCCCAGGCCGCAACGGGGTTTGCTGAGCCGGCCGCCGATGCGGGAGCTGTTGGCATGGCGCCAGCGTGTTGATGAGGCACTGCAGATCTGGCTCAAAGAGGCTCCAGCAAAGCCAATTACCGATTTGATTCGGCTTGGAATCGAGCATGAGCAGCAGCACCAGGAATTACTGCTCATGGATCTGCTGGATGGCTTCAGCCGCAATCCCCTGGATCCGCTTTATGCCAGCGATGCACCAACGGCTCCCTGCCAACCAAGCCAAACTGGTTGCTTTAGTTTTGAAGGTGGCCTAGCAGCAATCGGCCATAACCCGCAAAGCCAAGGCTTTCACTTTGATAACGAAGCGCCCCAACATCGGGTGTGGTTAGAGCCATGGCGGCTTAGCAAAGGGCTTGTTAGCAATGCTGAATTTGAAGCCTTTCAGCTTGATGGCGGCTACAACAATCCCCTCCTCTGGATGGCAGAAGGCTGGGCAATTAGGCAGCAAAGGCAATGGCAAGCACCGCGCTATTGGCGAGCTGATCGGATGGAATTCAGCCTCAGGGGCCTGCAGCCAAGGCAACCAACGGCGCCAGTGCAACACATCAGCTGGTTTGAAGCTGATGCCTATGCGCGCTGGGCTGGCGCGCGCCTACCAACGGAAATGGAATGGGAAGTGGCCGTGCAGCAACAACCGGATCTACCCCAAGCCTTTGGCTGTTTATGGCAATGGACAAATTCCGCCTATGGGCCATATCCCGGCTACAAGCCAGCCATGGGCGCAATTGGTGAATACAACGGCAAATTCATGAGTTCCCAAATGGTGTTGCGGGGCAGCAGTTTTCTCACGCCCAGGGGTCATAGCCGCAGCACCTATCGCAATTTCTTTGCCCCCGCCTGTCGCTGGCAAGCTGCAGGATTGCGCCTGGCATGGGATGGCTAATTACACAGGCTTTCCCCTGATTGATCTACACCCCAGCCCGGCTGATTTAGCGGCGGTGGTGCTGGCTGGCTTGGCCCGTTGCCCTAAACAACTGCCCGCCTGGTTGCTCTACAACAGCGAAGGTTCCGCCCTATTTGATCAGATTTGTTTACAGCCTGAATACACCCTCACGAGCACTGAACTCGAGCTGTTGCACAAGCATGCAGCGAAGCTTTGTAGATACTTACCCGCAGGTGGCTTGATATTGGAATTTGGTGCGGGCAGCGCTGAAAAGGTTGGGCCTTTGCTTGATGTTTTGGCGGATCCTGCCTACCTAGCCATCGACATAAATGCCAATCATTTGCAAACAGCAGGTGCCCGTCTGCAGGCCTGCTATCCCCATGTGCCGATGCTGGGAATTTGCGCTGATTTCAGCGGCTCTTTTGATTTAGCTAATTTAAACGTGAGTGATTTAGATAAAAGTGATTTAGATGCAAAGCAATTGCATTTATCAGATCTACTCTCACGGCCCAGGCTTGGCTTTTTCCCCGGTAGTTCCCTGGGTAATTTTGAACCAGAAGAAGCGATAGGTTTTCTTCGCCAGCTAAAGCAACTATTAGGTCCTGAGGGCTTGCTATTAGTTGGCATCGATCAACCCAAGCAGCGCACCCTGCTGGAAGCGGCCTACAACGATGCAGCGGGGGTTTCAGCCGCTTTTGCAAGCAATTTGCTATTGCGCCTCCAGCGGGATTTAAAGGCAGAACTGAATCCAGCTGGCTTTAGTTACCTGGCCGAATGGCAGGAAAAAGAGCAGCGGATTGCCATGGCCCTCGTGAGCAGGGAACCCCAACGGATGCTGCTCTTAGGTGAAGAGATATTTTTTGCAGCAGGTGAGCAATTAATTACTGAATACAGCTACAAGTATTCGCCTGAAGCATTCCAAAATCTAGCGGCAAGGGCCGGCTGGCAAGGGCTTGAGCGCTGCTGTGATGCCACTGATGGCTACAGCCTGCACCTACTCGGCTGAGGAAAAAAGGACCGTTGCCGGGCAGACTGCCAAACAGCACTCAAACTAAATGCCATGGGAAGGGAAGAACAGCGTGCCTTAGTGCGCAGGGTGCGGGAATCATTGATTGAAGAATTAGAAGCCACCTATCGGCGCGCCTTTGATGCCATTGGCACAGAAGACATGGGCGAGGGTGCCGTAGCAAGGCTCACCCAATTGTTACTGCGCTCGCGGGATGGGGCGATCAGTGCCCTAGAAGAGGAGATTGAAGCTCCACTAATTACCCGGGCGCCGGATGCAATCAACTAACAATTGGTGGCAGGAAATTGAGCAGGAACTGGAACGCCAGTTTGATCGGTTTCTAGATGATCACCCAAACCAAAAGGAATTACTTGAAAAAGAAGAAGCGAATCAAAAACAGAAACGCTTACAACTTCGTTTGCAAGCAATTAATGAACAAGCCAACCAATTAAGGAGCAAATTATGCAAACTTAGCGCTGAAATTAAACAATGGCGCCAAAGGGTGGAACGGGCGCACAAAGCAAATGCCACGGAGTTAGCAGCCCAGGCCCAAGACCACCTAAGCCAATTGATGGGCCAGGGCAGGGATTGCTGGCAGGCCCTGGCAGAACTCGGGGTTGAAGATCAAAAACTGCGCCAAGAATTAGAACAAATTCCAAACCCAAACAACAACAAACCAAAATACAAACAAGATATAGAAACAGCCTGGAAAAAATTTGAAACAGATCAAGCCTTGGAAGATTTAAAACGCAAACAACACTAATACTTAAACCTTAGGGGCTTTAGGCACCAGATTTACACCTTCAGGTGGTGGTGTGGGATCGGGATCGGCAATCAACATGTGTTGCAGCACAATCTCAGGACGTTCACTATCTCGCCAACGAATCCGATAGGCAGGCATTTTTGTGCCGCGGCTGGTGGTTTGTTCAACGGCTTCCATTACCCAACCCCTGCGGGACCTGCCCTGGGGGTTGCGCTTCACCACAGCATCAGCGTGGGTAAAACGAAATCCAACGCGCTCGCCACTCATGCGCTAGGAAATCTGATCAGTGGATCCATTATCCACCTTGGCAGGCCGCAGCAGGGGGAAGGCGATCACATCACGGATGCTGGCGCTGTTAGTGAGCAGCATTACCAAGCGATCGATGCCTATGCCAAGGCCACCTGTGGGTGGCATGCCCACTTCTAAGGCCTGCAAAAAATCCTCATCCACCCCTTGAGCTTCTAGGTCACCAGCGGCCCGCCGTTCCTGTTGCGCCTCCAGGCGACGGCGTTGATCAACTGGATCAATCAGTTCACTAAAAGCATTAGCCGTTTCCCTACCAACAATAAAAAGCTCAAATCGTTCCACTAAGCCTGGCTTGCTGCGGTGGCTCCTAGCTAAGGGCGATGTTTCCACCGGGTAATCGAGCACAAAGGTGGGTTGGATCAAATTGCTTTCCACCCTTTGCTCAAAAGCTTCCACTAGCAAACGGCCAACGCTATCGGCCAGCTCTGGTACCACCAGCCCCGCCGCCTGCATCGCCGCTGCTGCCTCAGGGCGATTAGCAAAGCAATTGAAATCCAAGCCAGTGGCCTCTAGCACCAGTTCATGCATGGTGGCCCGCCGCCAGGGGGGCGCTAGATCGATTTCAGTTCCTTGATAGGTGATAGATGTGCCGCCACATACCTGCCTACAACCATGGACGATTAATTCTTCTGTGAGCACCATCATCTCGATGTAATCGGCATAGGCCTGGTAGATCTCCACCGAGGTGAATTCAGGGTTATGGCGGGTGCTGGTGCCCTCATTACGAAAAATGCGACCCAGTTCATATACCCGCTCAAAGCCACCAACCAGCAAGCGTTTTAGGTGGAGCTCCGTGGCAATTCGCAGGGTGAGGGGTAGATCAAGGGCATTGTGGTGGGTTTCAAATGGCCGCGCATCAGCACCCCCCGGCACGCTTTGCAGCACAGGGGTTTCAATTTCTAAAAAGCCGCGCTCATCAAGCCAGCGGCGCAGGGAGCTAACCAATTGGGCGCGCCTGCGAAAGGTTTCGCGGGTTTGGGGCGAAACAATTAGATCCAGGTAACGCTGCCGGTAGCGCTTTTCCACATCAGCTAAACCATGCCACTTATCAGGCAGAGGGCTAAGCGCTTTACAAAGCATCCACCATTCCTGCACCTTCACCGATAGTTCACCGCGATCGGTGCGGCGCAAACTACCCCTCACACCAATTAAGTCGCCAGCATCCACAAGGCTTGCCAGCTGGGCAAAGGGGGCAGGGGTAGTTGTTGCATCAGCATCAAGGCTTGATTTTTCTAGATAGAGCTGAATCGTGCCGCTGCCATCTAGGAGGGTAAAAAAAGCCAACTTGCCCATCACCCGCCGCGTCATTACGCGGCCAGCAACCGCCACAGTGAGCTCCCGCTCCTCGCCATTGGCTAGGTCGGCATGGGCTGCTTGCAATTCAGCGCTTTGATGGGTTGGCGCAAAATTGAGGGCATAGGGACCCTGGCCAAGTGCTTCTAAAGCCTTGGCTTTCTCAAGGCGCGTTTCTCTAAGTTCCAAAAGTTCAGGCCCCAGCGGCAAGGCTCATTTCACCTACCCGTTGGGATGCATAGCCCGTACCCCGCACGGTAAGGATCAGTTCGGGATTGCGGGGATCAGGTTCGAGCTTGCCCCGTAAACGGGCCACATACACATCAACCACCCTTAAATCTGCCGCTCGTCTGGGAGGGTAACCCCAAAGCTGCTCAAGAATTTCAGCCCTGGGCACTACGCAGCCAGGCTCACGAAACAACAATTCCAGCAAACTGAACTCTGTGTAGGTGAGGGAGATGCGCTCACCGGCGCGGGTTACCTGGCGGCGATTGCTATCAACCACAAGATCACCGAGTCGCAAAACCCCAAGCCCGGGCAATTGCTCGCGGGGATCTTGGCTGGCATTGCCGCGGCCAACACGGCCCAGGATGCGATTGATCCTTGCTTCTAGTTCCTTTGGGCTAAATGGTTTTGATAGGTAATCATCGGCACCCAGATCAAGGCCAGCCACCTTTTCAGCGATGGCATCAAGGGCAGATAGGAAAATAATTGGCACCGCTGATTCGGCCCGCAATCGACGGCAAACGGCAAAACCATCAAGTTTTGGCATCATCACATCGAGCACCACAAGGTCGGGCTGCTCGCGGGAAAATACTGCTAAGGCCTCTTCTCCATCTTCAGCAATCACCACCCGGTAGCCGGCCACCTCTAAACGCATTGCCAGCACCCGCCTCACCGCTGGCTCGTCGTCCACCACCAGCACAGTTGGCTGCTGGATAGGAAGCGCTTCACCCTCGGTCATTGGGTCGTTTAGTTACAAAGTGCAACCCTAACTTTCCAACCGCGGTAAGTGTTACTCCAAATCGGCCAATTTATTAGCTTCATATTTTTTTAATAATCGCCAAGCACCTAGGGCCACCTGGCCACGGCGTAGGCATTCCATTCCTTTTCAGCCGCCGCCAAGGCTGCAGCGCTACTCAATTCACCGAGCATGGCCCGCTGCAACTGGCCGTAGATAATTGCCTGCAAGCGCTTTACGCCCGGATCCGCTGGCACCAAAACCTTGGCATGGCTAAGGGTTTGGGCACTTAGCAAGCGCGCCCTTTGCACAAGATCGGCTTTAACGCCTTTGCGGGATGCCAGAGCTAATTCAGCTTCAATCGCCTTTAAGGCGGGCTGGGAGGAGGGCAACACCCTGGCGGCCCTGGCAAAACGCAGTTGGTTAGCAGGGTTTGTGAGAAATAAGGCGAGATCCACAGCTTGCTTCGGCCGGCTGGTTTGACGGCTTACGGCCAAGTTCATCACGGCCACATTGGCGGCGCCATCAGCTCCCACCAAAGGCGGGAAGGGTTCAGTTGCCGCTGCCACCCGCGGCGCATTGGTTTGGATTGTGTTCAAAAATTCGGCACCACTGGCCACCTGCGCCAACTCACCGCTTTGATAAAGCTCAATTGCCCGTTGAAAACCCTGGCTCACCACTTCCCGGGGTAACAAACCGCGCCTGTAGAGATCTGTCCATAGGGCAAAGGCACGGCGGCCAGGGCCACTGTTAAATCGGGCCCGATGGCGGCTATCAACCAGCTCTACCCCCATCTGCACCATCGATTCCAACAATTCAGCTGAACCATCCGGAACCACGGTTACAAACAATGCATATTTACCTGTGCGTTGCTTGATCCGCTCCGCGTAGGCGGGTACCTCCTCCCAACGGCGCGGTGGCTTGTTGTAGCCAGCCTGTTGCAACAACTGCCGATTGGCCAGGGTGATCCTTGCTGTGAGATACCAAGGCAAGGCATAGAGCTCCCCCTGCTGCTCCCCTGCCCGCAGGATTTGGGGTAGATAGGTGGCCTTAGCCGGCCCCAAGCGATCCTGCAGGGGCAACAAGCCACCTTTGCTGGCAAGATTTGCTGCAAATAATGGATTTAAATTCACCACATCTGGGGCAGTGCGCGCAAATACCGCTGCGAGCACCTTGCGTTCCACAGAACCAAAGGGCAAATCGGTCCAACGCACTTTTACACCTGGATGTTTAGTTTCCCAATCCAGCAACATCGCTTTAATTAAGGGATCAAACTTTGGTGACAACTGGATTGTCCAAAGTTGTAATTCCGGATTTTTCTTCGGCCCCCGGCAACCTCCTAAAGCGAGGAAGATCGCCAGAGATAGCAATAACTTGATTGCTACTTTAGGAGTGGTGCGGGCTGATTTAACGCTCATAACGGCTAGAGATGCGGCGCCAAAACAGCACCTGTAGGGAACAAAACAAAGGCGCCACCAGGGCTGTGAGCAAAGTTTGGGCAAAGGTTATGTGCCAAGCGGCAGCGTTAACTTCACCGCGCAAATGCAATTGCAGGGCATAACTGCCATTGAGCAGCAAGGTGCCGATCAAAGCCAGCAAGCCAAGGGTTGTGCTGCGTTCCAATGGTCTACGGGCGGCCAAAAACTGGCCCCACCAAAAACCTAATAGAGCAAGCATTGGCACCGAAGTGAGGTTGCTGCCTTGCAGGGCATCAAACAACAAACCAACGGCGATTCCAGCCAAAGCACCCGCCAGTGGACCCTCCACCACCGACCAAGGCAATAGCCAAAGCACCGCCCAAGCAGGCGACATGCCCGCCAGTTGCAACCAGCCTGGGCTGGCCAGCAGCAAACAAATCAGGACTAGCCCAGAAGCAAACAAGGCCACCTCAGCGCACCCTCACCCAATCCACTGCCCCAGCTGGCGCCGTTAGTTGCAGCAAAGCTTGCGGGGCTGGCAGCGCATCCAGATTCACCTGTTGCACCACACCCACGATCAAATTGGCTGGAACAACGGAGCTGGCCGCTGAGGTGATCACCACGTCACCTGGCAAAACCTCCACATCCTTCTCTAGAAACTCCAACCGCGGCCGGCTGGTGCCATCACCCACCAAAAGCCCTTTACCGCGGTTTCCCTGCAATTCCACCGCCACCCGGCTTGAGGGATCCGTGAGCAGCAACACCCGTGCCGTTGATGGGGTAACACTGCTGATGCGTCCCAGCAAACCACCGGGTGCCGTAACGGCAGCGCCTGGGCGAATCCCCTGCAGGGCGCCAGCCCCCAGTAGCAAATCCTGCCACCAACCCTGCATGTTCCTGCTGATTACCGCAGCCGTTACCCAGGGTCCCTGCTGTTGCCTGAGGGATAGATCGAACTGCTGGTTGCTTAATTGGGCCTCCAATAGGGCAAGCCGCTGTTGATCTTCCAAATGTTGGGCTTTTTGCAACCATTCCCTCTGGGCACTACCGGGCCAAAAGGGCCTTGATAACTGGGCATAAAGGTCGAGCAGTAAGGCACCTTTGGAGAGGCGTAGCAAAGCAAAGGCGGTAATCACCAGCAGCCACGGCCAACTAGCCAGCAGCAAACGCAGATTCAGCAGGCGCTTGAGATTATTTCCCAGCGCCATGGATCAGTTGGAGGAGCGATGGAAATCAGCGGCATCCAAAACCCTGCCCAGGCGTTTGAAATCTTCAAGCACCTGTCCGCAACCATTCACCACACAAAGCAAGGGATCCTCAGCCACATGGGTGAGGATGCCGGTTTCATGGCTGATCAAATCAGTAATACCGCGCACTAAGGCACCGCCACCGGCAAGCATGATGCCGCGATCAACAATGTCTGCCGCTAGTTCGGGGGGGGTGCGCTCGAGGGTGCGTTTAACCGCCTCCACAATCACATTGAGCGGTTCCACCATTGCCTCTCTCACATCACCGGCCCGCACGCTGATGGTGCGTGGCAAACCCGATAACAGGTGTAAACCGCGCACATCCATTGATGTTTGATCGAACTCGTCGCTGGGGAAGGCCGAACCGATGCGGATCTTGATCTCTTCTGCGGTGCGTTCACCCACCACCAGGTTGTGCACTTTTTTTAGGTAGCTGCCGATCGCATCGCTCAATTCATCACCGGCTACCCGCACCGATTCGGAAATCACGGTGCCCTGCAGGCTGAGCACCGCCACTTCAGTGGTGCCGCCGCCAATATCCACAATCATTGAACCAACCGGTTCAGTAACCGGTAAGCCAGCGCCGATGGCAGCAGCCACCGGTTCATCAACCAGATGCACTTCGCGGGCACCACCCAAGCCCGCTTCCCTAACGGCCCTGCGTTCAACGCCGGTAACACCACTGGGGATGCCGATTACCAGGCGTGGGGCCAACATGCCCCTGCCCTCGTTGCCCTTGCGGATGAAGTATTTGATCATCTGCTCAGCGGCATCGAAATCGGCGATCACCCCATCGCGAAGGGGGCGAATGGCGCGGATATTGCCTGGGGTGCGGCCCAACATTTGTTTGGCCTCTTCGCCAACAGCTAAGGGGATGCCCTTGTCTAGGTCGATGGCCACCACTGATGGTTCCTGCAGCACGATGCCGCGGCCAGAAACGTAGATGAGCGTATTGGCGGTGCCCAGGTCGATCCCGATATCACGGGAGAGCTGAAAACGACGCCAGAACATTGGGTATTTGCTTAAGAGGGCGAATCATAGGTGGGCTTGGCCTTGGTGCAGGCGATACAACCGGGCCCTACGGTGGAACTACTAGGGATGAGTGCCGCCTTGAGGTGGCGCATCATGTCCACAAAGCAATAGGAGAAGCCCCATGGGCGTCAATTCCGTCACCCTCGTTGGCCGCGCCGGCCGTGATCCCGAAGTTCGTTACTTCGAGTCCGGCAGCGTGGTTGCAAACCTCACCCTCGCCGTTAATCGCCGCAGCCGCGACGATGAACCCGATTGGTTCAACTTAGAAATCTGGGGCAAACAGGCCCAGGTTGCTGCCGACTATGTAAAAAAAGGTTCCCTATTGGGAATCATCGGCTCCCTCAAGCTAGACCGCTGGACCGATCGGGCCAGTGGTGAAGAGCGCTCTAAACCAGTAGTGCGGGTTGATCGCCTCGAGTTATTGGGTTCCAAGCGGGATGCAGAACAGGGCGGTGGCTTCCCAGGTGGGGGAAATGAGGAAGATGTTCCCTTTTGAGATGATGTTTCTTTTGAGTAGTTAGTTCCTTCGGAGTAACTATTAATTAACCAACAATTTCTTGGGTTCCCTGATTTGTTCAAGAGAACCCAAGATTATTATTGTTTTTACTGAAGATCAGCGGCGGCGCCACACCCTAAGGCCAAGCCAAAAAGCAAAGGCAATGGCGGCGATTACCAAAATAATCTTCACTGCCTGTGCAACCGGCTGAATCCATAGTTCAACGTTGGTGTAGGCATTGCCCAAGGCGAAGCCAGAGAGGGTGAGGATCAAAATCCAAATCAAGCTGCCACCGGTGGTCCAAAGTAAAAATGGTGTGAGTGGCATCAATTCCATGCCTGCAGGCACTGAGATCAAGGTGCGCACACCAGGAACTAACCGTCCCCAAAACACCAGGGCGGTGCCGTAGCGGTTAAACCAAATCCGGCTGCGGCGCAAATCTTGGCCACTGATGCCGATCCAGCGGCCATGGCGTTCAAACCAATGCTCAAGCCGTTCTTCATTGATCAAACGGCCAAGGCCATACCAAGGCAAAGCACCGAGCACCGTGCCGCCTAAACCCGCCAAAACCACAGGCAGCAGGGCCAATTTGCCCTGCTGCACGTAGAAACCCCCAAGGGGCATAACCATTTCGGAGGGAATCGGTGGAAACAGATTTTCAAAGAACATCGTGGCGAAAATAGCCACATAGCCCAAAAATGGATTTGCCTCAACAGCTGAACCGATCAGCTTGGGCAACTCCTGCACCAATTCACTGAAACCCATCCGAATAGCCCCCTAACGAATAACGATCAATAGCGGTAATGATCGAGCTTGTAGGGCCCTTCCACTGGCACATTGATATATGAAGCTTGCTCTTGGCTGAGCTGGGTTAGTTTTGCACCAATTTTATCTAGGTGCAAGCGAGCAACCATTTCATCTAAGTGCTTGGGCAGCACATAAACTTTTTTGTCATATTCATTAGGCTTAGTAAATAATTCAATTTGGGCAAGGGTTTGGTTCGTAAATGAATTGCTCATCACGAAACTGGGGTGACCGGTTGCGCAGCCTAGATTTACTAGCCTACCTTCGGCAAGCAGGATGATGCGATTGCCACTGGGGAGGATGATGTGATCAACCTGGGGCTTGATATTGTCCCATTGATATTGCTTGAGGGAAGCAACATCAATTTCATTATCAAAGTGGCCAATATTACAAACAATCGCCTGATCCTTCATCTCTAGTAGGTGTTCATGGCGGATTACCTGATAGTTGCCAGTGGCGGTTACAAAGATATCCACTTCTTTAACCACGTCTTCAAGGCGCACCACTCGGTAGCCCTCCATGGCTGCCTGTAGGGCGCAGATTGGGTCGATTTCAGAAATCATCACAGTGGCGCCAAGGCCCCTGAGGGACTGGGCTGAACCCTTACCCACATCGCCGTAACCCAGCACCAAGGCAACCTTGCCGGCCACCATCACATCGGTGGCGCGTTTGATGCTATCCACCAGGGATTCACGGCAGCCGTAGAGATTATCAAACTTGCTCTTGGTAACTGAATCATTCACATTGATCGCAGGGAAAGGCAATTCGCCTGCCTGCTCCATTTGATACAAACGGGCAACGCCAGTGGTGGTTTCCTCCGTTACACCTTGGATATTTGCGTAGATGCGTGAATACCAACCAGGCTGTTCAGCTAATCGGGCGCGGATACTTTTAAATAATGCCACCTCTTCTTCGCTGGAGGGATTATTTAAAACCTCTGGGTCACGCTCAGCCTTAGCGCCGAGCACAATCAAACCGGTGGCATCTCCACCATCGTCGAGGATCATGTTTGGGGTGCCGCCATCGGCCCACTCCATGATGCGATGGGTAAAGGCCCAATATTCATCAAGGGTTTCACCTTTGTAGGCAAATACCGGAATACCGGCGGCGGCAATTGCTGCAGCCGCGTGATCTTGGGTGGAAAAAATATTGCAGGAAGCCCAACGCACCTCAGCGCCAAGGGCCACCAGGGTTTCGATCAAAACTGCTGTTTGGATCGTCATGTGCAGGCTGCCGCAGATGCGGGCCCCTTTTAGGGGCTGCTCAGCGCCAAACTTGCTGCGCAGGGCCATCAAGCCCGGCATTTCAGTTTCAGCAATGGCAATTTCCTTGCGGCCGAATTCGGCAAGGCCTAGGTCGGCAATCACATAGGTATTAGTTACCTGCAGGCCAGCCAAGGAGAATGTGTTGGGTGTTGCCACCATGGAGTTATCACTTCCTTTGGAAGTGGCGATTGGTTTGGGAATATCTGCAGAGACGCCGAGGCTTCGGGCTCGCTTGCTGAGAATCTACAAGAATGAACTGCTTCCTTGTTGATGCAGCTGCCACAAGGCAGCGGGGCCTGCAATTGGCCCAAGAGTTGCCAGCGGGGGCGCTGCTATTGCTAAGCGGATCCCTGGGCGCTGGTAAAACCTGCTTGGTACAAGGAATTGCTGCTGGTTTAGGGATCATTGAAACCGTTACCAGCCCCAGCTATGCCCTAGCCCAGCACTACTGGCGTGTAGGTGAAAACAGCCCAGCTTTGATTCATCTCGATCTTTATCGGCTTGAGCAAGCAAAAGCAGCTGATGAATTGTTTTTCCAGGAGGAGGAGGAGGCCCTAGCCTGCGGAGCACTGCTGGCGGTGGAATGGCCCGAAAGGCTGAGCGCACTGCCAAAGGAAGCCTGGCAACTGCAATTAAGCCTGGAGGGAGATGGGCGGCGTTTGCAGCTGCAGGCCCCCGGTCAATGGTGCTGAGTGCCCTCAGCTTCAGTTTGATGAGCGTGTGCGTTAAGCAGTTGGGGGGGGCGATCCCTGTAGCTGAGGTGGTGCTTGCCCGTTCGCTGGTGAGCTTGGCCCTGAGTTGGTGGCTACTAAATCACCTTGGGCTTAATCCCTGGGGTGAAAGGCGCCGAATGCTGGTGCTGCGGGGGGTGGTGGGCACATTGGCGCTCTATTGCGTTTATGCCGCCCTGGCTGAGCTGCCGCTGGCAGCAGCAACGGTATTCCAATATTTGTACCCAACTTTCACCACCGCCTTGGCATGGGGTGCCTTGGGGGAGCTTGCAGGAAAACGAATTTTTGCGGCCATGGCCTTTGGTTGGCTTGGGGTGTGGCTTGTTGCTCAACCATTTGGCGCCACACCCTTAGAACCCTGGGCTGTGGCAATTGCGATCACAGGCGCCCTGCTCACCTCCATTGCCTATGTAACGGTGAGAAGTTTGGCTAATTACGAAGATCCAATGGTGATCGTGTTTTATTTCCCTTTGGTGTCGCTGCCCCTAAGCCTGCCTTGGGTGGTGGCTAACCCGGTGATGCCAAGCGGAGCGGATTGGGCCTGGCTTGTGGGGGTGGGCCTATTCACGCAACTGGGCCAGATCTGGCTAACAAAGGGTTTAACGCAAATGCCCGCTGCAAAAGCAACGGCGGTTAGTTATGT
Organism: Synechococcus sp. Lanier; assembly: GCA_002151525.1. Classification (GTDB taxonomy): domain Bacteria; phylum Cyanobacteriota; class Cyanobacteriia; order PCC-6307; family Cyanobiaceae; genus Synechococcus_D. Next base: position 1,324 of record MWMJ01000031.1, on the reverse strand, counting down.
GCAGGTGATATTTGCAGCGGGCTGGGGGGCGCTCTGGTTTGGGGAGCTGATCAATATCTCAACAGTTGCAGGCGCCCTACTGGTTTTATTGGCAACGATGTTGAGCCTTAAGCCGCCACATAGGCCACCACAGTTTCACTAACCCGGCGCAAACCAGCCAGGCCATCGCGCTCCAAATTACGCACCCGATCACGGCTCATGCCTAACTCCCTGCCGATTCCGGTGAGGCTCATCGGTTCTTCCACATCAATGCCGTAGCGCATTTTTAAAACCCTTCCCTGCAGCGGTGGCAACTGCTCCAGCAGGGAGCGCATATCACCGCGCAAACATTCACCATCGAGCAATTCTTCCGGCATGGGAGCTTCGTTTTGGAGCAACTCCTGCAATTCGGTGTCGTCGCTGTCGCCCACTTTCATCTCGAGGCTCACCGGTTGGCGGGCCCTACACAACAGTTCTTTTACCTCCTCCTCGGGCAATTCCACATAAACAGCCAATTCGGTAACGGTGGGGGTGCGACCCAATTCTTGGCTTAGTTCCCGCTGACCCTTTTTCAGTTTGTTGAGGGTTTCGGTGATGTGAATTGGTAGGCGGATGGTGCGGCTTTTCTCAGCAATGGCACGGGTGATGCCTTGGCGAATCCACCAATAGGCATAGGTGGAGAATTTGTAGCCGCGGGTGGGGTCGAATTTTTCCACACCCCGCACTAAACCGATGGTGCCCTCTTGAATCAAATCAAGCAGTTCCATATTGCGCTTGGTGTATTTCTTGGCAACGCTCACCACTAAGCGCAGGTTGGCGGCCACCATCCTTTCCTTAGCGCGGCGACCATTGATCAGGCGGCGCCTTAAAACAGCTGGGGAAAGGTTCAAATTAACGGCCAGATCGTCTTTGCTTGGAGCTTCCCCCTGACGCATGCGCATTTCCTCTTCCGCTTCCTCAATGCGCACCAGTTCTTGCACTTGACGGCCAAGGGTGATCTCCTGTTCGTGGCTGAGCAGGGGCACACGGCCGATGTCACGCAGGTAAGAGCGCACCAAATCCCCATCAACAGGGGGGCGCAGCTCGGTGGTGGGGGTGGCCACGGTGAATCTTGTAGATATGTAAACAATAGCCTTACGAAGCGTAAATTTTCTCTCAGAAAACCCAAGTCTTTTAAGACTCACCCGTTTGGGTTCAGCCGTTTACGCCCAGGTGGCTCAGGAGCCAAGCGGCGGTTTGCAGGTATATAAATACGCCAGCCACATCAACCATCGTGGTGATAAATGGGGCAGACATCAAAGCTGGATCCAGGCGGAGGTGATCAAAAAGCAGTGGCAGGCTCGCC
>MWMJ01000030.1:0-15782 GCA_002151525.1 Synechococcus sp. Lanier | reverse complement strand
TCTGCCTTGATGAAATCCATTGTCCAATAGCGTGGACCATTTAATTTCACCATAAATGCATTATATTTTTTGGCGATTTCTGTTGCATTTTGACGTGCCCATAGGTCGGCCGGGCAATCATTGAGGCCAGCGGTATTAAAAACTGGAATTTGAAAATTTAGGCCGCGGCGAAAGATTGGAATAATTTCGCAATATCTTGAATCCCGCAGGTTTTGGTTTGGCTTAAGAAATTGGGTTTGTTTAACGCTTGGTATTATTTGGCCAAGCAGCAGGGGCAACAGGACGGCAAGCACGCGGAATTACATCATCAAGCCCTAACATTAATTGATGCTCTACAAGATGCGGGCAATGCGGCGCTTGGCCGTGCTGCAGTGGAAAGGCGCCTGCGGGCAAAAAAGCAACGCAGTTTGATTAAAGATCAACGCTCTGCTTTGATTTGAGCCTTTGCCTGTTGCCATAGTTTTTCTAGTTCAGTGATTGAGCAGCTTTCAAGTTCACCAGCAAGCGCTGCTTCCACCCGGGAGAAACGATCAAGGAAGCGCTGGTTAGTGCCACTTAAGCCAGCAGTTGGATCTAGTTCACACCAGCGGGCCAGATTGATCAATGTGAAAAATACATCACCCAGTTCCTCCTGGGCGTGGGCGCGATTGCCACTGGCAACAGCTTCTTTTAGCTCATCTAGTTCCTCTTCTACCTTTGCCCACACGCCATCGAGATCGGGCCATTCAAATCCGGCTGCGGCAGCTTTTTTAGAAATCAACATCGCAGCGGCCATCGCTGGCTGGCCGCGCACTTTGCGTTGTAGTTGAGCGCTTAAACCGCCATTGGTTTCACCGCGGGCTGCCCGTTCCTCTGCCTTGATTTCCTCCCAGCTGCGGGCTGGCCCCTCAGGGTTAAACACATGGGGATGGCGGCGCTGCATCTTGGCGCTGATGGTTTCAATCACCTGACCTAAATCAAAGGCACCTCGCTCCTTAGCAATCTGGGCATGGAGCACCACCTGCAGTAATAGATCACCCAATTCATCCATCAAGGCGTTGTTATCACCGTGTTGGATCGCATCTACCAGTTCATGGGCTTCCTCCAGGGCATAGGGCGCTAGGGAAGCATGGGTTTGCTTTAGATCCCAAGGGCAACCGTTTTCTGGATCCCGCAATTTCGCCACTACAGCAATTAATTGATCTAGGGCCATTTGTTTGGTTAGTTGGTGGAATTACCGGCGCCAGGGCAATGGATCACCATCTTGGATTAGGTGCAGCCAGGCACTTGCTTCTAGCCCCCCTAGGGCAGCAATGCACATGCCGCGTTGAAGTAGCCAGCACTGTTGCAGTTTGATCGCTAGATGTTGTGGGGCAGGGGCACCCAAGGGCTGCAGCACCCAGCAGGCCAAAGCGATCATGCTGGCCAGGTAAAACAGCCGGCAGGCACTACCAAGAATTGGTGTGTGGGACACCCAACCCCGATGGCGCACCAGTTTTCTGTAGGGCGTCCATAGCCATGCCAGCGGTCCCCAACGGCGGCTTGGCCTGGAATTTGTATCAAGATCTGGCGATAACCAGAGGCCACCAAACCAAAAAGCAAAAGAACCCACAAAAAAACCAGCTAAACCCAGCCACATCAAGCAGATCAAGCCATAGGGCAGGGCGAGATAATTGGTGAATTGATCGTGGCGGCGGCCTGTAGCCACATATCAAGGGGCACTTCCCTCAGTTTTACGGGTCCCACGGTTTGGCACAATGGTTAGATCGCCCGGTTAGCTCAGTGGTAGAGCGCCTGCCTTACAAGCAGGATGTCGCTGGTTCGAAACCGGCACCGGGCATTGCCACAAGCACTGCAATTACCTAAATCGCCGGGATTCGCCAGAACCCTTGCAAATGTTTAGGGCCCTGCAATATTTCACTTAAATCCTCTGATACTCACCAATTTCCTCAATTCCTCAGGGCTTGTGCCCACATTTAGTGTAGCTTCGCGGTAGGAATGTCCTTCTACGTCCTTGGGCGTTTAGAGTCGATGAGAATGGTGGGCTAATTACCGCAACATAGTTGTAAAAAGGAGGAGCGTTGGACTGGAATCCCGGCGGATATATGCGCTTTTGTGACGAGCGAACGCGTCCTTCCGTAGATCTGGTTAACCGAATCAAGGTAGAGAACCCTCAGACTGTTATCGACCTGGGCTGCGGGCCAGGTAACAGCACAAAAATCTTGCGAAAACGGTGGCCAGATGCTCGCATCGTTGGCCTGGATAGTTCGGCGGAGATGATCGAGACCGCCCGCTCAGAGATGCCGGCAATCGAATGGACTCTTTCAAACATCGAGGACTGGCAGCCGGAAGCCTCCTATGACGTTGTGTTCTCAAATGCCGCCCTTCAATGGATACCTAAACATGCCTTGCTCCTGGAGTCTCTGTTCGCCAAAGTCACCCTGGGAGGAGCTATTGCATTCCAGATTCCTAGTTCAGAATTCCCCGCGGTCCGTTTACTCATCCACGAGATCGCCCAGGAAGGGGCATGGGCGGGTCGGATGGATGGCCCCCTCGGCCAGCTGACCATGGAAACGCCCGGCACTTATTACAACCTTCTGACCCCATCTGCGCGTTCCGTTGATATCTGGCAGACGGAGTATTTCCACATCATGGACTCAGCTGCCGCAATCGTTGATTGGATCGCCACCACCGGGCTACGGGCCTTTCTGGATGCTCTTGAATCAGAAGAAGAGATCAGCTTGTTTACAGCGCTGCTACTTGAACGTGTAGGCCAGATCTATCAGCCCCAGGTAGACGGCAGGGTGCTGTTTCCCTTCAAGCGGACTTTTGTAGTGGCCTACCGCTAGCTCGTGGCGATTCGCAGATCGCGGTGTGCAATGCGCAGAAAGCCGGTTGAGGTTTCAGCCGTGGCCATGCAGTGGCTCCGCCGGATCCAGCCGTCGCCCATAGCGGAGGGCCTTGGCGATCACATTGATCCCGCCATGACGACGATGCTCCACTTCGCTTGCGGAGTAAAGCAGTAGCTCGATCGGCAGGCAGTGCCGCAGGCGCGGGAACCAAATAGGCGCACTTCAGCGCCGGGTATGGCTGCCTGGATCTCGGCCGCAATGGTGCGCAGCAGTGGCTCATCCACTCGGTAGTGATAGCTGTAGTGGCGGGCTGAGGTGCTCATTAAAGTTAGGTTGGATTGGGCAAATGTTGAACTAGTTGTAGTTAGTTAGATTAAAGTTATTATATTTCACAGTACCGGGCATTAATCAAAACATTGTGTCGATTGCCCTGGCAACAATGATGATAAAAATTGCGCTCATGCACAGGGTGTAAAATAAATGGGCCATCTTGAGGCGAGAACCCGTTAGAGAATGCCCCAGTGTTTTGCTTAGGGCTCCGAACCGGTTTCTCTTATGAGCAGGGCACGATTTAATGCCTGTTGGATTTGGCCGCTCAATAAAGCTGCCCTAGCTGCCTGTAGATCCCGTTGCACCAGCAACACTTCCGTGAGGGATTCCACCTGGGCGCGATAGCGCAACTGGGCATCGTTCAATGCCTTAGTGGCTGCATTAACAGCTTCTAGCCCCGCCTTAATAACACTTGTTGAAGCCTTTATGTTTTGCCAGCTGCTGGCAACGGTTTCACGTATTTGTTGTTTAGTTAATTCCGCATCGGCTTGCAATACAGCGCCTTCTTTTTCTGCCACCATCGCTGCCCCTTGGGCTCTGCCGCCATCAAATAGGGGTTGACGCAGTAATAAAGCAGCACCCCAGTCGTAAAAAGAACCCTGCAGATTGCCGTTGCTCGCAAAGCCAGGTTGGCTATTGATCACACCATTGATGCGATTGCCATTAAAACCTGCACCAGTAATCAAATTCAGGCTTGGTAACAGTCCTGCTCTTGCTGCTTGGGCTTGGGCTTGGCTGGCGCGCTGCCGTAAAGCCAAGGCATCAAGCAAGGGCCGATGGGCAAGGGCCCGATCAATGGTGGTTTCTAGATCCAATGGCCAAGGATCTAACAAACTTTGAATTGGATCGCTGGCACTGGGTGGCTGGTTTAGGGGTATGGCTAACAATTCAGCCAATTTGATTTGGGCGGAAGCCAGCTGGGCTTTTGCCTGGGCTAGGCCCTGTTGGTCGGCGGCCCGTAATGCTTTGGCACGCAATAAATCAATTCGTGCTGAAAGTCCGCGCCGGTTGAATTGGGCAGCATCTCGCTCAAGGGCTGTTGATGCATTTAAAGCAGCTTCCCAAACCGGAATTAGGGCTTGGCGCAGTTGTAGGTCGCGGTAGGCACTTTCCAGGTTAAAACGCACCTGCCTTTCACTTTCCAGCAAGCTGGCTTGGCTTGCTTTTGTGTTTTGTTTTGCGGCGGCCACTAGGGCTGTTTCCTTAATTGGCAGCAGATTTGCCTCAAGGGCTAAACCACCGCCGGCAAAGCTGCTCTGCAGTAGGGCATAGCCGTTTTGACCAAGGGCAATGCTGAGATCGCCCATGGTGGATAGGTTGCTGATTACACCGATGGAAGTGCCAACTTGGGTAAAACTTGTGAGGCCAATAATGTTTATCTGGGGTAATCGAAGGCTTTTATTGAAGCCAAGGATGGCTTCATTGCGCTCCAATTGTTTTTTAGCAACTTCCAGGCTGGCCGATTGAGTTAATCCCTGTTCCAGCACTTGGTTGAGGCTGTATGGGGCGCCGTAAACCTTTGCGGATTGCAATAACCAAAATCCCATGGCAAATATCAGCCGCAACCCAGTTCCCACTCCAAGGCATGCGAAGAAACCTATGTTAAGCAGCAGCAAGCATTGCCACCATGGCGTCTGCCGAGCCGATTAGCCCAGAATCTCAGCTCCTGTGGCTGCGTTTATGGCCCATTGCCTTTGTTGCCATGCTCACTGTGCTGTGGGGGTCGCAACCGAATATTCCCGTGAAGGTGCGTGGCAGTGGATTGCTCACTAGCCCTGAAAGCCGTAGGCCGATCTATGCAAGAGCTGCGGGCGAGGTGCAACAGGTAAAAGTAAAAGTGGGAGATTTGGTGCAGGAAGGTGAACTACTGCTGAGCCTTAATCGAGTTGGGCAAGCGGCTCCAGGGGGAGGTTTAGTTGCTGCGCCAGATCCCCAGGTAACCACCGCCCAGCTCCGGGCCCTTAGCCAACAAACAACAGGTTTAAATCAACAACTGCAAGCTTTTGATTCCCAGGCCACTGCCTTAATACAGCGAAAATTTGAATTGCAAACCACCAACCAACCGGTGCAAAAGCAACTACAAGCCCTTGAAGCCCTTCGTAAAGATGATGTGGTTGCCCGCTATAGCCCCCTATGGGTTGGAGCCCAGGATTTATTTCTGCGCAATCGCGCTGAAATAGCCAGTATTGATGCTCAACAAGCTCAATTAAAGGCTCAACGGGCTGAATTAGCGGCAAAAAAAGGTCAAATACAAGCTCAAATAGCAGCCCTAGCGGCAGATAGTTTGTCCCAGGAGGTGTTCAGTCCTGGGGCTGGCAAAATTCTTGATCTTGCCGTATTTCCAGGTTTGGCAGTGGCACCGGGCCAAAGGCTAGGTAGCTTGGCATTAACTAACCGCAGGGCTGGCGTATTGGCTGTTGTTTTATTCACAGCAGCTGATGCAACCCGTTTGAAAATCGGTGATCAAATCAACCTTGATCCCCAGTTGCTTAGCCGCGATAGTTTTGGCGGCAGTGAAGAGCGATATGGAACTTTAGCTGCTGAATTAATTCAACTATCCAGCGCCAGCGTTGATAGTGCTGATGTGGCCGCCCAGGTGGGAGGCCAAGAGGAGGCAGCTAATTTGATGGCGAATGCAAGGCAGCGTTCTTTTGGTGATGGCGGTGATCTCACGGCCCAACTGCCCGGCAGGGTTGGTGCCCCCTTGGTGCTTGGGGTGGTGCGATTGCAACAAGCCGCCACCGCTAGCGGCTTGGCTTGGAGTAGCAGCAAGGGGCCTGCAGCGCCCCTGCCCGCCCGCACTCCCCTGCAGGTGGAGGCAGAGGTTGAGCGGCGTTCATTATTTAGTTATGCGCTTCCATTTTGGCGTTGGTTGGCAGGGGCAAGGCCATGAATAAAAATTCAGCATTGCAACGCTTGTTCAATCCTTGGCGCCAACCGTGGCCCTGGATAAGTTTAGTTTTATTGATTTTATGTAGCCGCACGGAGCCGCCCCGTTTGTGGTTTTGGTTGGCGCTGTTATTAATCAGCTTATTTGTTGGTTTATTGCAGGCCATGGGTTCACGACGGTGAGTGCTGCTTTTCCTTGGCGATTGCCCCTAGTGGTGGCGATCGCTGCCGGCTTGGTTTGGTCGATTTGCAATGCCTTGGGTTTGGCGTCAGCGGCAGCCTATGGAGTGGTGATAGCAGCTGTTGTAGTTCGGCCAGATTTCCAAGCTTGGCCAACTCGTTTATATATTGCATTGCCCCTAGTGGTATTAATCGGCCTTTCATTAGGCACCTGGCTTAAACCCTTACTTGCTGCGCCAATTGTGTGGGAATTCGCAGTGGTAACAGCAATGGCTCAATTGATAGGGCAGTTGTTACCTGATCGTTTGGCAATGTTGCGTAATCTTTTGCCAATTCTTGCTATTTTGCCGCTGCTTTCCTCAAGTAGCACTTGGTTGGCGGCATGGCAACAATTAGTGGCGGTGATGCTTGGCCTGGGCGTTGCTGTTGGTATGCAGGCAATTTTTCGTACCGCCGTGGATAGGAACAGCAAACAGCTAGCAGTTTCAAATAATTCACCAAAACTAGAATTCTCCCGATCCGTGGGGGAGCGGTTTAGTGATTATTATTTTTGGCGCAAATTGATATTTTCGGTTTTAGCTTTAGCGATTGGTCAAGGGGTGGGTGCAGTTAATCCAAAATATGTTTATTTTGGAGTTGTTTTATTATTAAACGACAGCATTGGAGCTACCCTTGGCAAGGTGCGTGATCGCATGGTTGGCGTAAGCATTGGCATCTTGATGCCGTGGCTTGTTTTTAATACTTTTGGCATTAATAGTATCTCCTTGGCTCTAGTTATGGGCGGAACGGTTTCGATGATGATGCTTTTTGGTTTTTATGCTCATTTAAAAACAGCATTAATCTCAAGCGGCGTTACTTTTGCCGGTTATCAGGCCCTCACCGATTGGTATATCCCAACCCGCTGGATCGATTATTCGCTTGGTTGCGGATTAGCCCTATTGGTTTGTTTGTTATTTAGCCCAAGTTCGGCCCTGAAACAATTTCGCCGTTTGGCGCAAACAGAAGGACGTTTAACTGCCGAGCTGCTGCAATTACTGCCAAGCGCTAGGGAGGAGGCCCTATGGCTTGGCCAGCAAAAGGAATTTGAAGTTTTAGTGGGATCGTTAGAAACAACCCCAGAGATTTAAAACTTTCCTTTAATCCTCAGGGAAGAGCAGATCAGCTAGTTCTTCCGCATCCACTTCATAGGCGCGGGCCAGGGTGGTTTCCACCGCAGAGGTCACTTCCGATGGCAGGAAGCGCAGGGCGTTCATGGCGTCTTCGGCGATGTCTTCATTGTTGAGCTTGTCGCCCTCTGGGTTGAGCTTTTCGTCGTTTAAAACGGCCAGCACCCAGCTTTGGTATGCATAAACCAGATCGGCAAACTCGAGATCTGGATCGTTGAGGTCTAGGGCCATTGGTGCACGGCTCGGCCTTCCTAGTGTGCCTGCAATAGGCCCATCTGTATGCCTGTAAGCACCGCATGCATGCGTCTGCTAACTCCAAGTTTCTGAAATAGCTGTTTTTGATAACCCTTGGCGGTGTTTGGGCTGATGCCTAAACGGGTTGCAATTCCTTTGGTATCAAAGCCGAGATGCAGTTCTTGCAGCACCTCTAGCTCCCTCGGCGAAAGCTTATTTGGCTCAAACGCAGCCCTATCCCGCAGGCCCTTATCGATGTAGCAACTTCCCTGCTTAAGGCATTGCAGGGCCTGCAGCACCGTGCCTTGGCCGATGCGATCGGCGGCGCAAATTGCATCGGCGCCAGCGGCAAGGGCAAGCTGCAGCTGAAAATTACCTGGCTGGCACACCACCAGCAGGGTTTTTAGGCTGGGCTGGCTGGTTTTACAGCGTTTGATCAGTTCAATGCCATCACCTGGCAGCAATTTGTCGTGGCAAACCAAGAATTTCGGCCTGTGCAATTTCACCAAATGCACCGCTTCCGCTTCGGCGCTGCATAGCCCCTTGAGCAGTGCTTGATGGCTTGGGTTGAAGCTATGGCTGATCAATAAATTCTGATCGCCTAGGCAGAGCACCACCGACTCCCCTTTGATCAATTCAATAATTGCCTGGTTGCGCTCCTGCAACAGTGCTAGGTGGGGGGTGAGATCCACTGCTGAAACGCGTATTTTTGATTGCTAAAAAGTGCAGATTATCAATTATTTAAGGCTGTAATTAAGGCTGGTTTGAGAAGCTGCGAACCTTGCTTTGCCACGATGGCCCCACCGCCATATTTATGCCGTGCTTGAGGACCAGTCGCCCGCTGAAGCTTTAACCAAGATCTACGACCCGATCAGCACAGAAGCCCGTTGGCAGCAGGCCTGGGAGCAAAAGGGCGCCTTCCACCCCGATCCCTTGGCCCCGGGCGAGCCCTTTGCTGTGGTGATCCCACCGCCAAACGTAACCGGCAGCCTGCATATGGGCCATGCCTTCAATACCGCCCTGATCGACACGATCGTGCGGTTTCAGCGCATGCAGGGTAAAAACGTGCTTTGCCTGCCCGGCACCGACCACGCATCTATTGCAGTGCAATCAATCCTCGAGAAACAATTAAAAGAGGAAGGCAGCAGTAGGAAAGCGCTTGGACGCGAGGCATTCCTCGGCCGGGCCTGGGCTTGGAAAGAGGAGAGTGGCGGCAGGATCATTGCCCAGCTAAAGCGGCTTGGTTATTCCGTTGATTGGCAGCGCCAGCGCTTCACCCTGGATGCCCAGCTCAATCGCGCTGTTGTTGAAGCCTTTGTGCGTTTGCATCAGCAGGGTTTGATCTATCGGGGTGAATATCTGGTGAATTGGTGCCCTGCCTCTGGTTCGGCCGTTAGCGACCTAGAGGTGGAGATGAAGGAGGTGGATGGCTTCCTATGGCATTTCCGCTATCCACTCACAGATGGCAATGGTTTCCTCGAGGTGGCCACCACCCGGCCTGAAACTCTCTTGGGTGACACGGGTGTGGCGGTGAATCCCGATGATTCCCGTTATGCCGCCCTAGTTGGCAAAACCCTCACGCTGCCCTTGGTGGGCCGGGAAATTCCAATCGTTGCCGATGGCCATGTGGATCCCGCCTTTGGCACCGGTTGCGTGAAGGTAACCCCCGCCCACGACCCCAACGACTTCGCCATCGGTAAACGCCATGGCCTGCCATTGATCACTGTGATGGCTAAAGATGGCTCGATGAATGCCGCCGCTGCTCAATTTGCGGGGCTAGATCGCTTTGAGGCCAGAAAGGCGGTGGTAGCTGCCATGGAAGCGGAGGGCTTCCTCGTGAGGGTGGAGCCCTATCGCCATGCGGTGCCCCATTCAGAGCGGGGCAAGGTGCCGGTGGAGCCGCTGCTTTCAACCCAATGGTTTGTTAAAACCGAACCATTGGCGGCCCGTTGCCGCGAGGCGTTAGCGCAAAGCAAACCCCAGTTTGTGCCTGAGCGGTGGAGCAAGGTTTACCTGGATTGGCTCACCGATATTCGCGATTGGTGCATCAGCCGCCAGCTCTGGTGGGGCCATCGCATCCCCGCCTGGTTTGTGATCAGTGAAACTGCCGGCCGGGTAAGCGATGTCACCCCCTATGTGGTGGCCCGTGATGAAACGGAGGCCCTGCAGCTGGCCATCGCTCAATACGGCGCTGATGTGCAAATCGAGCAGGATGAAGATGTTCTCGATACCTGGTTTTCCAGTGGCTTGTGGCCCTTTTCCACCCTTGGCTGGCCCGATGGCTCGGCAGCTGATTTAGCTAAGTGGTATCCCACCAGCGTGTTGGTAACCGGTTTCGACATCATCTTTTTTTGGGTGGCTCGCATGACGATGCTGGCCGCAGTTTTAAATCCCCGCGGCGCAGAAGAAGCTTGGATTCCCTTTGCTGATGTTTATATCCACGGCCTAGTGCGGGATGAACAAAACCGCAAGATGAGCAAATCAGCTGGTAATGGCATCGATCCATTGCTTTTGATTGATCGCTACGGCGCTGATGCCCTGCGTTTTGCTGTGGTGCGTGAAGTGGCGGGTGCCGGCCAAGATATCCGCCTTGATTACAACCGCAAAACCGACAGCTCCGCCACGGTGGAAGGGGCCCGTAATTTCGCCAATAAATTGTGGAATGCCACGCGCTTTGCCCTGCTAAACCTTGGTGGTGAAACGCCGCAAAGCCTTGGTGCGCCTGATCTAGACCAGCTGCAACTTGCCGATCGTTGGATCCTGGCGCGGCTAGCGCGGGTAAATCAAGAAACAGCCCAGCGCTATGGCAGCTACGCCCTAGGTGAAGCGGCCAAGGGTTTGTATGAATTCGCTTGGAATGAGGTGTGCGACTGGACGATCGAATTGCTTAAGAGGCGTCTGCAGGATCCAGCCCAGCAGCGCACTGCCCGCCAGGTGTTGGCCCTTGTGCTGGAACAACTATTTGTGATGTTGCATCCTTTGATGCCGCACCTCACGGAAGAGTTATGGCATGGGCTAACGGCTAATGGAGAAGAGCGCTTATTAGCCCTAGAGTCATGGCCCCAGGTAGACGTTGCAGCCCTTGATCCCAACTTAGAGCTCACATTCGCTGAATTAATCGAAGCGATTCGGGTGGTGCGCAATTTGCGCGCTCTAGCTGGCTTGAAACCAGCCCAAGGGGCCCCTGTTTTATTCATCACCGGCAGGCCAGCCCTGGCGGCGGTGCTGCAGCAAGCCAGCGCTGATATCAGCGCCCAAACCAGGGCTGAATCCGTTCAGGTGTTAAGCCCAGAGCAGCTTGAGGCCAGTGCTAACCAACGCTGTTTAGCTGCAGTTAGCGGTGAATTACAGGTGCTGCTGCCCGTTGAAGGGTTGGTGGATCTGGATGCTTTGCGGGGGCGTTTGCAAAAGGATTTAAGCAAGGCAGAAAAAGAAATTGCAGGCCTTAAGGGCCGCCTTACTAATCCAAATTTTGCTGATAAAGCGCCAGCTGAGGTGGTGCTTGAATGTCGCGCAAATCTAAGGGAAGCAGAAGCCCAGGCTGATCTGGCGCGCAAGCGTTTAGGGGATTTGGATTAATGTGTTTTCAATAACTATCACCAGGCTTTTACGGTTTTCAGTTCTATTCTCAATTAAAAATTATAATTAACCCCAGAGGCTTTTCGGAAGGGCCAGGAAACCATTAAGCAGCAGGATAAAAAGAATTATCAGCGACGAAAGCGCAAAGCAACGTTGCCAGCGGCCGAGATTTCCCTGGAGCCAATTACTGTAAATGCGGCTTACAATGGGAACTAAAGTCCAAGAAGTTGCTGCTACGCATAGGGAATTACTGATTAACATCACAACCGGATAAGCAACCCCCTTAAGGCTGAGATGCAGCAATGGTGTTAGCACCATCACTGTGGGATAAAGAGTGAGCAAAACTAGCAGGTTTACCTTCCACTTCGGCGTGGGTTTAGTAATGCTGCGTGCCAACCAGCGTGAATAGCTCTGCCAGTTTCCATGGCCGCTATATTGAAAATAGTTTTGTTCTTCCTCCTGGTGCAAAAGCCTGCGCCTTTCAGGATGCTCTAGCCAGTTGATGCAATTTTCTGGGCTATCAAAGCGTAGAATGGTTTGAAAGTGGCGAAGCTCACCGTCACCCTCTAACAGGCGCCTCTCGTGGTAAATGTAACCGGGTTGCTGGCTAGCTAAGAGGTGCAGTTGTTCGTTGAATTTGTAATAGCTATCAAGCTTATCAGCTCTTACATGCTGTTCAAATATATATTCAAAAGGTTCATGGCCATCGGCATTGCTAGCTGTTTTCTGCATGGTTGTTTATGGAATCAGTTCCCTACGCACCATGGCATGAACACCCCGATTGCGGTTAACCATTTGGGTGATATGTAAGTTGCAGGCAAGGCTACAAAAAACATATGCCTCTTCCCTACTCCAACCCGTGAGGCTCACAAGCCAATCCAGCATGCGCCTTGAGGCTTGCTGGGCTGCCACATTTAAGTTGGCATCAAAACCCATGCTGATGTAGTGGCTGTTGGTTATGGCCCTGGGGAAATCCAAGGGCGGATCGTTAATGGGACGTTTATGCAATATCAGTTGAAAGCTGCCTTTGAGACAGGTTTCTAGAGCTGTCACGTCGATTTCGCCATCACCTTGAACGGCATGGCCATCACCAGCAGAGAAATTTGCCCCCGCAACAAAAATCGGCAGAAATAGGGAACTGCCAATCCGTAATTCCTTGTTGTCGATATTGCCACCAAATTCACCAGGTGGCACAGAGCTAACACGACCCTTATCAGCCGCTGGTGCCACGGCTAGCACCCCAAAAAATGGATCTAGGGTTAGTTTTACTCCCCGGGGCAGTTGGGTGGTTTTTGATTGACGATCGATTGGCAGGATCCTATGGCTGGCATGGGGGAATTCCTCCGACAACACCCCTGCACCGGGACGGATCAGGTTGTAACCCCAGTTTTCTGTGAGTTCGATCCCAACTATTTTCACCTCAAGGGTGTCGCCGGGTTCAGCGCCAACAATTGCGATGGGACCAGTGAGGATATGGGGCCCATCGATCGGCATAACATTTTCAATGATCTGCCGATGGTTTGCTCTCACAAATGAAAGGTCTCCTCCTAAATCACCCCTGCCCCCGGAGAGGGTGTCGATCACCACTAAATCACCTGAGTTAACGGTTAGCTTGGGGGCAATTGCTGCATCAAAGTGGCCCCAATGAATTGTGTTTGGGTTGGATTCAAGTAAGTGATGGGCCACAGAATTTTCAGGCTCTACGAAACATTATTACTAATCATGCATGATTCATCTTCCTGGCTTAGCCAGGTGCTGCCCTTGCTGCAATCCCCCTTGGGGGCGGTTTTATTTGTACCCCTTTATGCGGTTTGGGTAACGCTCCTGTTGCCTGGGGTGTGGGCTTCGATGTTGGCGGGTGCGCTTTATGGGCCATGGTGGGGCAGTTTGGTGGTGTTTATCGGTGCTTGCCTTGGGGCGGAGGCGGCCTTCCTGCTGGGGCGCCATTGGCTGCGGGATTGGGCCCGCCGCCGTTTAGCAGCAGTACCGAAATTGCAATCGATTGAACAAGCTGTAAGTAAAGAGGGTTTGAAATTAGTTTTATTAACTAGGTTGTCTCCTGCATTTCCATTCAGTTTGCTTAATTTTGCCTATGGCTTAAGTGAGGTGAGCCTGAGGGATTACAGCATTGGTTTGATTGGTATTTTGCCAGGCACAATTTTATTTTGTGGCCTCGGTGCATTAGCCGGGGATGTGGCCCGTTTTGGTGAGGTGCTCTCCGGCAGGGCAGATCCACTCAGCTGGGCCGTGAGGATAATCGGTTTATTTGCAACCCTTGCCAGTGTTTGGTTTGTTGGCAAGGCTGCCCAAAGGGTATTAAATACCAACAATTCATAGTTGATCCTGAGTTAGGCGTAAGTCCCTTATCGCTGCAATCAACACAAACCAGCTAAGCCGCAAACGCGCAGCTATTCCTTTACGGCTAGCTAGTTCTATATATTTTGATCTGCCGCATTCGGTTTTAATTAGTTTAAATAGGAATGGATTTACTGCTTGTGTTGATTCGGTTGCTGCGATTGGTTTTGCCATTGCAAGTTTTCAATTTCTTTAACTAAGAGATTAACTCCCGCAATTCAGTTTCGCTCAGCACCTGCACCCCTAGGCTTTGCGCTTTGCTTAATTTGCTGCCCGCTTCTTCGCCCGCCACCAGGTAGTTGGTTTTTTTGCTCACGGCACTGGTTACCTTGCCGCCTGCTGCTTCGATTAACTCCTGGGCTTCACTGCGCCCCATGCTTGGCAATGTTCCAGTGATCACAAAGGTTTTACCCGCCAATGGCGCTACTTGGTTTGATTCCGTTTCTGTTGCATCCCTAAGGCTAAAACCGATCGAACGCAGCTGCTCAATCAATTTTAAGTTTGCATTGGTGGCAAACCATTGCTGCAGGCTTTGGCTAATTTCAGTGCCAATACCAAACACTTCGGTAATCAATTCCGGCGTTTCGCTTGCAGCAGTTGCCAGGGCATCAACAGATCTAAAAGCTTTAGCTAACGCTTTTGCATTTACGTCGCCCACATGGTGAATACCAAGCCCATAAAGCTGCCGATGCCAGGGCTTTTGTTTTGATGCCTGCAAAGCGGCCACCAGGTTTTCTGCGCTCTTTAGGCCCATGCGCTCCAAGCTGGCCAGCAGGGCTCCATCAAGGCGATATAAATCAGCGATCGATCGCACCAGGCCCTGTTCCACTAATTGTTCAATCAGTTTTGAGCCGAGGCCATCCACATCCATCGCCGCTTTGCTCACCCAATGGCGCAGGGTTCCCCGTAATATCGCCGGGCAACTGTTGTTAATGCAGCGGGTGGCGGCCTCATCGGCCTCGCGCATCAGCTCAGAGCCGCATTCGGGGCAGTTTTGGGGCAAGGCCAAAGCCATGGCAGCAGCGGGCCTTAGTTCGATCAGCACCCGCACCACCTCTGGGATGATTTCGCCCGCTTTGCGCACCACGATCGTGTCGCCTGCATGCAGATCAAGTTCGGCTAGGCGGTTGGCGTTATGCAAGGTGGCGCGGCTCACCATGGTGCCGGCAAGGGCTACCGGTTCAAATTCAGCCACAGGTGTTATCACCCCCGTGCGACCCACCTGGCAGCTGAGCCGTAGCAAACGGCTTGGCGCCTCTTCAGCCGGATATTTCAGGGCGATCGCCCAGCGCGGTGCTTTTTGGGTGAAGCCCGCCTCTGCTTGCAGCTGTAATTCGTTTAATTTCAACACCACCCCATCGGTGGCATAGGCGAGTTGCTGGCGCTTCAACTCCCAATCGCTACAAAATTGCTCCGCCGCTTGCAAATTGGCGAGTAGGGCGGTGTTTGGATTCACCTTAAAGCCGGCCTTTTTTAGCCACTGCAGTGCTTCCCATTGGCTGCTGGGGCTATCACTGCCGTTTGGCAGGTGCAGGGTGTAAGCAAAGAAATCCAACTTCCGTGCGGCTACCACCTGGGGGTTTAATTGCCGCAGGGTGCCGGCGCAGGCATTGCGGGGGTTGGCAAATAGGGCTTCATTGCGGCTAGCCCGTTCGGCATTGATTGCTGCAAAGGTGCTATCAGGAATAAACGCCTCCCCCCGCACCTCCACCCAAGCTGGTGGATTTTCCAGGTGAAGCCTGAGGGGCACGCTTTGAATTGTGCGGCAATTGGGGGTGATGTCTTCTCCGTTTTCGCCATCGCCGCGGGTGGCGGCACGCACCAATACCCCAGCTTCATAGCTAAGGGCTAAGGCATTGCCATCGATCTTCAGTTCCCCCACCAGCGCCAATTCAGTGGTGGGTTCAAGTTCGAGCACCCGCAACAATTTGGCGTACCAACTGCTTAATTCAGCTGCGTTGAAGGCGTTATCAAGGCTCAGTAGGCCAATGCGATGGGCCACGCTTTGGAAGCCCGCAGCGGGGGCCCCCCCCACCCGTTGGCTGGGGCTATCGGCGCTGATTAGCCCTGGGTTTGCTGCTTCTAGCTCTAATAATTCTCGATAAAGCCTGTCGTAAACCGCATCTTCCATGGCTGGAGAATCCAGCACGTAGTAGGCATGGGCGGCTTGGCTTAATACACGCCGCAACTCTTCATACCTAGCGGTGGCAGCAGCGGA
>MWMJ01000003.1:0-77369 GCA_002151525.1 Synechococcus sp. Lanier | reverse complement strand
ACGGCTTGAGTTGCTCAATCGTGCCACTGCATTGATTATTCCAAGTTTGTGGGAGGGTTTTGGTTTGCCAGCCCTAGAAGCCATGGCCTGCGGTACCCCCGTTTTGGCTTCAACGGCAGGGGCTCTGCCTGAGGTGGTGGGACCAGCCGCCTTGCCTTTTAATCCGACCGACCTAGCTGAAATGGCAGCTGCCATGGCTCAAATTTTCAGCGACGCTGAACTGTTTCGGCAATTGGCTGGGGCTGGCCTGGAGCGAGCGGCCCTGTTTAGCTGGGCTGATACGGCAGCTGCTCTGCAGGAACGCCTGGAAAATTTGGTTAGCTAAATCCGGCTAATTCCCCTAGCCAGCCAGCTGCCACTTTGAGGGGAAGTTGCTCACCGGGAAGGCGTGTGAGATAAGCCCATCGGCGCATTTGCTGGGCTAAGGGACCCGCAAGGGTTATGCCCATTCCAGTGATGCTTGCTTCCCCCACCCCAAGGCTGAGCATTTCACCTAGGTCGCTCCAAGCAAAATCCTCCAGGGGTTCAGCAGCGAGGGAATGCATCACATTGCGGGCAACAACTGGCGCCTGCTGAAAGGCCACCTGGGCCGTGGCGGGCAAGGGGGGGTCGTGGGGCACAGAGGCACCGTCCCCAAGGCTGAAAATCTCTGGGTTGCCCTGCACCTGCAGGTTTGCCAAGCAAATCAGCTTGCCATTGGTTTGTTTTGCTAGCAGGCCATCAGGGGGTTGGCTTATTTGACCAGCAGTCCAAATCACAGCTGCAGTGCTGAGTTTTTCGGGTTGGTCTGCTCCTTCCTGCTGCAGCTGCAGTTCATTGGCAGCCACCATCAGCACCTGGCAATGGCAGCGCAGGCGCACATCGCGGCGTTGTAGGGCCTGTAGCGCCTGGTTGCGGTTGAAGGCCTTGGCATTGGGCAAGCATTGGGGCCCCTTTTCAAGCAGTTCCACCACTGCAGCCCCTTGCAATAAGTCTGCAAGTTTGCAGGCCAATTCCACCCCACAGGGGCCAGCCCCCACCACAGCAATTTTTTGGAGCGGTTGGGGGTGATTTTTTAGTTGCTTTATTAGGGCCTGCAAGCGTTCCACATCGCTAAGGGTATGAAAACCCTGGCTATGGGCCTGCACCCCAGGCACACCAAATCCGAAAGGGGTTGCTCCAGTTGCTATCACCACACGGCTGTAGCTGATTTCCTTGCCGCCAGCTGTGCATAGCTTTGAAGTTTCTGGATTTATTTGGCTCACACGATCTTTTAACCAACCGATGCCATGGCCGGCCAGCAGATTGTCGTAACGAGGAGCTAGCTGCCATAGGGCTAGCTCGCCACTCAGTAGTTCGTACAGAAACGGCAAAAATATGAAGCGATCGTTGGGTTCTATTAAGAGAAGTGGCGGATGGTTTGGACGCTTTGCCAATTCCAAAGCGGTGTAAAGGCCACCAAAGCCCCCACCAACTATCACAATCGGCGCCAGCACCACAACCTCCGATTTATGGCCAGGCTACGGGGTTAAGCGCGAAGATGCGATTGGTTGATATTTGCTGAATGGGGCGTTCAACGCTCGAAATTGAAGTTGAGCTGGATGCCTGCCATGCCCAACTTGCTGGGCTTGATGCCCCTGCCCAATTGCAGTGGGGTTTGCAGAAATTTTCCTCGGGGTTTGCCCTCACCACCAGTTTTGGCATTCAATCGGCGGTGTTGCTGCATCTCGCCTATCAATTGCAGCCCGATATTCCCGTTTTCTGGGTGGATACCGGCTACCTACCGCCTGAAACTTATAACTATGCCGAAACCCTTAAGGATTTACTGCAGCTGAATCTTGAGGTGGTGCAACCTGCCATGAGCGCTGCCCGCATGGAGGCCCTAATGGGCAAACTATGGGAGAGCGAAGAGCCAGATGCGCTGGCCACCTACCACCGCTTGCGCAAGGTGGAGCCCCTCGACCAAGCATTGCTGGCTAAGCAAGTGAGCTGCTGGGCCAGTGGGGTTAGGGCACGCCAAACGGATCACAGGGCAACCATGGCACCCCTCGAGTTGGTGCGAGGTTGCTGGAGTTTGCGCCCCCTTTTGCAATGGACAAGCCGCGACGTGTACTACTACATGCAGCAGCATTCATTACCTGCCCATCCCCTATTTGAAAAGGGCTACAGCAGCGTTGGCGATTGGCATTCCAGTGGGCCAGATGGCGGCCAAGGTAGGGGCAGTCGATTCGCGGGCAAGCAGCAGGAATGTGGGCTTCACCTACAGGAATCAATGTTTGAAGGTGCTGGCATCTAAAAACGATGGAGCGGTTGTTATTGATTGGCAACAGCCGTTGGCATTGGTTGCAAGGGGGCAGCTCTTGGCACACCAGCCCGGGGGAGGGTTTACGGCAATTTCAGCAGGAACCAGCTCAGCATTGGGCCGCTGTGGGCCTGGTGCCGAAGCCGCTTGAAGCTTGGCGCGGATGCCAAATTTCGGCTGCTGATGTGCCCCTCAAGCAGCAGCAAACTGGTTTGGGTGTTGATCGAGCCCTGGTGGGCTGGGGGGCCTGGCAGCGCAGTTCAACTGCAGTGTTGGTGGTTGATGCTGGCACCGCGCTGAGTTTCACGTTGGTTGATAGCAACGGCAACTTTTGTGGTGGGCGAATAATGGCTGGTGCTGCTTTGCAACTGAGCTCCCTCCACCAGGCCACGGCTGGCCTGCCAGCCGTTACCCAGCTTGAAATAACAGAAGCTTGGCCCCACACCACAAAAGAGGCCATGCAAGCAGGGGTGCTGAATGGAATGGCAGCTGCACTTATTTGTGCTGCTAAGGATCTACCCAAAGGCTGGGAAGGGGCTGCTATTTGGCTAACCGGTGGAGATGGGAAGCAGCTGCTGCCGTTGCTTGCAGCCGCCGGGCTGCAACCTCAATGGGCGCCAAATCTCGCCCTGGAGGCCCTTGCCAAAATCAAGGCTGAATTTCCAAGTCGCTGAGGATTGTGGATGCCATTGTTTCAGCCTTCACTTTTGTGTAAATCTTTTCAAGTTTGCCATCAGCATCGATAACAAAAGTGTGGCGCATCATGCCCATATATTCACGACCCATGAACTTTTTAAGACCATAACTTTCGTAGGCAGTGGCAACGGGACATGGCTCTTCATCGCTTAATAAAGTAAAAGGCAAATTGTATTTTTCAATAAATTTGCTATGGCTTTTGGCGCCATCTTTACTGATTCCAAATACTTTGATGCCATTGCTTTCAAACACACTCCACTGGTCGCGGAAATTGCAAGCCTCTTTGGTGCAACCAGGGGTGTCGTCTTTTGGATAAAAATACAAAACAACCCTGCTGCCTCGTTGGGCCTCAAGGCTCACCATTTGGCCGCTCTCATCTGGAAGGGTGAAGCTGGGTGCAAGATCGCCTATTTGAAGTGCCATGGCTGCAGGTTTGGTCCCACGGGAGCTTAGGCAGTCGCGCTGGGGCTGGGGTGACCTGGGAAAACTTGCTCTTGGGGAACTAATGGATGGCACCACTTCCCAGGAGCTGAAATGGGCCAGATCCCTTCCTGCATCAAGGCAAGAGAATTTTTTGCGCAGCAGGTTCCTGGTGCGCCAATGGCTGGCCCATTGGCTTGGTTGCAAGCCAATGGCAGTGCCTTTATCCGCCCCCCCGGGGCAAGCTCCCCACCTAGGGGAGGAATGGGGCACGGTTAGTTGGAGCCATAGCGGAAAAAGGCTTTTACTTGGTTGGTCGCCACAAGCTGTGGGTGTTGATTTGGAGCGAGCCAATCGCCCGCTGGCGGCACAAGCTTTGTTGCAGAGGTTTTTCCCCTTGCAAGAGCAGCAACAGTTGAGTTGCTTAAGCGCTTCTGAACTGCATAGGGCGGTGTTGCGCAGTTGGGTGGCTAAGGAGGCTTTGATCAAACAAAGACGCAGCAGCATTTCCCTAGAGCTGGGGCATTGGTGGATGGAAAGCAAGCAGCCAAGGGCCATGCATTTGCCCACTGGTGTGTGGTGGCCAGTGCAGGTGCACTGCCTTTCATTTGGAGCAGAACAGTGGTTTCTTGGCTGGAGTGGTGATAATTCACCCAGCCTGGAATATCTGGATTGCAGCTAGTTTCAGAGCACTTCTGGCCCAGCTATGCCACGTACCAGCAAGGTTGTACTGATTTTGTTGTTGAGCTTGCTGGGAATGGCTGGGTTGCTGCGCCTGCCTTTGCTACCTCCGCCAGTGGCCCGCAGCAGCGCAGACACAACGTTGTCTGGTTTAGAGGCCCAAGAATCCCTTCAAGAGGTTCGCCAAGAGGCTGCGGCCTTGATGAGTAGGTTTGTAGGTGGTGAGATCACTAGGCATTACTGGGGTGGGTTCACTCCTTTTCTTGATGTGCTGGGCATCGAAATTCCGCCGGGGCTTGAGGCAAAACTAGAAGTGTCTACAGATAAAGCCATCTTTAGTTTGCGGCCGCGGCAGGCCCTAGAGCACTATCAGGCTGAGGTTCGAATTACCAGCAACGGCACCCGAGGTGTTGCCTGCCGGGGGAAGGGTGCCCCCAAGTCATTCCGGCTTGAGGGGGAAAGGCTGATCTGTCCGCTTGGTTGGGTAGCAATGATCGATCCCTCCGTTGATGGCTATCGCAAATAACTTTGTTGGGGTTTACGGATGGGGTTGGCTAATTTTCTTTTTGAAGCTAAATTAAGAACGACGTGTTTCGCTCTGCTCCCCATGCTGAAGCGCATTGCTGCTGGCCTTCTTGCCGGCGCTGCCATCTCCGCCTCCGCTCTGCCTGTTTCCGCTCAGCCTTCCCCTGTGCGTTGGAACTCAGGTGCAGCCGTTTGGACCACCAAATTCTCTGATTTCAACGACTTCCTGAAGTCGAAAGACGCATACTCCGGTGAGCGCGGCCTCTCTTCAGGTTTAGCCGCTTCAGGCTGGACAGCCAAAGAGGTTCAAGCCGGTCTCTCCAAGACCTACAACGTTGATGTAGTTGGTGTTACCCGCTACCTCTACTCCAAAGATGGCGTTAAGTTCCTGCAGGATCAAACCCGCAGCTACTTCCCTTACTGGGCCCAGAAAGCAACTGCAGTGCAAGCCCTGCGTTCCGCAATCATCCTCGCTTCTGTAGACGGCAAGCTGTCTTCCGCTGCGATCATGAAGAACCTGCCCGTTGACTTCCGTTTAGCCGACACCTGCACCACCTTTGACGGTAAGCAGAACATCTGTGCTAAGGGTAAGTGCAACGGTGAAGCCCAGTGCACCTCACTGCTTTCCTGGTATGTGTTCCTACCCGCCTGCATCCAGGCGAATCAGATTCTCGACAAAGTTACCGCTGGCAGGCCTGCTGCAGCCGGTGCCGTTCGTGGCCTCTGGTGATCAGTTAATTACTTCTACTCAATTAACCCCGCCAATAGGCGGGGTTTTTTTATGGCCAATTAGATGATGATGTTGCAAAGGTTGCACAAACTGGTTCCCTAACCGTTGCCGGTAATAATTCTCTAGCTCATTAAATAAATCAATTGAAAAGTTTGCAAGCCACCATTGGCGATAGCTACTCTTATTGCTGAACCAACGCTCTAGCCAGCTGGATGTGATCGAAACTAAAATTGTTTCCTGCCAATACTCCTCTGAAACCTGCCAAGCAGAATTCTCAAGTTCAGCCTTAGCAACTTGCCCCCAATCTTGCAGTAATAACCACTTTTGTTCTGATTCAGATTGGTTGGTGGTTGCGCAGTTAGCTTCGCTACTTGCTGATTTTAAATACTCTTCTGGCAATAAACCAAAGGGACCGTATTTCCCGTAACTAAAGAGTAGATCGATGCGACCTGTTTGAGTTACCAATAAATCAAGTTGTTTAAGCCATTTGTGGCGATCACTTGGATTTGCATTAACTAACGGATTATGAGTGATGATGTGATCAAACTTTCCAGCTCCTTGAGTTTGTAATTTTTCAAGCTGCAGGGGATTTACTTGCTGGATGGATGGTTTTTGCAGATTATCAAATAGCTGTAATTGTGTTTCAAGCTTTTTTGCTAACAGCTGATCTTCTACCTGTAAACAAACCAAGCCTTCATTTGTTGCCATGATTACAGGCAATGCCCAATGAATTGAGGGGCAATTGCAGATCAAAACCCTATGCCGGGGCTGCAGGCTAATTCGCTGCCAAAAACGATGTTGTAACAGTTGGGCATAGCGGTGCTGCTGCTGTTGCTTAAACCGCTCACCCTCCCAGCCAATAATTCCTGGCTTATAAAACATTTCACCTTGTAGGGCGCTTGGAAGATATTGCTGAGCAACCCAATTGTTTGAGTAGTTATGAGGATATAAATAATTCTCCCCATCACCTAAGGCTGCCCCATCCCTGCTGGGATCCCTTAAATGCGCCGGTATCTCTTGGGCCCGCTCTTTAACTAAACTATTGAAAGCATCAAAATATGCTTTAGTGCTGTTGCTTTTGTTTGTATTCGCAAGGTAAAGAGTTGCTTGCACTAAAGGATAGATACCCTCCGGTAAACCGATGCGATCAAATGCTGAAGCACAGGCCTCAACTACAACCATCGCTTGAGGATCTGCAAGGCCAATGTCTTCCGCGGCTGCAATTAATAAGCGACGAAAAATAAATCGAGAATCTTCACCAGCCTTCACCATACGCGCTAACCAAAATAGAGCTGCATCTGGATCACTGCCACGGATTGATTTAATGAATGCGCTAATGGTGTCAAAATGAGCATCACCTTGTTTGTCGTATAAAACCGCTTGTTGTTGAATTGATTGTTCGGCAACGCTTAAATTGATTTCTATAATACCTTCACTATTTGTCTGGCTGCTTTCAACGGCTAACTCCAAAGCATTAAGTAAGCTGCGAGCATCACCACCGGCCACGGCAACTAAATGCTCGCGAGCATCGGCGCTAATTTGAATACTTTTAGATCCATATCCGTTCTCTTTGTCATCGATGGCCCGCTGTAGCATCAACTCTAGGTGAACTCGGCTCAATGGTTCAAGCCGAAATAATCTTGATCTACTTAATAGTGCTTTGTTAACTTCAAAAAATGGATTTTCCGTTGTGGCACCAATTAAAGTTACTGTTCCATTCTCAACCCAAGGTAAGAGTGCATCCTGTTGGGACTTATTAAATCGGTGCACCTCATCAATAAATAACAAGGTGCGTAATCCATGGCGGCCAAGTTTCTCCTGGGCCTGTTCAACCGCCTCCCTTAATTCACGAACGCCCGCTAACACCGCATTTAGGCTGCTGAAATAGCAACGGCTGCTGTTGGCAATAATTCGAGCCAGGCTTGTTTTACCGGTACCTGGTGGTCCATGCAAAATTATGCTGCCCAATCGATCTGCCTCGATAGCGCGTCGCAATAGGCAGCCGGGACCAAGGATTTCCTCTTGTCCAATAAAGTCGCTGAGGCACTGGGGCCGCAGGCGTTCCGCCAGGGGCGCTTGCCGTTGCAACTGCTGATCCCGTTGGTGGCTAAACAAATCCATGGGGATACTTTGCCGTTCTTCATCAAAAGATGGCAGGCTTAGGCCATCCGAATCATTCTTGTGCGCCAACTGCTTGCAGGGCTAATGCTGTTGGGGCTCTCCCTTACAGGATGTAGCCCTAAGGAGCCAAGCAAAAAACCGCTACCTGTTTCAACCTTGCAGGTGAAACCAGCTACTTTTCAAGACCTCGGGGATTACACAAGCACCTTGGAAGCTGTGGCTGAAGTGAAGATGGCAGCCGTTAGTAGTGGCAGGGTGCAGGCCCGGCTTGTACAGCCGGGGCAAAATGTGCAGGAGGGGCAAGAATTATTGCGTTTGAGGGTGAGGGAGCGCACCGCCGATGTGCAGCAAGCCCAAGCTGATTTAGCCCGAAGTAATGCCCAGGTGGCTGAGGTAAGGGCAAAACTTGAAAAAGACAAATCCAATTACCAGCGTTACAACTACCTAAAGGGCCAAGGGGCTAGCAGTGCCCAGGAATTAGATGGCTATCGAGCTCAGTTTTTAGCCCAGCAGGCAAGTTTCAAAGCATCCTTAGATGGTGTAGCAGCTGCCAAAGCCGAACTTGAGGCGGCCCGTTCGCGCCTATCAGACAAAGTTGTGGCAGCGCCTATCGCTGGCCAAGTGGGTGATCTAATGGTGAAAGTTGGTGATGTGGTGAAAGAAGGTGATCCGTTTACAACAATTACACGAAATGATTTGCTGTTAACTCGCATTGAAATACCATCCAATTTAAGCGGCCGGATCAAAATTGGCTTACCCGTTTGGCTAAGGGATACAAGCGATGCAAAAGTTTTAGCAAAAGGTATCGTTAGCTTTGTTAGCCCTTCCGTTAATACTGGAAGTCAAGGCATATTAGTAAAAGCTGAATTTCTAAACCCTGAGGGTAAATTGCGCACTGGTGAGCGGGTGCGTACCCAGGTGGAATTTTCTAGGCAGAAGCAATTGGCTGTGCCCTTTTCAGCGGTTGTGCAAAGCGCTGGTCAAAGTTTTGTTTATGTGCTGGGTAATGCCAATCAGCTGCCAGCTGAATTGAGGCAAAAGCTTGAACTTGCGCCCTCGGCCGCTGTGGCAATTAAGCTTCCGGTGCGCCTGGGGGCTTTGCAAAATAACTGCTACCCAGTGTTGTGGGGGCTGGAGGCTGGTAGCAGATTAATTAACAGTAATTTATTGAACCTTCGCAATGGCAGCGCTGTTAAGGCAAGGCCTGTTCGCGAGCGGAAATCCCTCTGTACCCCAATCGGTTGACCTTTTCTGCATTATCACTTAGATTGGAACTAAACGTGTATAGAACAGTGGGGGTACACACTGCCAGCAAACTAATGATAAAAAAACTAATCATAACAAAACTATTAATAACAAAAACATCAGCAAATAAACTATTTTTTAATAAATTATTAGCCTTCCTGGGCCTTATTCCATTACTTGTCTTCACTGGATGTGGCACGCCAAAAACACTGCCCCTCCAAAAGCCTAAATTTAATTTGATCTACCCCAGCAGCAAGCGCTTTGATGATCAAGCAACTTATCAAAGTACATTGGAATCCATAAATAATGTTGCTCTGGCGGCCGAGATTAACGGAAGAATAATTGCAATGCCCATGTATGAAGGTCAAAAAGTTAAAAAAGGGACACCTTTGTTTACCCTTGATCAGATTCAACAAAAAGCAAACGCAGATTCTTCTGCAGCTGAGGCCCGCAAGGATTTAGTTAATGCCGAGCGATATATATTTTTAAATAATCAAGGAGCCGTTTCCACTAAAGACCGTGATTATTACGTTACCGCCGCAATTCAAAGTGCCGATCAGGCCAGATCGGATAAGGCAACCCTTGGCTATAAGAATGTTGTTGCTCCGATCAATGGAACGGTAGGTAATATAAATCATAAACTGGGATCAGTTGTAAGAAGTGGCGAATCAATAGTAAATATTGTTGATAATAGCCGTTTGTGGGTAAGGTTGGATGTGCCAGGTGAGCTCAGCTATCGATTGAAATTAGGAATGCCTGTGCAATTAGATGTTCCAAATAAGCCGGAAATTCGCGCAAATGGTAGTGTATCCTTTATCGCTCCAGCCTTAGATAAGCAATCCCAAACACTGCTAATTAAGGCTACATTTGATAACCCAAGTGGTGTTTTACGCACCAACCAAAGGGTTAGTGCGAGATTGTTATTCGCTGCTTCCACTAGCCTTGCAATACCGGAAGCGGCTGTATTTTTGCAGGCGGGAAAAACCTTTGTTTTTACGGCGGTATCCCCAGCAGAGGCTAGAAGAATGCTTGGTAGGCCCATTGATAAGCAGGCCGTACCTGGTTCCCTGGTGGCGCTTCAGATGCCAGTTGAGTTGGGTACGTTGGAAAATGGCTTTTATCCGGTTCGAAATGGTTTAGGAGCTTCTGATCGATTGGTTTTGGGTAATCTTGCCCAAATTACTAGCGGCTCAGTGGTGGCATCTAAATGAGTTTATCCGACACTTTTATTCGCAGGCCGGTGCTAAGCACTGTTTGCAGTATTCTAATTTTAATGGCCGGTTTGATATGTTTACCCCTATTGCCAATTGAAAATCTTCCTAATATTGCACCCCCCACAATACAAGTAACAGCGAATTTGTTTGGAGCTGATGCGCTTACGGTTGAAAGTGCTGTTACTGGACCATTGGAGGAACAGATAAATGGCGCCCCGGGGATGGATTACATAACATCCAACAGTACAAGTGAAGGAACAAGTCAGATAAACGTATATTTTACCCCTGATACAAATTCAGATATTGATCAAGTTAATGTATTGAATCGTGTTCAAACTGCAAGTGCTCAGCTCCCCGATCAAGTTAATGCCCAAGGTATAACTGTTCAGCAAACAGCTAGTAGCTATCTTTTGGTTTATAACCTCACTTCTAGCGAGGGGCAATTTGATCGAAATTATTTGAACGGATTATATCAATTGAATTTGGCATACCCCCTTGGTAGGGCCCAGGGAGTTGGGCAGGTGAACGTTTTTGGTAGCACTAATCCTGCCTACCGCCTATGGGTTGATCCGCTCAAATTAGCGCGCTTTAATCTAACCGTATTAGATGTTACTAATGCCCTTAAATCCCAAAACCAAATAGTTATTGGTGGTTTCATTGGTGGCCCACCTTCAGTTGTTGGCAATCGATCCACATACCCAATATTGGTGGAGGGAAACCTTAAAACAGTTGAAGCTTTTGAAAATCTGATCCTCAGCGCTGGGCCTGCTGGTTCCGATACCGCTAAGGGACCAGATGGCAGCTTGATTAGGTTGAGGGATGTGGGCAGGGCGGAATATGCATTTCAAAACTTTTATCAGTCTGCTGAAAATGTACTAACAGGAAATCCTTGCATCGGCTTTGGGGTTATTCAGTTGCCGGGTACAAATGCTATAAAAACTGCTAAAGCTGTTGACCAAGTACTTTCAGACTTCAGAGCTACTTTGCCTCCGGGCGTGGTACTTGAGAAGGTTTTTGATCAAACAGATTTCATCAATGCTTCCATCTATGGAGCTCTGGATGCCCTAAGGGATGCGGTGGTGTTAGTTCTATTGATAATATTTTTATTCTTGCAGGATTGGAAAGCAACAATGGTCCCTGCTCTGGCATTGCCAATTGCTCTCTTAGGAGCATTGGTTTTTGTGAAGGCATTTGGATTTTCAATTAATGAATTAACACTTCTAGGCATTATTTTAGCCACAGGATTAGTTGTTGATGATGCCATAGTTGTAGTTGAAGCTGTCTCTGCGAAAATCGAAGCTGGTGATAAGCCCTTTGCCGCAGCATCCAATGCAATGAAAGAGTTAACTGGGGCGATAATGGCAACCGCACTTGTGCTATTGGCTGTTTTTATCCCCGTTACTTTTTTCCCGGGTGCAACCGGTGTTATCTATAGGCAATTTGCCCTAACTATAGTTTTTGCAATATTAGTTAGTACATTTAACGCCATAACTGGTAAGCCCTTGCAGTCTGCCCTCCTCCTGGGCGGTGGAAAAACCAATCCCAGCGGTTGGCAATGGGTTGTAATAGCGGGTTTGTTTGGCTCAGGATATGGATATTTATTTGGGGGCTGGCCATGGAGCATTGGCTTTGGTCTTTTGGGTGCATTAGTTGGCGCCTTCCTGCAACCAATCTTCCGTGGATTCAATCATTTCTTTGCAGGCCTGCAGCGGGCCTATAGCGCTTTGCTAGCCAATGCAATTCGCCTGCGCAGGCTAATTATTGCTGCACTACTTGCTGGCGTTGTTTTAACAGGCTTTGCATTTGTGGCAATTCCCACTGGATTTGTTCCAACCGAAGATCAAGGCTATGGACTAGGCATCATTCAATTGCCACCACAGGCTTCTATCGAAGCCACGATGGAGGTGGCCTCAAAGGTGCGCGCGGTTGTTTCTAAAGAGCCTGATGTTGTTAGTGGTGAAGTTGTTGGCGGCGCTGGATTTAATGGTGGATCTTTAAATCAAGGTCTTTTCTTCTTCGGCTTAAAGCCAATTGAGGAGCGAACCAGTCTAAGTCAATCTGCAGGCGCAATCATAAGGAGAATGAATACGGAGTTTCGAAAGATTCCTGGAGCCGTGGTTTTGGCGCAACAGCCAGCTGCCGTGCCAGGTTTTAGTGCCCAGGGGGGTGTTTCCTTTCAGTTCAATGATTTAAGTAATGGTGGATATTCTTTCACTGATCTCAGTAAACTCGCCAGTCAATTAATTAGGCGATCCCTTGCAACAGGAAATTTCCTTAACCTCTATACACAATTTGTTAGTGATGCCCCCGCCTGGCGCCTGGAGCCAGATCGTGATCGAATGGCATCTATGAATGTAGATTTCGGCACTGCTATGCAGGTCTTGGGGGCACTTAATGGTGGTGTATTTGTTAATCAAACCTATGAAGATGGTCAATATAGGCAGGTCTATGTGCAGGCGGAAGGCAGTAAGCGATCGGTTGTTCAAGATCTTGATAATTTGTATGTTCCAGATGCTTCGGGTAAGCAAATCCCCTTGAGTAATTTTATCAAGGTAAAACTTGATAGCTCACCTCCAATTATCAGCCATTATAATTTATATCGATCCGTTTTAATTCAGGGTGTTGAAGCAATCGGTAAGAGCAGTGGTCAAGCATTAGATAGCCTTTCTGATAACTTTCGCCAGCTAAGTTTTAGTAATATCGGATCAGCTTGGTCTTCTTTAAGTAGATCTGAAGTTGCGGCTGGATCCCTTGCAGCGTTTGTTTTTGCCTTGGGCATCATCGTTGTTTTTCTTGTACTTTCTGCCCAGTATGGAAGTTACTTTGATCCAATGGTTATCTTAATGACCGTTCCCCTGGCCATGCTTGGCGCCTTGATTTTCCTTGTACTTATGGGGCAGGTAAATAATGTTTATGCCCAAGTTGGCTTGGTTACGCTGATTGGCTTAGCGGCAAAAAATGGAATTTTGATTGTAGATCTTGCCAATCAACGTATGGAAATGGGCTTAACTGCGGCCGAGGCGGTTCAGGGTGCTGCTGAATCAAGATTCAGGCCGATCCTTATGACTGCTTCGGCTGCCCTCTCGGGTTTCTTCCCTTTGGTTATTGCCAGTGGCGCTGGGGCGCTTAGCCAGCGCTCGGTGGGCTCAGTGATCTTTGGTGGCTTGCTGGTTGCCACTGTTATGAGTTTATTTGTGGTGCCTGCTTTTTATGTTTTTATGAAAAAATTAGAGGCTAATTGGTTCCCAGCCAGTGTTTCTGTAGATAACTAATGCCCCTGCCCCATCCCCCTGGATATAAGCCTCCCCATCAAACTAAACTTGATAAGCGCAGGCTTTTGTTATCTGTTGTTTTATTTTCAATGATGGCTGCTTTGCTGTTGGGTTTTGGCCACAGGGCTGCAAGAATGCCTGGCACTCTTTTGCAACCTATTCCAATAAATAAATTTATTTTTGTGGTTGTTGGTGCGGCTTTTTGTGGATTATGGGCTGAAATAATTCGCCAGCTTGCTTTAATGGCCCGATCCCGTGATGCTTCTAACTAGGTTCATTTGTATGGGATTTAGGTGATAACAGTTGGTTTATTCATTCCCGTGCCTTTGCTTATGCCAGCAAGTTCATCTGCTGCTTTAATCATTTCCCCAAGGGCTATTTGGGGATCTTGATGTAAATTTCCATTTGTTGACACATAACGCTCAAGATACAGTCTTAATGTGGCGCCTTGAGTGCCAGTGCCGGAAAGACGTAATATTATCCTGCTCCCATCTTCAAGCAATATTCTTAATCCCTGCCCAGTTGTTATTGACCCATCCACGGGATCAGCATAGGAGAAGTCATCTGCCAGGGCGATGATGTTGTTTGCAAACTTTTCACCTTTGAGGCTACCAAGGCGATCGTGCAGGCCCTGGTAGATGGTGTGAGCTCGATTACTATCAACACCTTCGTAATCATGGCGAGAATAATAATGGCGGCCAAATTGACTCCAATGGTTGCTCATAATATCAGCAACACTGCATTGGCGTTTTGCAAGTATGGATAACCAAAACAACACAGCCCATAGGCCATCTTTTTCCCTGATATGGTTGCTCCCCGTACCAAAGCTTTCCTCCCCGCAAATAGTTATTTTTCCTGCATCTAGTAAATTACCAAAAAATTTCCAGCCCGTTGGCGTTTCATAGCATTGGATACCAAGTTGTTTGGCCACTAGGTCTACAGCGGCACTGGTTGGCATCGAGCGGGCTACACCTGCAAGGCCTTCCGCATAACCTTTGGCCAGAGACGAATTTGCTGTAATAACTGCAAGGCTGTCGCTTGGGTTTACAAAACAACGTTGCCCAAGAATCATATTGCGATCGCCGTCGCCGTCGCAGGCGGCTCCAAATCGGTATTGATCGCTATTTAATAGAAGGTTTGCAAGCCCATGGGCATAGGTGAGATTTGGATCTGGATGACCTCCTCCAAAATCCTCTAGGGGCTTTCCGTTTCGCACTGTGCCACTGGGGGCGCCAAGGCGCTGTTCAAACAGTTGAGTTGCATAGGGGCCGGTTACCGCATGCATTGCATCGAATGCCAGCGGCCAATTCGACTGAAGTAAACCGCTGAGAAGATCAAAGTCGAATAAATTTTCCATCAGTCTTAAATAATCGCTTATTCCATCTATTACCTCCACCTCAAAGCCTGGATATGTATATTTTTGGGCTTGATTTAATGAAAGATTGGGAAGATGAGCGATGCTATAATTTTCCAGGAATTTGCTGCATTCATATATTTCGTTTGTTAGGGATTCAGGGGCTGGACCGCCGTTTGCGCCATTGAGCTTTACGCCGAAATCACCATCGGGGCCACCTGGGTTGTGGCTTGCGCTCAGAATGATTCCGCCAATTGCATTTCTAGTTCTAATTAGATTGGAAGCAGCTGGAGTGCTCAGGATTCCATCGGTGGTGAGTATCAACTCAGCAATGCCATGGGCAGCGGCCATGCGGGCGATCACTTGAATCGCCTTGTTATTTCCAAAGCGTCCGTCACCACCCACCACAAGGGTTCCCCCTTGCACCCCTGGTAGCACGCGCAGGATTGCTTCAATAAAGCTTTCTAGGTAGTGGGGCTGGCTAAAGTGCTTAACGCTTTTTCGTAGGCCCGAAGTACCCGGTTTTTGGTCTTGAAAAGCTTGGCTGAGCTGGATTCTCTCGATTGCAGGGCTTTGGGGTGCTGTCAATGGATTCTCTAGCTCGCTTAGATATCCTAAAGTTCGTTCAAACACAACAAGTGGATATGCGGAATCCTTTTTGGTTGCAGCCAACATGCTTATTTCCACTGGCACTTATTTTCGGATTGCTGTTTGCGCCAGCCCATGCCGCCGTTGAACCGGCTTACCCTCAAGCGCTTTTAAAAGTTAAGGAAGCAACCGAGGCGGTGCTTGGCCGCACTGGCA
Organism: Synechococcus sp. Lanier; assembly: GCA_002151525.1. Lineage (GTDB taxonomy): Bacteria > Cyanobacteriota > Cyanobacteriia > PCC-6307 > Cyanobiaceae > Synechococcus_D. The sequence goes on along the minus strand of MWMJ01000003.1, from coordinate 62,026 downwards.
CTGAGGGGTGCTTACAAGGAAAATTAATGAATGCAATGGTGGAGCTGTCCAACAGTTGTGATGCCTCCGGTCGTAAGGATCCGATTTGTAATTTTGCAGACAAATTTGTGATGTCTTCAGTGCCTCCCTTGGCGGGATTGGATGAAGCAGCCCAGCAATTCTTAAAACTCACATTAAGTCCCTAGCGCTTTTTGATGCCGGGCCCTGCTTCAGCTGGGGCAGCTGGTTTTTCCTGCTCTTTTTTAACGCAGAGTTGTAGCAAATCTGTTGCTTTGTTTAGCAATAGTTCCTTGCGATCAAAGTTGTTGATTTCGGCAACTTTTGCCTTTACGGTGATAGTAAATGCAGTGTCTTTGCATAATGCTGTTAAGAAAGGTTTATCTAGTAATTTGTCGGCCAAAATTCTCGCAGCTTGGCAGCCGGCATCTTGGTTCCTTTGGGCGCATTCCACCACGGCATCAAAGGTTGGTTTGAGGTCTGTTTTGGTTAAAGGTTCCAGCTCCGCCTCAAGCTGTTTTGCGCTCTTGGCTTGTTGGGCGGAGGCAGGGGCTACATGAAGGGCGAATAAGCTGAGGCATACCAAAAAAAATCTTGCCATGGCTACGGAGAAACTTCCCTATTGGCCATAACTTTGCCACAGAATCGCTCAGCTTTATGCAATTTCTTTTCCAATCCAGGTGATATCCCAAGGTTCGCCCCTCCCCAAAGACGATCGATCTCCCTAGTGAAATGCTTAGCTAGTTGAGCCGAATGGATAATTACTAGGGTTTCATCATTGGCATAGGCGGCGCTGGGGCTCCAATTAAATGAACCACTGATAACAGTTTTGCCATCAATTACAGCTAATTTATGATGTAATTTATCTCCGTTAGCTAATTTGGGTATGCCAACTGCCATTAATGGTTTTTGCCAAGGCTTATTTTTTGCTTCTAATTTGCAGCTTTTATCAGGAAGGCTCACTCCCATGATATCTAGAAGTTCCGAATAGCTGCGACTTGCAAAACCAGGATCAACCAATACTCTTAATTTTATACCAGCCCTTACCCTTTCTTCTAAAACCCCTGTTAGCTCTTGGGCTGAAAATACGAATAATGCCAAATCAATTTTTTCTTTTGCTTGTTTTAAAGTATTTGCAATTATTGTTAATCCATTGCTTGGATTACTTCGCTTGTGGGGCGCAAACAGAACTTGCAATCTAGCAGTTCCCACCATCGCTTCTTGAGTGGATCCTGATTCTTTGTTGATGCCAAATTGATTATTCCAGAGTTTTTCAAACTCCCCCCTAAATATTTGAGCTAAGGCCTGATTGTTTACTTTGATTAAGTGATTTGTGTTCCCTTTTGTTTGCCCGGCCCCTGCATCTCCATGGATGTCTGAATTGCTAAAATTGGCTGATCCAAAAATTACATATTTTTGATCTATTACCAGAAATTTGTGGTGCATTAGGCCACTGCCTTTGCTGTTGTCTGCTGTGTCGTCTTTCAATGGCACGCCAGCTGTTTCAAGCAGGGCCATTGCATCTCCATTGTGGATTTCTTCTGCATTTAGCCTGCCATCATTGTTTGCATCGGCCAGTGCTGCCAATTGCCCCAAGCGCTGTTGCTGATGGACTGGAAGCCCTGCGGCATGCAATTGGCTCCACGGTTTGCGATATTGATTTTCAACTACCACTCTCACCTTGATGCCGGCTTGATGTTTTGCAGCTAATGCCTTTGCAATTCTTGGCAGTGATAATTCTTGAACAGCAACTAAAATTTCACTTTTGGCGCCGTTAATAGCTTCTAGAATGAATTTTTCAAGGTTGTCACCTGGGCGATTTCTTCCGTTGATTGGGCTTTTGTATTCAGCTTGGCTAAGTTGATTAAACCTAACCTCTATTCCCTCTGGTTGATCTATATTTTGTTGCTCGTTTGCTAGATAGCTTGCCGTGGCCGAGCAGCCTGCATTGAGAGCTCCAATTAGCGCAGTTGTAACAAAGATTAAAAACTTGAGGCTTATTTTTTTAACAAGCAATCTCCTTAGTGCGATTACTTACAGTATTCCACCTATTGGGATTTTGTTGCCTAGCTGTGTTCAGGCATTTCTGCAAAACGAAGCATTAAGGCAAACCAAAAGCAGCTCACCACTAATATCAAGCCCACTCCAGCCCCTATGCCCGCCTGCTTCATGAGTAGGGGCACTGCCAAAGGCAGCGTTAATGAACCCGCAAGGGGTATACCTAATACAAGGAATTTTTTTAGGGGCACCTAGTTAGAACCACTCTGCTTTTGCTTGTCCTGGGGTGTTGCTGTTGTCTTCCGGGGTGGTGCGCTCAAACTCAAGGGTGATATTTCTGCTTTGTTCACCATCAGCGGCAACGGCTTTGATTGGATAGAGCTGCTTGCCATCACGAAAGGGAACTTGAATCCTAAATGTGCCATCCGCTGAAAGTGGTACAACCTCTTCGCCAATCGAAAGGGTTGCTGATGGTTCAGTGGCTCCGTAAACAATCAATTCTGCATCTGCCACCAGCCAGAAGGATCGTTGGCGTGGCGCCACACCACCAATGCCACTCTCATTGCGGCCACTAGCCCAGCGGCCAATCCCTGAATCATTCAAGCCGTGCAGGGAAGCATTGTCTTGATCCATTTCATGGAATGCCTCTGAACCACGGCCAAGCTTGCGCCAACGAACAGTGGCAGTTTGATAAAGGCGCTCATGGAGACTGCTGTCGCCAGATTCCATGGGGGCTGGAAGGGTGGTGGGAGCTGCATCCAGGGAGAAAGGAACAAATTGGTCAAGAATTTGTTCACTGGGATGCAAAGCTGGAACCCTTGCAACAGCTGAAAAGGCTAAGGAGAACCAACCGCCATCAGTTTTGCGAAAGCCCAGCTCAACCCGGTAATCACGGTCGCTCAGGGGTACAGGTAAGTACCACTCGGTTGCATTGCTATCAACCACCACTTCTTGCAAAGTGTGTGGGTGGCTTGCTCCACTCTGCAGGCCGGTTACATCAGAAACCCTCAAGCACAGTTGGCTGGCACCAGCTGAAGTTGCTGCATTTCTGCTATCGCTGGAGATCTCCCAAAACACATAGGCCCATTGAGGATCCCTGGGTAGAAACACCACCCTGGTTTCAGCTAATGGGAGGGGAACATCACCAAGGCTGGTTTCCATCTCAGCCAAGGAGATTGCTGTTTCAAGTTGTGTGCGGCCTGTGCTGAACTCCTGCTGCTTGCTGATGGCATCCAGGAGCTCTTCCTTGGATTTACGGCTGTAGAGCCCAACACCTAGGTCACTGGCCACACGGCGCAACTGCCGCAGGGTTAGACGGGCCAGTGACGAAAGCGTTTTATTCACCACGATTAAAGGATTGGTTTGGGATCACTTTGGCTTTAGTAACCAAATCCCACAAGCGGCTTGGGCTTCCTGGTCAGCAATCGCTGATCCTTAACCCTCGAAAATCCCTGATTTGAGCGGCTGTTTTCAGCGGCCGATGCTTCGGTAAGGCACCTTCGCAAGGAAGTTCTCAGCGATTTCACCGGCGGGCGCAGCGGTGCGCATGGCGGGCAGGGAGCGCACCCATGGCATGTAGTCCTCTGGGTAACCTCCGCGTCTTTGGCGAGCCCTTGGGGGTAGGGCACGGGGGGTACCGGTGTAAACAACTTGGGGAAACCCAAGGATTTTTCGGTAGTAGGCGTCGTAGCGGGGGCTGGTGATGTTGAAGGGAGTTTCACCAAGGTCGCGGGAACCCACCACGCGATTGCGCTGGAAAGGAACCGTGTCAAAGCCAAAGGCGTTGAGATATTCATCGCTGTTGATGATGTCGTCCACCATGCCCTTCACCCCTCGGGTCATGATCACTGCAGCCCAGGCGATCTCTTCGCTTTTGCCGTGGGTGGTGCGGCCTAAAAGTTTTTCCACCAGGTGGCGAACCACCTTGTAGTTGCTGTTTAGGTTGTAAAAACTGCGGTTAAAGGTGTCTGAAAGGCAAAGGGAGCGGATGAAATCACGCACGGTGATCTGTCCGTTGCGCAGCTGGCTTTCAAGGAAGCGATCCCGATCAACCTTGAATGCATGGAAAAAGATTTGGCGATAGGCGGCTTCAATCACGAAACCCAGCTCTTGAGTATTGAGGTTTCTATCAAGTGCAATAGCCTTGGGATCTTCATCAGATCCCACCCGGAAGGGCTCTACTCGGGCATTTTTAGTGGTGGGAGCGTATGAGAGAAGGGGCAGGGCCACGCGTGATCAGCATCCGTTGTTGATGATCGTAGAAGTAGGGCAGTCCCTGGGAGCTTTTGTAGTTCACGGCACTCACAGTCCGTAACCTTCCAGAGCTGATTGCAATTTCCCTACCAGCCCAGCAAAGAGGCAGAAATGCTATTGCTGGAGCTGGATGTGCTGCTTTGCTGATTGCTGTTAAGCCTGGTTTCTATACATAGGGATGCTGTATTGGATAAGCCCTCCACGGTGCTGCTGCGGAGGCGGATATTGGGGCTCACAAACCAAAAGCGTTCTTCGCTTGCCATGGTTTCGTAGCTGGTTGTTAGCCAAAGGCTCCCCTCTTGGTCGAGGCGAAAATTTCCGGCCACAGGTGCGGTTTCGGCATAGCCCCGATCCCGCAGCAATAGCCCATGCCTGCATTCTGTGTCGGTGGGGATCAGGGCAAACATGCTTTCACCCTCATGGGCTTCACCATGTTTATCCCATGCCATCGATCCCCCCCAGCGCACATGGCAGCCACCAACCACCTCGTTGGGGTTTTGGTTGTGCAGATTGGCCATTGCCGCTAACCGCGGGTCATCGGGGTTGAGCATCGCCACTTCGATTAAGGAGCCCCCTGCTTCAGCCCTTCGATGCAGCAGATGATGGCTGGTGCGTTGGGAGCGCCAGCTACCAGCGCTTAAACGAAAAAAATTGAGGGCGTTATCGATTTGATCCATAAAAATGGCTTCAGGTGAGAGGTTGGAGCCGAAAACCGCAGGCGTGGCCCCCTTCAAGCTTCCAATGCACCCTCTCAACGGAGCAATCCGGAAAGGTTTTACGCATTAATTGCAGTTCTTGATCACAAATTACCGGGAATGCCTCCGCAACCCTCGATACCGAGCAGTGATATTCCTGCAGCATCCAGTTAGGGCCCCCAGGTTCTGCCTCGCAATCAGCCACATAGCCCTCCCTACGCCTTAGCTCCACCAATTTTTCCAGCCTTCGGCCAAGGGCACCATTGCCAATTTGACTGCGATAGCTTTTGGCCAGCAGTTCGGCCTGGTTGTAAAGCAAACTTTGAACCTGGCTTGGGCTGAGGCTTTCACTCATCGATTGCAATAAACCCAAAGCAAAGTGTTCACTGCCATCTGGAAAGTGCCCCCTGCCGGCGCTGGTTAATCGCCAGCGGTTGCTGGGCCTTCCCCTACCTATGGCTTGGGGGCTGGCCTCAACTAGGCCCTTATCCTCCAAACTGCGCAAATGCCTGCGCATTACCTGAACTGAAAGCTCCAGTTGCTCCGCCAATTCCCCAGCGCTTGCTTCGCCTTGACGCAGAAGCAAAGTGAGCGCCGCTTCATGGGTGGTGGCTGGGGAACTGCTGGTCATGGATCCAGCCTGGCATCAAGCAACTGCAATTGCGGAATCTAAGTAAACGTTTTGTACTCTCTGAATCAAATCAACACCCTCAGCTATTGGGCGTTGGAATGCTTTGCGGCCCATTATCAAGCCGCAACCACCAGCCCGCTTATTAATTACAGCGGTGCGAAGGGCATCATGGAGATCATTGCGCCCCGCCGCCCCGCCGCTGTTGATCAGGCCGATCCGCCCTGCAAAACAATTGAGCACTTGATACCTGCACAAATCTATGGGGTTATCGCTGCTGAGTTCGCTGTAAACCCGTTCATCTGTCATGCCATAGGCCTCACCTAAGGCCTTCTCCACAGCCCGATAGCCCCCATTGTTTTCTGGGAGCTTCTGTTTAATTATGTCGGCTCCAATGGTTACACCAAGGTGATTTGCTTGCCCTGTGAGATCAGCGGCTAGGTGGTAATCGGCATCGGCTTGCTTGAAAAGGGGATTTCGCAAGTAACACCAGAGAACGGTTGCCAGGCCCCGCTGGTGGGCCTGTTCAAATAAAGCGGAAACCTGTTGTAGTTCGCGGTTGCAATCATCGCTGCCGAAATAAATGGTGGCTCCCACGGCAACTGCCCCCATGTTCCAGGCTTGATCTACCGATGCAAACAGGATTTGCTCGTGGTTATTGGGCGCTGTTAAAAGTTGGTTGTGGTTGAGCTTCACCAAAAAAGGAATGCGATGGGCCCAGCGGCGCGCCACGGAACCCAGCACCCCAAGGGTTGAAGCAACGGCGCTGCAGCCTGCCTCTACGGCCAGTTCAATGATCGCTTCACTGTCGAAGTAACTGGGATTTGGGCTAAATGAGTGGGCTGCTGAATGTTCAATTCCTTGATCTACCGGAAGAATTGATAGATAGCCCGTATGGGCCAACCTGCCAGCGCCATATAGCTGTTGAATGCTGCGCAAAACCTGGGGGGAGCGATCTGAACAAGCAAAAAGACGGCTCACTACATCGGCGCTGGGGAGGTGCAGAAGCTTTTGAGGCACCTTCGCTTGGCTATGGAGCAGAAGTTCCGCCTCATCACCCAGCAACTCTTCAATGGAAACTTGGGGCAGCCCGGATTGGGTAAGCATGGATTTGGAACAGCTCTTAGCTGCAAGCTATGGCGCCAAAAGCAGCTTTTAGTTAAGGCAAGGGTCGCGGCGGGTCATACCCTTGCTTTACCCTTGGTATAGGAAACCAGGGTGTTTCGTAAATTCCCTCGCCCATAGCTCCATGGCTCACGACACAAAAACTCCAGCCGTTTCAGAGAGTCTTGAGGTGATTCGGCGATTTGCCGAAACCTATGCCCAACGTACCGGCACCTATTTCTGCAGCGATCCTGGCGTTACGGCCGTTGTGCTTGAGGGATTGGCTCGCCATAAAGACGACCTAGGTGGTGCCCTCTGCCCCTGCCGTCACTATGAAGACAAGCAGGCGGAGGTAGAGCAGGCCTTCTGGAATTGCCCCTGCGTGCCAATGCGCGAGCGCAAGGAATGTCACTGCATGCTTTTTCTCACTGAAGACAATCCTTTTAGGGGTGAACAGCAAACAATCTCTATTGAAGAAATCCAAGCCCACACCACCGGCTAATGACCGCAACCTCCTCCCCAATTACGCCGCCCTCCAGCCTTGGCTCAGAGCTCAGCGATTTGGTTCAACAGCCCTATCGCTACGGCTTTGTAACTGATATCGAAACCGATAAAATCGCCAAGGGTTTAGATGAAGATGTGGTGCGACTAATATCAGCAAAAAAGCGTGAACCAGAGTTCCTATTGAATTTTCGGCTCAAGGCTTTTCGTGTTTGGCAGCGCATGGAGGAACCGGATTGGGCCGCTTTGGGTTATCCCAAGATTGATTACCAAAATATAATTTATTACGCTGCTCCCAAACAGCAGCAAAAAAAATCAAGCCTCGATGAAGTTGATCCAAAGCTATTGGAAACCTTCGAGAAATTAGGAATACCCCTAAGTGAGCAAAAACGTCTTTCAAACGTAGCTGTTGATGCGGTGTTTGACAGCGTTTCAATTGCCACTACCTATAAGGAAAAACTCGCCGAAGATGGGGTAATTTTTTGTTCATTCACAGAAGCTGTTGATGAGCATAGGGATTTAATCGAACGTTATTTGGGTTCGGTTGTTCCCATTGGAGATAATTATTTCGCGGCATTAAATTCAGCAGTATTTAGTGATGGCTCCTTTGTTTTTATTCCCAAGGGGGTTGCTTGCCCCATGGACCTCTCCACCTATTTCCGCATCAATAGTGGTGATACAGGTCAATTTGAACGCACTTTAATAGTGGCGGAAGAGGGGGCTTCAGTTAGCTATCTGGAGGGTTGTACTGCGCCGATGTTTGATACCAATCAATTACATGCAGCCGTAGTTGAACTAGTTGCCCATGCCGATGCTTCCATAAAGTATTCAACCGTTCAAAATTGGTATGCTGGTGATGAATCAGGTAAGGGTGGTATTTACAATTTTGTTACCAAACGTGGGATTTGTGAGGGACCCCGTAGCCACATCAGTTGGACCCAAGTGGAAACAGGTTCTGCAATTACCTGGAAATATCCCAGTTGCCTGCTTGTAGGTGATGATTCAGTTGGTGAATTTTATTCTGTTGCCCTCACCAACAACCATCAACAAGCTGACACTGGCACAAAAATGTTGCACGTGGGTGCACGCACTCGCTCCACAATTGTTAGCAAGGGAATAAGTGCCGGCAAGTCTTCTAATAGCTATAGGGGGTTGGTGCAAATTGGCCCCAAGGCCTGCGGAGCCCGTAATTACAGCCAGTGCGATTCAATGCTCATTGGTGACAAGGCTGCAGCAAATACTTTCCCTTACATACGCTCCCAGCAACCTGATTCCACAATTGAACATGAGGCAAGCACCTGCCGAATTTCAGCGGATCAGCTTTTTTATCTGCAAAGCAGGGGGATTTCCTTTGAAGAGGCGGTTTCAATGATGGTTAGCGGCTTTTGTCGTGATGTTTTTAATCAGCTCCCCTTGGAGTTTGCGGCCGAGGCAGATAAATTACTCGCCCTCAAATTGGAGGGTTCCGTTGGTTAGCCGACCTGACTCAACTCTGATTTTCCCATTCATTTTGATATTTCACCTGTGACGGCTACCACCACCACCTCAAATCCCCCCCTATTGGAAGTTAGCAACCTCAGGGCAAGTGTTGTTGATCATGAACTTGATCAGGAAATTCTCTGCGGCGTTAATTTAACGGTTAGGGTTGGTGAAATTCATGCATTGATGGGTCGTAATGGTAGTGGTAAAAGTACTCTTTCTAAGCTTATTGCTGGCCATCCTTCCTACGTAATTACAGCTGGTTCTATTCGTTTCCAGGGTAGGGATCTTGCAGAATTGGCCCCAGAGGAGCGTTCACGGGCAGGCATATTTTTAGGTTTCCAATATCCGGTTGAGATACCTGGAGTTAGCAATTTGGAGTTCCTGCGGGTTTCCACTAACGCCAGGCGCATTGCCCTTGGCCTAGAGGAGTTGGATACATTTAGTTTCGAAGATCATTTGCAGCAACGTTTGCAATTAGTGCAAATGGACCCATCCTTTTTGGAGCGAAGCTTGAATGAAGGTTTTTCTGGTGGAGAAAAAAAGCGCAATGAAATTCTGCAAATGGCTTTGCTCGAGCCATCCCTTGCAATTCTTGATGAAACTGACTCTGGTTTAGATATAGATGCACTGCGCATTGTTGCAGAGGGAGTGAAACATTTAGCTGGTCCCAATAATGCAACTCTGTTAATTACCCACTATCAAAGGTTGCTCGAAGCAGTAACGCCTCACTTTGTGCATGTGATGGCCCATGGTCGAATCTTGCGCACCGCCGGCCCTGAACTTGCCTTTGAATTGGAAAGCAAAGGCTACGACTGGATTGATGTTGAAGCTGGCATCAGTTCTAGGGCTGATGCGATTGGGGAGGCGGAGCATGAGCTGGCTTAACCACTTCCTCCAAGCCCATGGCAGTGGACCAGAGCAAGCAATTGATCAATTGCAGCAGCAGGGCTTGCCCCATCGGCGGCTAGAGCCCTGGAGATTTACAGATATTGCCCCCCTCACCGGCCTCACTCCTGCTCTGCTCAAGCCGAGGGGAGCCGCCCAAGCTGTTGCCCATCCCGCTGTGGAGCCAGGGGTGGTGCGTTTAATGCTTGCTCAAAATGGTTGCAACTTTGTGCTTGCGCCCGGCTCCGCTCAGCCCCCCTCCGGATTAGTGATTGAAAGCGCACCCAGGGGAGGGGCCTGCGCCGATAGTGCTTGGGTGTTTCAGTTGCGGGAAGTGTTGGCTGGTCCAGCCTTGAAGTTGCAATTGGAGCCTGGTGAATCCCTAAGGCTTGAATTGCTACTAAATCCAGGAGAGGCCAACGCATTATTAACACCACATCTTCAAATTTACTTGGCTGATGGTGCTTCTTTAGAGTTATTTGTGCAGCTACAGAGTAGTGAAAATAGTTTAATTCTTTTTACTTCAATTATTGATCTAGGCAATGCTGCTCAATTGCTTGAAGCCCAAAGCCTCAGCGGAGCAGAGGGGGCAGTTTTCTTAAGTGGAGCCGAAGTTAAGCAAGCTCCCTCAAGCCGCTACGAACGCAGCGCCTTTGTGCATGGCTGGGCTTTGGCCCGTCAGGAGCCACGGGTTGAGCAAACCGATGGTGCTGCCCACACCTGTTTAAAAGATTTGGCGCTTGCGGATCAAGATCAAATAATTGATCTACATAGCTCTGTGCGTTTTGATGGCCCAAACGGTTACCTTGAGCAGCTTCAAAAAGCCTTGGTTGATGATTCTGCCCACAGTATTTTTAATGGCTCGGTGCAGGTGCCAAGGTTGGCACAGGGCACCGATGCTTCTCAATTAAGTCGTCATATGTTGCTTAGTAATCGCGCCAGAGTAGACGCAAAGCCAGAGCTTGCAATCGTTGCAGATGATGTTCGTTGCAGCCATGGCGCAACAATTAGTAGTTTAGCGGACGAAGAATTGTTTTACATGCAAAGCCGTGGGATTAAACGTGAACAGGCGGTTGCCCTATTGAAAAAAGGTTTTTGCATGCAGATTATTAATTCCATGCCTGCTCTTGCCCGCCGCTGGGATCTGCTAAAGCAATCTTTATAGCCATGAACACACAATCAATCATTGTTAATGATTTGGCCCAGCGCTGTAGAGGCGATTTTCCTGTATTGAATCAAACCATAAATGGTAAACCACTTATTTATCTTGATCATGCGGCAACCAGTCAAAAGCCCAAGCGCGTATTAGATGCTTTAAATAATTATTACAGTCATGATAATGCTAATGTTCACCGCGCTGCCCATAGCCTTAGTGCAAGGGCTACCGATGCATTTGAAGCGGCGCGAACTAAAGTGGCTAAATTTATTGGCGCTAACGATTCCGCTGAGATCGTTTTTACTCGCAATGCTACTGAGGCGATCAATTTAGTTGCCTGCACTTGGGCTAATTCAAATTTGCAACCTGGTGATGAAATTCTTACATCAGTTATGGAGCATCATAGTAATTTAGTGCCGTGGCAACTGGTGGCCAACCGCACTGGAGCTGTTTTGCGCCATGTTGGGATTACTGCAAATGGAGAATTGGATATTGATGACTTTCGCGCCCAGCTTAATCAGCGCACTCGAATTGTACCGCTTGTTCAGCTAAGTAATAGCCTGGGTTGCTTAAATCCAATTGCCAACTTGGTTGAGTTGGCCCATGGTGTTGGCGCCAAGGTGCTGGTTGATGCTTGCCAGAGTGTTGCCCATATTCCTGTGGATGTTCAAGCTTTAGCTTGTGATTGGTTGGTGGCTTCTAGCCACAAATTATGCGGCCCCACCGGCATGGGATTTCTTTGGGGGCGGCGTGAATTACTTGAAGAAGCGCCACCGTTCTTGGGAGGTGGCGAAATGATTGATGAGGTTTTCCTTAGCCACAGCACTTGGGCGGGGCTGCCCCATAAGTTTGAGGCGGGAACGCCTGCCATTGGCGAAGCGATTGGCATGGGTGCTGCCCTTGATTATTTAGCGGATATTGGTTTAGCTCAAATCCATGCTTGGGAGCAGCAATTAACTGCTCAGCTATGGGATGGCTTGGCAGGCATTGAGGATTTGCAGTTGCTTGGCCCCACCCCTGAACAACAACCAAATCGTGGCGCCCTTGCCAGTTTTGTTGTGCCAGGTGCTCACCCCCACGACCTTTGTGCTTTGCTCGATGCCAGTGGTATTTGCATTCGCAGTGGTCACCATTGCACTCAACCACTGCATCGACTTTTGGGTATTAACGCTTCTGCTAGGGCGAGCCTTGCCTTCACCACCACCAGTGCTGAAATTGATCAGTTTTTGGCAGAATTAACAAGCAGTATTGCTTTTTTAAAAGAGCACAGTTGAAAATATGGCAAGTCTCTTTTTGGTTGTTCTGGGGGGGCGAACTTCAAAAAGTAACATTGAACTCCACGATGTTCGCTTTGTTGCTGGCGATACGATTGAAGCTACTTATCCAGAATTAAAACGCCAGTGGTTTGGTGCTCGCTCTGGTTTACATATAGACGCCTACATGGCTGTGGAATTTGTTGATGGTTATGCGGTAACCCTTAGCAGCGAAGCGCCAAAAAATCTTGATCAGCAGCTTTGGTTTGTTAATATGGGTGCATATAGTAGTGAATCACTATCTGAGCTCCACCATTTTGGAGTGGTTGTGGCGCCCTCAGCTCAGGCGGCCAAGGCCTCAGCTAAGCGCTATTTGTTGCCTGGAGCACTCCAACAACATAAAGATGATCTTTGCTCCATTGATAACTGCTTAGTTCTCCAGCAGTTTGAAGTTGGATCAGATGGCACTTCTCTGCGTGTTCAGCTTAATCCCGATCCACAGGGCCGCAACCAGGCCCAAGTGCCCGATTGGTTTGGCTATCGCTTGATATGAGTTGAATTGAATTGGCAGTTAGGATTAACCCATATAAAAGTTCTGTTTCTATGAATATCGATGGCTCACCCTGGCGCACAATTTGGCTAGAGGAGGGCGGCAGATCGGTTGGTGTGATCGATCAAACTCAGCTGCCCCACCAGTTCAAAACTAAATCACTTAGATGTTGCGCCGAAGCAGCTGCTGCCATCAGCACCATGGTGGTTAGGGGAGCCCCTTTGATTGGCGTTACTGGTGCCTACGGGTTGATGCTCTCCCTGCAGGTTGATTCCAGTGATGCAGCCTTAGAAGCTGCATTTGAGCAGCTCAACGCCACTCGCCCCACCGCCATCAATTTGCGTTGGGCCCTTGAGCGGGTGCGAGCCAAGGTGCAGCCCTTGCCCCTCGATCAGCGAGCTGAGGCGGCCAAGGCAGAAGCGGCGGCAATTGCTGAAGAGGATGTGGCCATGTGCGAAGCCATCGGCGAGCACGGCCTCGAACTTTTTAGGCAGCTGGCAGCAGCCCGCCCAGGCCAACAGCTCAACGTGCTTACCCATTGCAATGCCGGTTGGCTTGCCACTGTTGATTGGGGTACGGCGTTAGCACCGATTTATAAGGCCCACCGCGCCGGCTTGAATATCCACGTTTGGGTGGATGAAACCCGCCCCCGCAACCAGGGGGCATCCCTCACCGCCTACGAATTGGCAAAGGAGGGTGTGCCTCACACGGTGATCGTTGACAATGCCGGCGGCCATTTGATGCAGCATGGCCAAGTGGATGCTGTGATCGTTGGCACCGACCGCACCACCCGAAATGGTGATGTTTGCAACAAGATCGGCACCTATTTGAAAGCTCTGGCTGCAAACGACAATGGTGTGCCTTTTTATGTGGCTCTACCAGCTTCCACAATTGATTGGAGTATTGGCGATGGCGTAGCCGAGATTCCAATCGAGGCCAGGTCAGAGTTGGAGGTAACCCATATTCAAGGGGTTGCTGGAAACGCTGAAATCTGCACTGTTCAGTTAACGCCCACCGGTAGCAAAGCTTTCAATCCTGCATTTGACGTAACACCAGCGCGTTTAGTTACTGCATTGATCACGGAACGAGGCGTGGCAGCTGCCACTGAGGCTGGGTTGAGGGGGTTATATGCAGTTGCCAATTAACGTTTTATAAATCTGCTTTTACCTCCTTGTTTAACCACCTACGTGAGGAGCTGGTAGAGGTAGCAAGGCGAATGAATGGCACTGGGCTTAACCAGGGCACTTCTGGCAACCTGTCAGCCCGCATACCGGGCGGGTTGTTGATCACCCCCAGCTCCCTGCCTTACGAGCAGATGTTGCCAGCTGATCTGGTGGCAATTGATTTCAGTGGTAAGCCTTTAGTTGAAGCTCAAATCGAACGGCGGCCATCTTCTGAATGGCGCCTCCATGCCCATATTTTGGCTAACAGGCCTGAGCAGCAAGCTGTGCTGCATTGCCATTCAATCCATGCCACTGCCCTTTCTTGCCATTGCAGAGGTATACCCAGTTTTCACTACATGGTTGTAATGGCTGGTGGTAATTCGATTCGCTGTGCTCCATACGCCACTTTTGGCACGGAGGAATTGAGTGAATCAGTATTTGAAGCGTTGCGGGAACGTAAGGCCTGCTTGCTGGCCCACCACGGCCAGGTGAGCTTGGGCGCAACTCTTGATCAGGCCCTAAGCCTGGCGGTTGAGGTGGAAACCCTTGCCCATATGTATTTGCAGGCTTTGCAGCTCGGTGAACCAGCATTGCTTGAGGAGCAGGAAATGGAGCGGGTGCGCCAGCAGATGGCAGGGCTGCACTACGGCGGACTCAACTGGCAAGCAGCCAATACTTAGAGAATCCACACAATGCGCAATCTTCCGTTACGATCCAGTGGGCGGATAACCGTTCATCTTCCCTAGTTTCTCTCCGAACTCATGCAAACCACAATTCAGCAGCGCTCCAGCGCTTCTGCGTGGCAGCAGTTCTGTGAGTGGGTTACCAGCACCGACAACCGCCTCTATGTGGGTTGGTTCGGCGTTCTGATGATCCCCACCCTGCTTGCTGCTACCACCTGTTTCATCGTTGCCTTCATCGCTGCTCCCCCCGTTGACATCGACGGCATCCGCGAGCCCGTTGCTGGTTCTTTGATCTACGGCAACAACATCATTTCCGGCGCTGTTGTTCCTTCTAGCAACGCCATCGGCCTTCACTTTTACCCAATTTGGGAAGCCGCCAGCCTCGACGAGTGGCTCTACAACGGTGGTCCTTTCCAACTGGTGATTTTCCACTTCCTGATCGGCATCTATGCCTATATGGGACGTGAGTGGGAACTTTCCTACCGCTTGGGTATGCGCCCCTGGATCTGCATTGCCTACAGCGCCCCTGTGGCTGCTGCATCTGCAGTGTTCCTTGTGTATCCCTTTGGTCAGGGTTCCTTCTCTGATGCAATGCCCCTGGGTATTTCAGGCACCTTCAACTACATGTTGGTGTTCCAAGCTGAGCACAACATCCTTATGCACCCCTTCCACATGCTCGGCGTAGCCGGTGTGTTTGGTGGCAGCTTGTTCTCTGCAATGCACGGTTCACTGGTTACATCCAGCTTGGTGCGTGAAACCACCGAATCTGAGAGCCAGAACTATGGCTATAAGTTTGGTCAAGAAGAAGAGACCTACAACATCGTGGCTGCCCACGGTTACTTCGGTCGCTTGATCTTCCAATACGCATCCTTCAACAACAGCCGCAGCCTGCACTTCTTCCTTGCAGCCTGGCCTGTGGTGGGTATCTGGTTCACCGCCCTTGGCGTGAGCACGATGGCCTTCAACCTGAACGGTTTCAACTTCAACCAGTCGATCCTGGATTCCCAGGGCCGTGTGCTGAACACCTGGGCTGACATCTTGAACCGTGCTGGTTTGGGTATGGAAGTAATGCACGAGCGCAATGCTCACAACTTCCCCCTCGACCTTGCAGCAGCTGAAAGCGCTCCTGTAGCCCTAACCGCCCCTGCAATCGGTTGATCACTAATTAAGTAAATAGCTTAATTAGAGGAATAGAAATCGCCCCCGCTAACGCGGGGGCTTTTTAATGGTTTAAGCTACATTAGATATAGAATCTTGGGAACATCTGGATACTCTTGCTTTTATACCTATTTCTGAGCAATGGCCTGTGCTAATGGAGGATAAAGGAAACAGGCCTCCCGACCTGGAATATCTCAATAGCCTGAATATGATCTTTCAACATATATATAGAGAGATGGTTTGTTTGATCTGTTCCCAGACTTTGAAAAGCTCAAGCTGATCGAATTAGTTGGTGATTCAGAATTGCGATTGAAGCAAATCCAGCTGGCAATTGAGAGTTTAAACGCTTAGCCATTTGGCTGGTTCATAATAACTGGTTCATAATAATTGGAGTGCCAGTGCGAGCCGATTCAATAATTGCATCTGCCAGATGCAGGCCATTTACGGCATCTTCAAGATTAGCTGTTGCTGATTCAACCCCCTGGCTTGCGCATTTCACGAAATCATCTAATTCTTCTCGCAATGCTCCATAAATCCTACCGTTATATTCCGGCCACAGAGCGCTATCTGGTGAGATGGTTCCCGATGAATCCCATATTTTTAAGGGGCTATCTAGCGATCGTAGCTGCACTGTTTTGTTGCTGCCCACAACCACTAATTCAGCATCAATGCAGCCTTTCCAGTTGTTAGTGGTAACATTAGCTGGCGCCCCTGTGGGAACAAACCAGCTGGTTTCTGTAATACCAATGCAGCCATTTTCAAACTTTATCAAAGCAATGCAGGCTTCTGGTGATAAGTGATTGCCCAATCGGCGCTCATGGGCAAATACACTAATTGGTTTGCTTCCTGTGAGCCATAGTAATAAATCAAGATCATGAATTGATGATTCATAAACGGTGTGTACCCTCTCTGCCGTTGCTGTAAACCAAGAACGGCTTAAATTCCGTTTAGTGCGGATAGAAATCAGCTCGCCAAGACTTTTTTGATGGATTTGCTGATGGATGATTCTATGATTAAGTTCATATCTTAATATGAGGCCAACCTGTAGTATTGAGCCACTATTTTCGGCAGCTTGTTTTAAGTTTTGAGCATTTTTGTAATTTGAGGCAAGTGGTTTTTCTATGAATACAGGTTTGCCTGTGGCAAGGGCTTGCAAGCAATGGCGCTCATGTTGATCGTTTGGGGTTACTATTACGATTGCATCAAGATCAGGATCCTTGATTAGTTCTTCTGCTTCTTTATATCGACGTTCAACACCATAAAGCTCACCAATTTCTTTTAGTGGTTCGGGGCGAGTTTCAGCAATAGCTAATAATTCAACATTTGCCATTGAACTCAATACCTTGGCATGCAGGATGCCAAATCGACCCAAACCGGCTAAACCAATTTTTAATTGATTGCTTGGTTTCATTTGAAGGCATGTTTTCTATAAGCCGGTGACTGGATTTGAACCTGCGACCTACTGATTACGAATCAGTTGCTCTACCCCTGAGCTACACCGGCATAACAACCAAATTAGCATCGCAAAAGCAATCAATTTCCCAATGACAGATCCTTCTCGCTTAGATCCAGAGTTACGCAAACGGCTACTTCAAGAGGCTCGCACCCCCTGGAGAAGCCTGCGCAGGGCCCTCTGGTTTGCCCTTTTCGCCTCCGCCGCCGTTGGAGCCGCCACCATGGCTATGCGTGGTGCCAGCGGTGGTTTGGTCCCCCTCACTGATCTTGGAATCCAAGTGGCTGCTTTGTTGCTCAGTGCTGTTTTGATTTGGTTTGATCGCAATCGCGAAACGTAAAAGCGGGCGGAATTGCCATTGAATTAGCAGTAGTAAAGCAAAAGCCCAAAGCAAGCTTTCGATGCGGCTTTGCCCTTGCCAAGGGGTGAGCTCATTAAAAGACCCAGCCCGTTGATCAAACCAGATCAATATTGGCAATTGAATTAGGGCAGTACTAAATAACAACAGTTTATTTAATCCGCTTAGAATTTGAGGTAACAAAATAGCAATTGCCCATAGCAAAAGTATTTCTAACTTTGGCGCCGGGCCGGGATCGCTTGCGGCAAGTATTAGTTGCAGCAACAATAATTCCAACGGGAGCAAGCCAAGGCTGAGCAGCGGCAGCCAGGCAGCCATTAGCTATTGAGGGTGCGGCGTTGGGTGACCATTTTGTAAGCCACTATGCGATCACCATCTTGCCAATCGGCAAACCGATCGCAGCCGATGCCACATTCGAAGCCTGTATTTACTTCTTTAACATCATTTTTAACACGTTTAAGTGAATCAAGATCGCCGGCATAAACCTCTTGTTTGCCGCGGAATAGGCGGAATTTGCAGTTTCTTTGCAAGCTGCCACTGGTTACATAGCAACCAGCAACTGCACTCTTACCGATGCTGAATACTGCCCGCACTTCAGCTTCGCCAAGGGGTTGTTCCACCAATTCAGGTTCCAGCAGGCCTTCCATGGCAAGCTGAATATCCTCTAGAAGTTTGTAGATAACATCGTAATCGCGAACATCAACCCCAGCTGCTTCCGCAGCCCGTTTGGCTCCAGATGCTAATGAGGTGTTGAAACCAATAATTACGGCACCAGATGCAGAGGCTAAATCCACATCTGTTTCGGTGATCTCACCAGGGGCCGAGAGTAGAACTCGCACTTGAACTTCCCCTTGGGGCAGTTGTTCAAGCATGCCAAGAATTGCCTCAATACTACCTTGAACATCAGCCTTAAGTATTAAGTTCAGCTCCTTGAGTTCACCTTCGCTTGCTTGGCCAGACATCGAAGTAAGTGATACCCGCCTTGATGCCATCTGCTGGGCCAAACGAGTGGCTCTGGCTTCGCTGGCGCGATCACCAACCACTGCCCTGGCTGCTTTCTCATCGGTATAAACCTCAAATTCATCCCCTGCTGCCGGCACCTCACTGAAGCCCAACACCTCAACTGCCGATGAGGGACCAGCCTGTTTAACCCGTTTGCCAGTGTCGTCTACCATCGCTTTAACCTTGCCCAATACCGGGCCTGCCGCCAAAACATCCGAAGGACGCAAGGTGCCGTTTTGAATTAGGAGTGTGGCCACAGGACCCTTTGCTTTATCGAGGTGGGCTTCGATAACAGTTCCCTTGGCCATACGATCTGGATTTGCCTTTAGATCTTCTACCTCAGTAACCAAAAGAATCATTTCCAAGAGGGAATCAATTCCGGTTCCTTTAAGTGCACTTACGGGCACCATCACCGTGTCACCACCCCAATCTTCTGGCAGGAGATTCTGATCTGAAAGTTCTTGTTTTACTCGATCAAGTTGGGCGCCTTCTTTATCAACTTTGTTGATGGCCACCACAATAGGAACTTCAGCTGCTCGAGCATGGCTAATTGCTTCAAGTGTTTGGGGGCGTACGCCGTCGTCTGCTGCAACCACCAACACGGCAACGTCGGTTACCTTTGTGCCTCGAGCCCGCATGGCCGTGAAGGCTTCGTGGCCAGGGGTATCTAGGAAAGTAACTGTGCGCTGTTCATCCCCGTGGGGTACATCCACTTGATAGGCACCGATGTGTTGGGTGATGCCTCCAGCTTCACCTGCGGCCACACGGGTTTTTCTAATCGCATCAAGAAGGCTGGTTTTACCGTGGTCTACGTGGCCCATCACCGTTACCACCGGAGGCCTGCGGATGAGGTGCTCAAGGTCGCTTGCCTCGATCATTTCAACGGTTTTCTTTGCCGCTTCTTCAACATCGTCTTGAAGAACGGGAACACCAAATTCCTCTGATACTGTCTCGATTGTTGAGAGGTCGAGAGTTTGGGTAACAGTGGCAATAATTCCCTTGAAAAATAGGGATTTAATAATTTCGGAACTCTCAACACTAAGCATGTCTGCTAATTCCTGAACGGTGAGATTTCCCTCAGGAATAACAAGCATTTCAGGCCTTACCTGTTTGGCATCACGGGCGGCACGCAATTCCATTGCCCGGCGCCGTTGCCTTTGACGGGTGGTTTCTTTTTTGCGGCGGCGTAAGGCAACTGGTTTTGCGCCACCACTGCTGGGCGAAACCTTTGGTTTGCTGGGTCTTGCAAGACTGGCTTGAAGCACAACTGCTTCCTGCTCTCCGGCAAAACCACTGGTTTCAGCCGTTAAGGAGTCGTCATTTTCACCAATGATGTGAACTTTTTGGCGTTGCTTTTGGGGCGTGCGGCTGCGCAATGCTTCCAATTTGGCGCTGTCGTCCCAATCAGGGCGCCGTGGTTTACCTGCGGCGGTACCTGGGGCAGCAGCTGGCCGAAATCCTGGCCGCTTGGGGGGCGCATTTGGCGTAGTAGGTGCTCCTGGGCGTGTTGGTGCCTCGCTGCCTGGCCGGCTTGGTACAACGCGCCTTGGCCCCTCGGGGGCAGGTCCCCGTGGGGCTCCAGGTTTCTGGAGTTGCATCAATTCGCCAGGTGCCACTGGCTTACGCATGGCGCTGGGCCCAGGCCTTGTGGGAGGGGCGGCCGGATCCCGTCGCATTGGTTTACCAACCAATTCCAGCGATGAAGCTGGAGGGCGACCGTCGGGTTCACCTCGACGGGGTTGGGTTGGTGCTCCCGTTCTAATAACTGGTGCGCCTGATCTTTGTGGGGCAGGGGGGCGTTGCGGCGCTGCGGCACGCATGGGTACCGCTGGACGGTTTTGATCACCACCCCTGGTGGTTGTTTGACCGGGGCGACTGGGTTGCGATTTGCCTGGTGCTGCTATGGGCCGTGCTGGTTTTGAAATCACCACAGGCTTTGGTGCTGGAGGCTTGATCGTGGCCACTGGTCTGGCGGGCACCGCTGGCTTGGCGGGCACCACTGGCTTTGCAACCACCACTGGCTTGGCCGGCGCCGCTGGCTTTGCAACCACCACTGGCTTGGCGACAACCACTGGCTTGGCAGGCGCACTCACAACAGCCACTGGTGCTGAGGGGCCCTCGGCAGTTGCTTTTTTAACCGTGAGGATTTTGCTTGCTGCTGGAGCCGCTTGGCCCTTTAAAAGAGAGCGAATTTTGGCTGCTTCGCCATCGCTGATGGAGCTGCTGTGGCTTTTCGCCGCAATCGACAGCTTCTCCGCAGCCTCGAGCACATCTCGGTTGTCGAGACCGAGATCTCGCGATAGCTCATAGATCCGGACTTTGCCGCCGCTCGTCATGCAGGTCTCCAATGGACGGGGCACCGTGTGCCTCCGTGCCCGTCACAATGACGGGACGTTATTCATATTGCCTGAAGGGTTGCCGAAAAGGCCGATTGCCTCTGCCCCAGCCTTGCGGCGAGGGTGCTGTAAACGGTGTCTTCAACATTCACCCGCAGGGCCCGTTGTAATTTTCGCCGTTTGCGTGCATCTTCCAGGCATGGCTGCGTTTGGCAGAGATAGGCCGAACGGCCCATGCCCTGGTCAAGCTGCACACCTGCGCCCCCCGCTAGTCGCACCACTCGCCATAGGTGCTGGCGATCAACCAAGCTACGACAGGAAATGCAGCGTCGGAGAGTGGCCATTAGGTTCACCGAACCTCATTTGATTGTTCTTCGCCATTGGCATCATCGAGATAATCCTCTTCGATTGGATAGAGCTCACGCAACCTTGCATCCTCTTCGGCGCGGGTTGCTTGCTCCGCCTCTAAACGCGCTTCAGCTTCAGCTTGTTGACGTTCATCCTCTTGACGCAATTCGATAAGTTCAGCAACTTTTTCGTCCTCGGAGCGTTGGTCGTATTCAGCTGAATTTTTAATATCTATTTTCCAACCGGTTAAGCGAGCTGCAAGCCTCACATTTTGCCCCTCCCTGCCAATCGCCAAACTGAGTTGATCGGGCGGCACAAGCACATGGGCATGTTGACCTTCTGGATCTACTAATCGCACCATTTCCACCCGTGCAGGGCTGAGCGAATTGGCAAGATATTGAGCTGGATCAGCAGACCAACGAATCACATCAATTTTTTCACCCCGCAATTCGTTTACAACCTGTTGAATTCGAGAGCCGCGTGCACCAATGCAAGCACCAACCGGGTCTACCTCGCGCTCAACGCTGTCAACAGCAACCTTTGTGCGAGGGCCCACAGCTCTTGAGGGTGGATTCGCTTCTCTGGCAACGGCAACTATTCGCACAGAACCCTCTTGGATTTCAGGTACTTCATTCTCAAATAAATAAACCACAAGGCCTGCATTGGAGCGGCTTACAAACATTTGAGGGCCACGCCTTGCAATTTCTGAAACCTCTTTAAGAAATACCTTAAAAGTGGCATTAGCCCGATAGTTATCATTTGGCAGTTGATCTCTGCGGGGGAGTTCTGCCTCCACTTCAGGTCTGCCAAGGCCGCTGCTAACAGCCATAATTACGCTCTGTCGTTCAAAACGTATAACCCGTGCAGTGAGTACTGGATCCTCTAGGTCTGCAAATTCTTCCTGGATCATTCGTCTTTGTTGATCCCTAAGCTTTTGGGCTAATACCTGCTTGGTGGCAGCGGCTGCCATGCGGCCAAATTCATCTTTTTCCGGGGTTACATCTAATACAACCGTGTCGCCAAGTTGAGCGTCGTCTGCAACCTGTTGAACTTCTTCAAGTGCTATTTGATGATCCTCACTTTCAACTTCTTCCACAATTATCTTAGAAGCAAGAACGCGAAAGCCCTCTTCATCTAGATCTAAACCAACGTCAAAGTTGCTAAAATATTCTTCATCAAATGGATCTTCGCTGATGCCCAAATAAAGTGTGCGTCGATAACGTTCATAGCCTTTCAATAGCGCTTCGCGCAATGCTGCTTCCACAACGTTTGGAGGTAGCTTTTTCTCTTCGCTGATGTCGTCGATTAGGGTTGATAAACCCGGCAGCATTACGAGCGCCATAACTAAAATTTTCGGAGTGTGGAAAAAAGAAAAATTGGTATGTAAAGGGGTTTAGGTTTCGGGGCTACTCAAGCGAACTTCGAGTACCTCTGGTATTGGAATTCGCACAATTCGGCCCCGAAGATTGATCTCCACTGCTTCGGCATCACGGCCGAGTAAGGAGCCCTCGCGGCGAAGTTCAGTGCCGGAGCTGTCCCGATGCAGAACACTCACAGGAAAACCGCGAAAACTGCGGAAATCCCGATCATCTTGAAGCACTTCCCCCACCCCAGGGCTGGTTATTTCAAGAACATAGGCCCCAGGGATTAGGGATTCCAATTCCAACGCTTCGCTAAACGCACCACTAAAAGCGGCGCAATCATCGAGGCTGATGCCAGTGCCATTGCTTCTAGCCAATGCAATAACTAAAGCTTGGGGGTTGCGATGGCTCTGTATAGCAACGGTTTCGATGCAAAACCCCATTGGAAAAGCAATGCTAGAAGCGAGCTTTTCAAGGGGGGTAATTAAAGGATGGGCCAAGGGCAAGGAACTCGAGGGGCCTCCCGGCCCCGCAATCGCAAGTTTTTAACGATTGCCCAAAACCTTCAGCCAAGGGGCTCAAGGTTTTGGAATGCCTGCCGGGCACATCAAGATCTTAAGGGTTGAGCTCAATTGGAGGGGCTTCACCGTAGAAGTCTGTGGGGTTTGGCTCACTGCGTAAGGATGGGTTTGAATTAATGCATCCCCCCCTTTCCTGGGCGTATTGGCATACCCGTGCCCATAGTTTTGCCCGGCTGCCGTTGGCACCGGCGCTAAATCGCACTTCATTGGCCGACCCCAAGGCTGGGTCGATCGTTGCTTTACACAAAGGGCAGACTTGGGCAGGGTTAGCCAAGATTTAAAAGCTGATCCCTAAAGATTAAGTCCCCTATCAGGCTGTAACGGTTTTTTTATGACCGTTTCTTTGCTCCAGCTCAGCGATCCCCACCTGCTGGCCAATCCCAGCGGCTGGTATCGAGGTGTGCAACCACTGGTGAACTTTAAGCGTGGTTTACAAATGGCCCTTAGCCAGATCCCACGCCCACCTGATTTATTGCTGCTAACTGGTGATTTGTGTCAAGACGAAAGCTGGGCTGGCTATGGAATGCTGCGGGATGTTTTAGAAGCATTTGCTTTGCCAACGGCCCTACTTGCCGGCAACCACGACCATCCCCAGTTATTGAGGTGTTGCTTAGCACGAACGGCCCAGGTTGCTCCGGCTTTGATTTCTTTAGGCGAGTGGAACCTGTTGATTTTGGATAGCCACTGGCCTGGGGTGGTTGATGGTTGGGTTTCGCAAAGCCAGCTGCAATGGGCAATAACTGCCTTGAGCAAACAGAAACCAGCCTTGAGCAAACAAAAAAATCCTTTGATTGTGGCTATGCATCATCCCCCTGAAGATCAGCGGGAGGGTGAGGCTTTGCTCACTGCATTGGCCGATCTTGCACCACTTAAAATCGTGTTGATGGGACATATCCATCAGCATCGCCGCAACCTTTGGGCTGAAACCGTCCTGCTTGGTTGCCCATCAAGCTTGGTCCAGTTTAATCCCACCCAAATGTGCCCTTTGGGTTTGCCCGATCAATGTGGGGGTCGTTTTTTAGAATTGGAAGGCGATGGCAGTTGGCGTGAAACACTGCTGCGCTGGCCTAACTAGGCTCATGCAGTAATGGCCTTAAAACAATTGCTGCGAATTTGTTTAGCGATTATTTATTGCCTTGGGATTGCCTTAGTGAAGCCAGCTCCAGCTTTTGCTGAGCATGGGTTTGTTGCCCAAGCTGTCGCCAGAACCGCCCCTGCGGTGGTTCGCATCGATACCGAGCGTGAGGTTCGCAATCGCGGCTTTGAGCCAGGTTTGGAAGATCCCTTGCTGCGGGAATTATTTGGAGATCTACCCAGTAGCCACCGGGAAAATGGTCAGGGTTCTGGAGTGTTGATTTCAGCAGATGGTTTGGTGTTAACCAATAACCATGTGGTTGATGGGGCTGACCGCGTACAGGTAACACTTGCCGATGGACGCCAACTCGATGGCGCTGTTGTAGGTACAGACCCCGTAACTGATTTAGCAGTTGTGCGGCTTCCAGATGGCACTAAAGGTCTTAAACCGGCTGCATTGGGTGATTCGAATGATTTGGCTCCAGGGGATTGGGCTATCGCTTTGGGTAATCCCTACGGCCTAGACAGCACAGTGACCCTTGGCATTGTTAGCAGCTTGCACCGCAATATTTCAAGCCTTGGCTTTACCGATAAAAGATTGGAGTTAATCCAAACTGATGCCGCCATCAATCCAGGAAATTCAGGGGGGCCGCTATTAAATGAGGCAGGGGAAGTGATTGGCCTCAATACTCTTGTGCGTGCTGGGCCTGGTGCTGGATTGGGCTTTGCCATACCTATTAATTTGGCCCGCGGGGTAGCTCAAAGCTTGGCCACGGGCACTCCCGTGGTTCATCCCTATTTGGGCTTGCAGCTGGTGCCCTTAACGGCTAGCAAAGCCAGAGAACATAATTCCGATCCCAATGCTCTTTTGCAGCTACCTGAGCGGGATGGCGCCTTAGTTCAACAGGTATTACCCCAGAGTCCTGCAGCAAAAGCGGGCCTTCATCGGGGTGATTTGGTTGTTTCTGCCGGCCAAAAACCAGTTCATGCACCCGCTGATTTATTAGCGGTGGTGGAGGGTTCAAAGGTTGGCGAAGCGTTGAACTTAGAGGTGTTGCGCGGTGGAGAAAGCCTCAAATTGCCCATTCTTCCGGCACCCCTACCGGAAGCAGCAGCCCAAGGATAGGAGTTACCTAATAGCTTCCATTGCTAGGTTCGGCCCAACCAAAGAAGAAACGATGACAACCCTGCAAGATCAGATGAAGCAGGCTGTAGCTCTGGCTGCAGTGGATCAAATCAGCAGTGGGATGGTGCTTGGGCTTGGCTCTGGCTCTACCGCGGCTTTGATGATTAAAGAACTGGGAGCCCGCCTTAAAGATGGCCGCTTAAGGGATTTAGTTGGTGTTACCACCTCGTTCCAGGGGGAGGTGCTTGCCGCTGAGTTAGGCATTCCGCTCCAGGCTCTAAATGCGGTTGATCGCATTGATCTAGCAATAGATGGCGCAGATGAAGTAGATCCTGGTTTTCAATTAATTAAAGGTGGTGGTGCCTGCCATGTGCAGGAAAAGCTGGTAGCCGTTAGGGCTGAGCGATTTGTGGTGGTGGTTGATGCCAGCAAACTTGTGCAAACCCTCAATCTTGAGTTCCCCTTGCCTGTTGAGGTGTTGCCTGGGGCATGGCGTCAGGTGCAAGCTCAGTTGAACAGCATGGGCGGGGAGGCTCAACTGCGCATGGCTGTAAAAAAGGCGGGCCCTGTGGTTACCGACCAGGGTAATTTGGTGTTGGATGTGAAGTTTATGGGCGGTATCAATGAACCAGCAGATTTAGAACTAGCAATAAATAACTTGCCGGGGGTTCTGGAAAATGGCCTATTTATTAATCTTGCCAATCAAGTTTTAGTAGGTGAAATTATTGATGGAATGCCGAGAGTTAGAGATTTGGCTAAGGGTTAATCTCTAAACGTAACCGCACGGATTCCCTGTGGCTGTGCAACCCCTCGCTGGCGGCAAGCTCCATTATTGCTGGCCCGGTTGCCTGCAATGCCCTTTGATTAAAGCCGATTAAACTAGTGTGATGCATAAATGTTTCAACACTTAGGGCACCGCTAAAGCGAGCAGTACCAGAGGTTGGCAGGGTGTGATTTGGCCCCGCCAAATAATCGCCAGCTGCTTCAGGTGTGTATTTACCCAAAAAGATGGCGCCAGCTTGTTGAATGCGATCTGCCAGGGCTTCAGGATCTTTAACTTGTAGCTCTAAATGTTCAGGCGCGAAGCGATCGGATAACTCTGCCGCCTCTTCAATGCTGTTGCAGAGCACAACTAAGCCCCAATCGCGAATCGAAGCACTGGTTAGTTCCTTTCTAGGGTGGTTTTCCAGTTGCCTTTCAACTTCAAGCGGCACGGCTTGGGCCAGCTGCGGGCTGGTGGTTAGCAAAATGGCAGCTGCGAGGGGATCGTGTTCCGCTTGGGCTAGTAGATCTGCGGCCACCAAAACTGGGTCTGCACTGTCGTCGGCAATGATTAAAACCTCGCTTGGGCCCGCTAGGGAGTCGATGCCAACTCGCCCAAATACTGCTTTTTTGGCCAGGGTTACATATAAGTTGCCCGGCCCAGTAATCACATCAACCTGAGCAATGCTCTCGGTGCCAAAGGCAAGGGCTGCAATTGCCTGGGCGCCCCCAACTCGGTAGATCTCATCAATGCCTGCCAAGTGGGCGGCCGCCAGAACCGTTTGATTGATTTCACCATCAACGCCCGGTGGGGTAACCATCACCCTTTGCTTTACACCAGCCACTTGGGAAGGGATGGCGTTCATCAATACGGTGCTTGGGTAGGAGGCTCGGCCTCCTGGCACGTATAGGCCCGCCCGATGCACCGGCCGCCAACGACGTTTAAGCGTTTCGCCGTAGGGGCCATTTATCACCAGGTTGTTTGGCAATTGTTGAAGATGAAAAGCGCAGATCCTCTCATTCGCAAGCTGCAGCGCCTGCTGCAGAGGGGCGGGAGTGAGTTGCCATGCCCGCTCAAGGGCCTCTGGGGGCACACGCAATTCATTGATGGCTACCCCATCAAAACGTTTGGTGTAATCCCTAAGTGCCTTGTCGCCCTCTCGTTTAACCCGTTCGATGATCGAATCAACTGTGAAACGCACCTCCTGCAATTTGGGGCTTTCTGTGCGGTTTTCAATGGCCACCAGCAATTGGGCTGCTGCCCTTGGATCGCTTAGTAGCTTCAGCAACATGGCTGCGTAATTGAGCTGTTCATGTCAAGTTACCGTTCAATGGGTATGCAGGGCGCTAGGATTTTCGTTTGCCGTTCCGCGCCGAGAACCCCCTGTGGCCAATAACAAGTCTGCTGAGAAGCGCATCCAGATTGCTGAGCGCAACAGGTTGCAAAACCGCACCTACAAATCTGCGTTGCGCACCCTGATGAAGCGTTGCTTCAGCGCCTGTGAGGCCTACGGCAGCAAGCCCGGGGCTGAATCCAAAGTGGTTGTGCAGGATTCTCTGAGCGCTGCCTTCAGCAAAATCGACAAGGCTGTGAAAGTGGGTGTGATGCATCGCAATACCGGTGCAAATCAAAAATCTCGCTTGAGTGCAGCGGTAAAAAAAGCAACACAAGAACTCGCTTCGCCAACAACAGTGGTTTGATTCCATAATCGAATCAGATATTTCTTGATCCTTAAAAGTGACGGTCCAACCACTGCTGCCACTAATCGACAGCCACTGTCACATCGTTTTTAGGGAATTTGACGACGACCTAGCGGTAGTGGCTGAGCGATGGCGTAAGGCTGGGGTTTGCGCTCTGCTGCATGCCTGCGTTGAACCGGCTGAAATCCCTGGCATTAAGGCCCTAGCTGATCGCTTCCCTGAATTGCGCTATTCAGTTGGCGTTCATCCCCTCGATCCCCAGCATTGGGCAAGCAATACGGTTGATGTTCTGAGGGAGGCAGCCCTTGCTGATAGCAGGGTGGTGGCCATAGGTGAACTAGGTCTTGATCTATATCGAGCTACGAATTTGCACGATCAGTTGCAGATGCTCACGGCTCAATTGAATTTGGCTGAAGAATTGCAGTTGCCGGTGATCATCCACTGCCGCGATGCGGCAGCGGAAATGCTGGATTTACTGCAATCCCGCAAAAGCAAGGGCCATCAACTATCCGGGGTGATGCACTGCTGGGGGGGAACAGCCGCGGAGATGGAGTTGTTCCTGGAATTAGGTTTATTTATCAGCTTTAGCGGCACAGTTACCTTTCCAAAAGCGCAAGAAACCCATCAATGCGCCCGCCAGGTGCCGGCAACGCGTTATCTAGTGGAAACCGACTGCCCATTCCTATCGCCAGTGCCCAGGCGAGGCAAGCGAAATGAACCGGCCATGGTGCTCCATGTGGCTGAGCGGGTAGCTGAATTAAGGGGTGAGAGCCTTGAGCAGGTGTGCCTACAAAGCAGTGCCAATGCGGCCAAGCTATTTGCATTGCCTTATCAGGCTCCTGCCTAGGTTTTGCTTTCCCGACATCTTCCTTGACAGTACCGGGGGGCATCTGGGTAAGATCAACCATTGGCCTCCGACTTCGCGGGCTTTGTTGCCGAAGGTTCCCCTGGTCTCCATCCATTGAGCAATTGCTGATCAAGGCCGCCCCCTGCTCACGTGGGGGGCGGCCCTTGGCTTGGCAATGCGCAGATGTGAGAGCAAGGGCTTTTATCAACAGTTTTTATTCCACTTCCGTTCTGCAGGTCTACGCATGAGCAGCGCGATTCAAGTCGCCAAGACTGCCACCTACCTCCCTGATCTCGTGGAGGTACAACGCGGGAGTTTCAAATGGTTTTTAGAGAAAGGTTTGATCGAGGAGCTTGACAGCTTTTCGCCAATAACCGACTACACCGGCAAACTTGAGCTCCATTTTGTTGGTACGGAGTATCGCCTAAAGCGCCCTCGCCACGATGTGGAAGAGGCGAAGCGTAGGGATGCAACTTTTGCCTCCCAGATGTATGTAACCTGTCGATTGGTTAATAAGGAAACTGGCGAAATCAAAGAGCAAGAGGTTTTCATTGGCGAATTGCCTCTGATGACTGAAAGGGGTACGTTTATTATTAACGGCGCCGAAAGGGTAA
The DNA here is from genome assembly GCA_002151525.1 of Synechococcus sp. Lanier. Taxonomy (GTDB): domain Bacteria; phylum Cyanobacteriota; class Cyanobacteriia; order PCC-6307; family Cyanobiaceae; genus Synechococcus_D. The sequence goes on along the minus strand of MWMJ01000003.1, from coordinate 32,957 downwards.
TCGTTAATCAAATTGTACGCAGTCCCGGTGTATATTTTAAGGATGAACAGGATAAGAACGGTCGTAAAACCTACAATGCTAGTTTAATCCCTAATCGTGGAGCGTGGCTCAAGTTTGAAACTGATAAGAACGATTTGTTGCATGTGCGTGTTGATAAAACGCGCAAAATTAATGCCCATGTAATGATGCGGGCTATCGGGCTATCTGATAATGATGTTCTCGATAAATTACGCCACCCTGAGTATTACCGTAAGTCTATTGAAGCGGCTAACGAAGAGGGAATTTCTTCTGAGGACCAAGCACTTCTCGAGCTTTATAAAAAGCTAAGGCCTGGTGAACCACCCTCTGTAAGTGGTGGTCAACAGCTATTGCATAGTCGCTTTTTCGACCCCAAGCGTTACGACCTTGGTAGGGTTGGAAGATACAAAATAAATAAGAAATTACGCCTCACAATCCCCGATGCGGTAAGAACCCTCACCCCCGAGGATGTGCTTTCAACGATTGATTACTTAATCAATCTAGAATTAGATGTGGGCGGCGCCACCCTCGACGACATCGATCACCTTGGTAATCGCCGCGTTCGCTCCGTTGGTGAATTACTTCAGAATCAGGTACGGGTTGGCTTAAATCGGCTCGAGCGAATTATTAAAGAGAGGATGACTGTTGGTGAAACCGATTCATTAACACCAGCTCAATTGGTTAATCCAAAGCCTCTGGTGGCAGCGATCAAAGAATTTTTTGGTTCCAGCCAGCTTAGTCAGTTTATGGATCAAACTAATCCCCTGGCAGAGCTTACCCACAAAAGGCGTATTAGCGCCCTTGGCCCTGGCGGACTTACCAGAGAGAGGGCTGGCTTTGCCGTACGTGATATTCACCCTTCCCACTACGGGCGCATTTGTCCAATTGAAACACCGGAAGGTCCTAATGCTGGCCTGATTGGTTCATTGGCTACCCATGCACGGGTTAATGAATATGGATTTATTGAAACACCATTTTGGCGGGTTGAAAATGGCCATGTAATTAAAACCGGCAACCCTATTTATATCGCCGCCGATTTAGAGGATGAATGCAGGGTTGCCCCCGGCGATGTGGCAACTGATTCTGATGGAAAAATTACCGCTGAGTTGGTGCCTGTTCGTTATCGCCAAGATTTTGAAACGGTGCCCCCAAATCAGGTGGACTATGTTCAGTTGTCACCTGTTCAGGTGATTTCAGTTGCTACTTCCCTGATTCCTTTCTTGGAGCACGATGACGCCAACCGGGCTCTGATGGGTTCAAACATGCAAAGGCAGGCAGTGCCTTTACTTAGGCCCGAGCGACCTCTTGTTGGCACTGGCTTGGAAACCCAAGTGGCGAGGGATTCGGGAATGGTGCCGATTACCAATGTGAATGGTGAAGTTGTATTTGTTGATTCAACTCAAATCATTGTTCGTGATGATCAAGGAAATGATCACTACCACCTGCTTCAAAAGTATCAGCGTTCAAATCAAGATACTTGTTTAAACCAAAGGCCAATTGTTGGCCAGGGCGACAAGGTTATAGCTGGTCAGGTTTTAGCAAATGGCTCCGCTTGCGAAGGTGGTGAAATTGCCCTTGGCCAGAATGTATTGGTGGCGTACATGCCATGGGAGGGCTACAACTATGAAGATGCAATTCTTGTTAGCCAGCGATTAGTACGCGAGGATTTATATACATCTGTACACATCGAAAAGTATGAAATTGAGGCTCGTCAAACAAAGCTCGGCCCTGAGGAAATAACCAGGGAGATTCCTAATGTGGCCGAGGAAAGCCTTGGCAACTTGGATGAAATGGGTATTATTAGAATTGGTGCTTTCGTTGAAAGTGGTGATATTTTAGTTGGTAAAGTTACACCTAAAGGTGAATCAGACCAACCCCCCGAGGAGAAACTTTTAAGGGCTATATTTGGCGAAAAAGCTCGTGATGTTCGAGATAATTCCCTGAGGGTTCCTAATACAGAAAGAGGAAGGGTTGTTGATGTTCGCATCTACACCCGCGAACAGGGTGACGAGTTGCCGCCGGGGGCAAACATGGTTGTGCGTGTTTACGTTGCCCAGCGCCGCAAGATTCAAGTTGGCGATAAAATGGCCGGTCGCCATGGCAACAAAGGCATCATCAGCCGGATTCTTCCACTCGAAGATATGCCTTATCTGCCCGATGGCACCCCCATAGACATCGTGCTCAATCCCCTTGGCGTACCTAGCCGCATGAATGTGGGGCAGGTTTTCGAATGCCTAATGGGTTGGGCTGCAGATAACCTCCATTCCCGATTCAAGATCGTGCCTTTTGATGAGATGCACGGCGCAGAAAAATCGCGGGAAACCGTTCAGATGTATCTGGAGGAAGCCAGGAAACAGCCCGGCAAAGACTGGGTTTTTAACCCCGATAATCCCGGCAAAATCCAATTGGTTGATGGCCGCACCGGCGAGCCCTTTGATCAGCCGGTAACCGTTGGCAGGGCATACATCCTCAAGCTTGTGCACCTGGTAGACGACAAAATCCACGCCCGCTCCACCGGTCCCTACTCCTTGGTTACCCAGCAACCTCTGGGGGGCAAAGCTCAACAGGGCGGCCAGCGCCTTGGTGAGATGGAGGTTTGGGCCCTTGAGGCCTATGGCGCCGCCTACACCCTGCAGGAATTGCTCACGGTTAAATCCGACGATATGCAAGGTAGAAACGAAGCGCTTAATGCGATCGTTAAGGGCAAACCAATCCCCCGCCCAGGCACACCTGAATCGTTCAAGGTGTTGATGCGAGAGCTGCAATCCCTCGGCCTTGATATTGCTGTTTACACAGATGAAGGAGCTGAGGTGGATTTGATGCAAGACGTCAACCCCCGTCGCAGCACCCCCAGCCGGCCCACCTATGAATCCCTTGGCGTAGCCGACTACGACGAGGATTAATCCATCCACTTAAAAATTGACCTGAAGCCCCCCTTTGCCCTGCGGCCATGACCAACAGCAACACCCGTACCGAAAGTCACTTCGACTACGTCAAAATCACGCTCGCTTCCCCAGAGCGCATCATGGATTGGGGTCAGCGCACCCTTCCTAACGGCCAGGTGGTGGGCGAAGTTACCAAGCCGGAAACCATCAATTACCGCACCCTTAAGCCGGAGATGGATGGGCTGTTTTGCGAGAAGATTTTTGGCCCTTCCAAGGATTGGGAGTGCCATTGCGGCAAGTATAAACGGGTGAGGCACAGGGGCATTGTTTGTGAACGCTGTGGTGTGGAAGTTACCGAAAGCCGCGTGCGCCGCCATCGCATGGGCTTTATTAAGCTCGCTGCCCCCGTATCCCATGTTTGGTATTTGAAGGGTATCCCAAGCTATGTGGCAATTCTTTTAGATATGCCCCTTCGGGATGTGGAGCAGATTGTTTATTTTAACTGTTATGTAGTGCTTGAACCCGGTGATCATAAAACACTCAAATATAAACAACTTCTCACTGAAGACGAGTGGCTTGAGATAGAAGATGAGATTTTTGCGGAAGATTCTGAAATTGAAAATGAGCCAGAGGTTGGCATCGGCGCAGAAGCTCTCAAGCGGCTTTTAGAAGATCTTGAATTAGTTAAAATTGCCGAAGAATTGCGCGAGGATATTAATGGCAGCAAGGGGCAGAAACGTGCCAAACTTATTAAACGCTTGAGGGTGATTGATAATTTTATCGCAACCGACGCGCGCCCCGAATGGATGGTGCTCGATGCCATTCCTGTGATCCCGCCCGACCTGCGGCCAATGGTGCAGCTTGATGGTGGTCGATTTGCCACTTCAGATCTAAACGACCTCTACCGCCGCGTTATCAACCGCAACAACCGTTTAGCAAGGCTTCAGGAAATTCTTGCGCCTGAAATCATTGTGCGCAATGAAAAAAGGATGCTTCAGGAGGCTGTTGATGCCCTGATTGATAATGGTCGCCGGGGAAGAACCGTAGTTGGTGCTAACAACAGGCCACTTAAATCCTTGAGCGACATCATTGAAGGGAAACAGGGCCGCTTCCGTCAGAATCTTCTTGGTAAAAGGGTTGATTATTCTGGCCGATCTGTAATCGTTGTGGGCCCTAAACTTAAAATGAATCAGTGCGGTTTGCCTAAGGAAATGGCAATCGAGCTCTTCCAACCCTTTGTTATTCACCGTTTAATTCGTCAAAATATAGTTAACAATATAAAAGCTGCCAAGAAGATGATTCAAAGGGCAGATGATGAAGTTATGCAGGTATTGCAGGAGGTTATTGATGGCCATCCAATCATGTTGAATCGCGCCCCCACCCTGCACCGTTTAGGTATCCAAGCATTTGAACCAAAACTTGTAGATGGTCGGGCTATTCAGCTGCACCCTCTGGTGTGTCCTGCTTTCAACGCAGACTTCGACGGTGATCAAATGGCCGTCCATGTTCCCCTATCCCTTGAGGCTCAAACCGAAGCCCGAATGTTGATGCTGGCAAGCAACAACATTCTTTCGCCAGCTACAGGTGAACCAATTATCACCCCTTCCCAAGATATGGTGCTTGGTTCCTACTACCTCACCGCAACCCGTAAAGAGAACCCAATACCTGAATTCGGTGATCGAGCATGGAGTTTTGCCAGCTTGAGTGATGTTTGTAATGCGTTTGCTGAAAAACGCATCGGCTTGCACGATTGGCTTTGGGTTCGATTTAGCGGTGAGGTTGAAGACGATGACGAAGCAACTGAACCCTTAAAGAGTGAAACCCTTAGCGATGGCACCAGGGTTGAACAATGGAAATACCGCCGCGATCGCTTAGATGAAGATGGTGCGCTGATTAGTCGCTATCTTTTAACAACTACTGGTCGTGTGGTCATGAATCGCACAATCATTGATGCGGTGGCCACCAGGTAATACGCCCCTGCTTGCTTGAATTCAGTCAAATCTTCCTACCCCCCTCCTGTTAAAGGTCATGACCAGCACCTCCAAGCCCGCCGCCCGTAAATCTTCAAGTAAGTCGAAGGCAGCTAAGGCCGCAGAAGCCGCTGCTCTTGCGGCTGCAGAAGCTGCCGCAAAACGTGAGCCATCCAGGATTCCACCCCCCTTCCGAAATCGAATTATCGATAAGAAAGGTTTGCGTGGCTTAGTGGCTTGGGCCTACAAACACCATGGCACCGCAGCTACGGCCGCGATGGCGGATGATCTAAAAGATTTGGGTTTTCGCTTTGCTACCCAGGCGGCGGTTTCCATATCGGTAGATGATTTGAAAGTGCCCGACGACAAGCCCCAGCTGCTTGAAGATGCTGAAAAACAGATTACTCAAACAGAGGAAAGATATCGTTTGGGTGAAATAACTGAGGTTGAAAGGCACACCAAGGTAATTGACACCTGGACTGAAACAAACGAACGTTTGGTGAATTCAGTTAAGCGAAACTTTGATGATAATTTCCCCCTGAATTCCGTATGGATGATGGCTAACTCTGGTGCCCGGGGCAACATGTCCCAGGTGCGTCAGTTGGTTGGCATGCGTGGCCTAATGGCCAACCCCCAAGGGGAGATTATCGACCTTCCGATTCGCACAAATTTCCGCGAAGGTTTAACCGTTACTGAATATGTGATCTCCTCCTATGGAGCGCGCAAGGGTTTGGTTGATACCGCCCTGCGCACCGCTGATTCCGGTTATCTCACCAGGCGTTTGGTTGATGTTGCCCAAGATGTGATCGTTCGGGAAGACGATTGCGGCACTGTGCGCAGCATCATCGTTGCGGCAGATGACAATGGCCGTTATCGCAATCGTTTGCTTGGTCGATTGGTGGCTGAACCCGTTATTGATGCCGAAGGCACCGTGATAGCTGAACGAGATACTGAGATTGATCCAATTTTAAGTAAACAGATTGAAAAAGCTGCCATCAAAGAAGTTCGTGTTCGTTCACCACTTACTTGCGAAGCCGCTCGTTCAGTTTGCCGCAAATGCTATGGCTGGGCCCTAGCCCACAACGAATTAGTTGATCTTGGTGAGGCGGTTGGCATTATTGCAGCCCAATCCATTGGTGAGCCTGGCACGCAGTTAACCATGCGCACTTTCCATACCGGTGGTGTGTCAACTGCTGAAACTGGTGTGGTTCGTTCTTTGGTGGATGGAATTGTTGAATTTGATTCCAAGGCTAAGGTTCGCCCCCACCGCACTCCCCATGGTGTTGAAGCTCAGATTGCAGAAGTTGATTTCAGCCTCACCTTAAAACCATCCACAAAGGGTAAAGCACAGAAACTAGATATCACCACGGGCTCTATTCTGTTTGTTGCTGATGGTGCAAGTGTTCCTAACGACATAATTCTGGCTCAGATTTCTAGTGGCGCTGCTGTTAAGAAGAGTATTGAAAAGGCGAGTAAGGATGTTATTTGTGATTTGGCCGGTCAAGTTCGCTATGAAGATGTAATTCAACCCAAGGAGGTTCCCGACCGTCAAGGTAATATCACTTTGAAGGCACAGCGCTTAGGAAGGCTTTGGGTTTTTGGCGGCGACGTTTATAACTTGCCCCCCAATGCATTCCCGGTTGTTAAAGGTGCTAGCAAAGTGCACAATGGTGATGTTCTAGCCGAAAGCAGGCAGATCAGTGAATATGGCGGCAGCGTAAGGCTAAGGGAGTCTCAAGGCGATTCAAGGGAAGTTGAAATTGTTACTTCCAGCTTGTTATTAAAGGATTGCAAGCTTATCGCAACCACTACCCACAGCGGCCAGATCTGGCACCTTGAGGGTAAAGACAATATTAGATATCGCTTAAATACTGAGCCTGGTACAAAGATTGCCAATGGCGAGGTAATTGCAGAACTTACCGACGATCGCTTCCGCACTCAAACAGGCGGTTTGATTAAATTTGCCCCTGGTCTTGGTATCAAAAAAGCCCGTAGTGCAAAACACGGATATGAGGTTTCTAAAGGTGGAACCCTGCTCTGGATTCCCCAAGAAACCCATGAAATAAACAAAGATATATCCCTTCTGATGATTGAGGATGGCCAGTGGATTGAAGCTGGTACTGAGGTGGTTAAAGATATATTCAGTCAAACTGCAGGCATTGTTACTGTTGCCCAGAAGAATGACATTCTGCGTGAAATTATTGTCCGTTCTGGAACCCTGCATTTAGTAACTGATAGCAAGGTGTTAAGCCGTTTTGCCGACGAGGGCAAGATGGTAAACCCGGGCGAAGAAATCGCAGCTGGATTGGTGGCTGAATCAATGCTATTTGTGGAATCCGTTGATACACCAGAAGGCGGGGCATTACTGCTCCGTCCTGTGGAGGAATACGCAATTCCCGATGAGGCTCATCTGCCAGAACTTGGCACCGTTAAACAAGCAAATGGTCCATCCCTCGGCCTTAAGGCTGTGCAACGGCTTACCTTTAAAGATGCTGAATTGGTTAAATCGGTTGAGGGCGTTGAGCTTCTGCGTACCCAATTAATTCTTGAAACTTTTGATACCACGCCACAAATGACCGTAGACGTTGAGATGGTGCCTGATAAGCGGGCAAAAACCATCGATCGTCTCCAGCTTGTGATCCTTGAATCTCACCTGGTGAGGAGGGACACCCTTTCAGATGCCAGCCACGGCTCAACCCACACCGAAGTAAAAGTGGCTGATGGAGATTCAATTAAGCGAGGAGATGTTGTTGCAACTGTTCAAATCCTTTGCAAAGAAGATGGTATTGTGCAACTTCCAGATAGCGCTGAAGGGGAGCCAATTCGGCGTTTAATAGTTGAAAGGCCCGATGATTTGTTGGTAGTTAAATTGCAGAATGAAAAGCCCAGCGTAGCCATTGGTCAACGCATTGTTGAAGGTGAGCAACTTGCTTCTGATCTAATCGCCCCCCACAGCGGTCAGGTGGAATCGATTGGACCTGATTCGATCTCTCTACGGGTGGGCCGCCCCTATATGGTTTCACCGGATTCGATCCTGCACGTGCGCGATGGCGATTTGGTGCTTCGCGGCGATACCCTCGCTCAGCTGGTGTTTGAAAGGGCCAAAACTGGCGATATTGTTCAGGGTTTACCCCGGATTGAAGAATTGCTGGAAGCCCGTCGCCCCAGGGATTCAGCTGTGCTGTGCCGCAAGGCGGGCAGCGTGAAGATAGAACAGAAAGAGGATGAAGATGCCCCCACTGTTTCAGTGATTGAAGGTGATGAATTGAGCACTGAATATCCCATTTTGTTAGGACGCACTGTGATGGTGAGCGATGGTCAATTGGTTGAATCTGGTGATCTCCTAACCGATGGCCCCATCAATCCCCATGAACTTCTAGAAGTTCTATTCGAGGATTTGCGCTCGCGCAATGTATCTATGGATGCTGCTAATCAGGCTATTTCACGCTTGCAAACAGCGCTTGTTCAAGAGGTGCAAAATGTTTACAAGTCCCAGGGTGTAACCATCGATGATAAACACATCGAGGTGATTGTTCGCCAGATGACTAATAAGGTTCGTGTTGAGGACGCCGGTGATACAACCCTGCTCCCAGGTGAATTGATTGAATTGCGTCAGGTGGATCAAGTAAACCAAGCCATTGCCATTACCGGTGGTGCCCCTGCTGAATTCACCCCAGTGCTTCTTGGTATTACCAAAGCATCTCTTAACACTGATAGTTTCATCTCGGCTGCCTCCTTCCAAGAAACAACTCGTGTGTTAACTGAGGCGGCGATTGAAGGTAAGAGCGATTGGTTACGCGGCCTGAAGGAGAACGTAATCATCGGTCGTTTGATACCAGCGGGTACAGGCTTCAGTGGCTTTGAAGAGGAGTTGAGGGCAGAGGCCGGTCCCCATCCAGATATTCTCGATGAGGAAAATGCCAGTTACCGCAGAGCTAGTGCCCTCCGCCCCGACTACACAGTTGAGATGCCTCTGCCCCAGCCCACCGCTGCAGTGTTGGATGATCCCTCCGACGATGAACTCCAAGCCACGCGCAGTCGCTATGGCATAGCTGAAGGTAGTAATTTTGCTGCCTTTGCCCGTCCCTTAGGTGACGATTTGGATCAAGAGCAATTCCTGCCAGATCTAGAGGCGCTTGAGGGTTTGCAGGAAGAAGGTTTACTCAGCGAGGACATCTAATAGATGTCTTCAACAACTCAACCCCTGCAACCCTCCCTGGTACCTAGGCGCCAACTGCCTCGCTTTGGTTTCCATACCCATTGCGAATTAACTAATGGTCGTGCTGCAATGCTCGGTTTCATTGCTTTGCTAGCTGTTGAGATTTGGTTGGGGCATGGCCTATTGGTTTGGCCCTAAACGCACCACTTTTAGGTCTTGGTCGCCCTGCCCTTGAGGAATGGGTTCAGCAACGGGGGCAGGCGGCTTTTCGAGGCAGACAACTGCATGATTGGCTTTACAGCAAAGGTGTTCGAGATCTAGATCAGGTTTCAGTGCTGCCGAAGCAATTTCGGCAGCAATTGTTGGCAGAGCCACCTGCTGATGCGTTTGATTGGATTGGTAGATCCCGGGAGCTGCAACGCAGTGTTGCCCTTGATGGCACTACCAAATTGCTGCTTGCCACCCACGATGGCCTCAGTATTGAAACCGTAGGTATCCCTAATCCAAATCGCTTAACTGTTTGCGTTAGCAGCCAAGTTGGTTGTGCCATGGCCTGCCGTTTTTGCGCCACAGGTAAGGGGGGCTTTCAACGCTCCCTTGCGTTGCATGAAATTGTTGATCAGGTTTTAAGCGTGCGGGAGGTGATGCAACAGCGTCCAAGCCACGTGGTTTTTATGGGTATGGGAGAACCGCTTCTCAATATCGACGCAGTACTTGCTTCTATTGATTGCCTCTGTAGTGATTTGGGAATGGCCCAGCGTCAGATCACTATCAGCACCGTTGGTGTACCCAAAACCCTGCCAAAACTTGCGGCCCTAGCCAAGGAGCGCCTCGGGCGAACTCAGTTCACCCTAGCGGTTAGTTTGCATGCTCCAGATCAACAGCTAAGGGAGCAATTAATTCCCACTGCCCATGCCTATCCACTAGAGATTTTATTAGAAGATTGCAAGCAATATGTATTAACAACAGGTAGGCGTTTAAGTTTTGAATACATTCTCTTGGGTGGTTTAAATGATCATCCTGCCCAGGCATTAGCCCTGGCTGATTTGGTGAGTGGCTTTCAGAGCCATGTGAATTTAATTGCCTACAATCCAATTGAAGAAGAAGAATTTCAAAGGCCTAGCCCAGCTGCAGTTGAGGCATTTCGCAGCAACCTCGAAGGCAGGGGGATTGCCGTGAGTGTTCGAGCCAGCCGAGGCCTTGATGCAGATGCAGCCTGCGGTCAGCTAAGGCGCCGATTTGCTACTTCCACATCTGCATAGGTTTAATGCAAATCCTTTGATGGATCAAATGCTCCCCGCGCCTCCCTTTCTTGCCAAGGGGCCACAAAGGCGAGCAAAATAAAAGCAGGGATTGAAGCTGCTGCACTGAGTAGAAAAAATTCCGACCAACCAAACCTTTCCGCCAGCAATCCAGCAGGTGCCGATAGTAGTGAACGGCTTAGGGCATAAATACCGGATAGGAGCGCGTATTGGGTTGCTGAATAGCGGGGATTACATAGGCTCATTAATAGGGCTACAAATACGGCCCCAACCATTCCACCGCCAATATTTTCAAAACCAGCAGCGAGCAAAAGAGCAAAAATCCCCCCCTTGAATTGTGCGATTGCCCAATAACTTAAATTTCCAGTTGCCCCCACCAAACTAAAAATCCATAGGGATCGATTCATGCCCAGATAACTAAATAAAACACCACCTAATATTGTTCCCAGCATCGTTGCTCCAATTCCCCATGCCCCCTGCACTAATCCAATTGTTGCTTCATCAAACCCATTGAGGCTCAAGAAGGGAATTGCCATTGCATTTAGCAATCCATCCGGCCAGCGGTAAAACAACACCAGCAGCAGTAACACCGGCGCTTTGCTAGAGCCGCTTCTTATTAAAAATTCCCTGGCTGGGCCAAGCACCGCTTGGCGCAAGCTCACAACCGGTTGGCTTAGGGGCGGAATACTTGGGGCATTAATAGTGAATGGCACCACCAAAAGCATTAGGCCAGCGGCAGCGGCAAAGGCCGCAGGCCAGCCATAGGTGCCAGCCAATAAAAAACCACCAGAACTGATCACTAAGCCAGCAGCTCGATAACCAAGGGAGGCACTTGCCGCTCCAGCGCCCCGCTCCTCCTCTGCTAATAAATCGGTGCGATAGGCATCAATAACGATGTCTTGGCTGGCGCTACAAATTGCCAGGATTAAGGCAATTAACCCAATGGCAGTTAGGGCCCTGGGGTTAGTGCTGGGTTGCAGCAGTGCCATCGATGCAATTACTAGCACCAGCAGTAATTGCATTAAAAGGATCCAACCCCTACGGCGATCGGGCCAGGGAATGGGCCAGCGGTCTAATAAGGGGGCCCAAAACAGCTTCAAGGTGTATGGCAATTCCGCCAGGGGCAATAGGCCAATCAATGGCAGCGGAATATTGCTGGCAGTTAGCCAGCCCTGAAGTAATTTGCTGCCCACCATGTATGGAGCGCCGCTGGCTACCCCTTCCATTCCCACCGTGATGATCCGCCTGCTGCGGGCGCGATTGTTCATAGGAAGTTTCACCAGGGGCAGCGAAGAGGCAACAATAGGGATGTGCTGTTTCGCTGGAAGTTAATGGCGTTTTTTAGATCCAAGCTGCTGCCAGCCCTCATAGTGCTGCTGTTTTCCGCTGCCCTATTTGCCGTGAGTGCTCGCATTTGGTTGCCTGGTGATATGGCTGCTCCGGCGCCTTTGGGTTGAGTTCCATGACCAACCACGATGAATTAACGCTTGAACTTGCCCTATTAGAGGAGGAATTAGAGGCTGAGGCGGCCCAAGACCCCCTAGATCTGATCAGTGAACTATCGGATAAAACTCAAGACATAGCGTTACAACAGGAACTGGTAGATCAAGCCCTGGTTGAACTGCAGGGCAACCATGAGCAGCAATTGCAAGGATTGAAGTTTTTTTGTGAGCACCGTGATCCCCGTGCGCTGCCTTTGCTGCTGCCGTTGCTCGATAGCAGCTGCCCAATTCTGCGGATGAGCGCCGTTTATGCCCTTGGACGTAACCCCCATCCCGAGGCTCTACCGCTGTTGCTGCCAAAATTGCAACAAGACAGCAACGGCTTTGTGCGTAAAGCCCTGGCTTGGACCCTCGGTAACTACCCAAGTTTTGAGGTGATTCCAGCCCTGCTAAAGGCCCTGGGCAGCGACATCGCAGCGGTGCGCCTTTGGGCCACGAGTTCGCTTGTAGATAGCAGCTTGAACAACTCAAATCAGCGGGAAGCTGTTGCGCAACAACTGCTTTTAAGCCTGCGCATCGATTCGGAACCAGCCGTGCGCAGCAATAGCGCTTGGGGTTTAGGGCGGCTTTACGCCTATTTGGAGCCTGATTTGGCCTTGTCCCTAGGGGAAGCTCTTGTGGCTGCTTGCATTGATGATGCTGATTCAGGTGTGCGGGATGATGCCCGCAATGCCCTAGAGCAACTGCAAAATCCAGCCTTGCTTTCCCGTTTACAAAACGACTGGGATTAACGCAGCTGGCAAGGAAAACTAAGTAAACTGATTGAAATCGGTTCTGCCGTGCCCCAGCAAACCATTCGCTTCTGTATTCGCCCAAATGGCGCAGTGGAGGAGCTTGTTGAGGGCGTACAAGGTGTGGGTTGTATAGAGCTCACTAGCTCGATTGAAGCAAGGTTGGGCACCGTTCAGCGCTGCACCCCTACCTCTAACCACTACCAATCCGCCCCTGCGGAAATCCACCAAAATCAAGCCAGCAATGTCTCACTTCAGCACGATTAAAACTGAATTGCGCGATCCTGTCGCCTTGGTGGCTGCCCTCAAGGATCTTGGCCAAACACCAAGCGAAGCGGCTCAATTACTGCGCGGTTATCAAGGCCAAACCCAAAAGACAGATCTATGTTGTCCCCAGGCTGAAGGTGGCGACATTGGTTTTCGCTGGAATAGCAGTGAAGGCCGTTATGAATTAGTAACTGATCTCGATCTATGGCGTTTACCAATTCCCCTTGAGCGGTTTATGTCGCAACTAACGCAGCGTTATGCCTTGCACAGCATCTTAAATAGCGCTTCCGCTGAGGGCTTTGTAGTGGAAGAACAACAGGTAAGTGCCGATGGCAGCATCGAGCTGGTAGTTACCCGTTGGCAGGGTTGAAAGCCCCCTGGTTGCTTTGAAAATCGACCCTTCAATTGCCTTTGCAGCTCCGCCACTGGCGGTTCCTGGGCAAGCAAATACAGGTAAAGAACCACTTCTGGGGGGCAGCTTGCGCCAGGAGGCGATTTGGGTTGATGAAGAGGTTTGTATTGGTTGTAGGTATTGCGCCCATGTGGCGTGTAATACCTTTTTGGTGGAGCCAAATCGGGGCAGATCGCGGGTAATACGTCAAAACGGCGACAGCCTTGAACGGGTTCAGGAGGCCATCGATACCTGCCCGGTTGATTGCATCCATTGGCTGCCATTTGAGCAACTGCCATCAGCTGAATCCTCCGCTGGCGGAGCTTGATTTGGCCTTTGTTCCCTGCCGTCGTTTTGGCAGAACTGAATTACAGATGCCCCTATTAAGCCTTGGTGGCATGCGCTTTCAGCAAAGCTGGAGCGATCTACCAGCGGAAGAAATAACGGTTGAAAGCCAGGTAAATCTGGAATCGATCTTGAAGGCAGCCATTGGGGCTGGCATGCATCACATTGAAACAGCGCGTTTTTATGGCAGCTCAGAATTGCAGCTGGGCAAACTACTAGATGCACATCCAGATCCAAAACGGATTCTGCAAACCAAAATTGCGCCCTATGCAAACAGCAAAGAATTTGAATCAATGCTGGAGCGCAGCTTTGAATTATTGCAAGTGCAACGGCTTGATCTACTAACTTTGCACGGAATTAATCTTCCCGAACATTTAGAGCAATGCTTGCGGCCAGGGGGCTGCTTAGAGATAGTTAAGCGCTGGCAAAGGGATGGCTGCATCGGCCATGTGGGCTTTTCCACCCATGCACCGCTAGCTTTAATTGAGGCGGCGATTAACAGTGGCTCTTTTGATTACGTTAATATCCATTGGTATTATATTCGCCAAGACAATAGCCCCGCCTTAAGTGCAGCGATTGATCAAGATATGGGTGTGTTTATAATTAGCCCCACCGATAAAGGCGGCCATCTTCATTCACCTTCTGAGCGTTTAAAGCAGCTCTGTGAGCCATTGCATCCGATTGTTTTTAACGATCTGTTTTGTTTAAGTGATCCGCGGGTGCACACCATCAGCGTTGGTGCTGCCACTGCTGCAGATTTGGATTTACATCTACAGGCAGTGGGCCTGCTTGCCAAGGCCGAAGAATTATTACCACTGATATCAGCTCGATTGCAAGCTGCCCTGCAGCAAAAGTTGGGTGATGCCTGGCTTAACAGCTGGCAGCAGGGGTTGCCCCCATGGCAAGCCACCCCAGGGCAGATCAACCTACCGATCCTTTTGTGGCTCCATAACCTGCTGGAGGGATGGGATCTGCAGAGCTACGCCAAAGCTAGATATGGACTTTTGGGCCAAGCCAACCATTGGTTCCCAGGTTGCAATGCCGATTTTTTCGAGGCGCCAGCCGGCAGTGAAGGGGCAGTAAGCGAAGCGGAATTATTGGCGGCACTGGCTGAAAGCCCTTGGCGAGCAGAGATTCCAGCAATCTTGAGGCACTTAAAACAAGCCCTTGGTGGCAGCGTTTTACAACGACTTGGCTCCTAGGGAGCGGGGCGCAGAGGTTGTTTTGTTGGGATTCCAACGGCCCTTGGGTAGGTAGTTGGGCATGCCGCTACAGGGGTAAGCGGAATTACATGCCGTTGACCTTTGCCCTCTGGAAGTTCAATGGCCCGTGGTTCCCCAGCTTCTGCCTTGAGCTGGCGTGCAATTTCAACCAATTCGGCTTGATTTGCGGCGCTCCATTGGCCTCGATAAAGCAGGGCAGTGCCGTTGGGAGCTAATAGCGGCACCAGGTATTCAGCAACCACAGCAGCTGGGGCGACAGCGCGAGCTACCGCCAATTGAAATTGGCCTCTGCAGCTGCGTTCGCGTCCACTTTTTTCGGCCCGCTCGCATCGCAAGCTAAGCCTTTCGCTCAGCCCAAGCTTCTTGGCCATGGCGCCCACGGCCTCAAGTTTGCGACCCACGGAATCCACCAGGGTTAATTGGGCATTGGGTAAGGCAATAGCGATGGCAAGCCCAGGAAAACCGCCGCCGGTGCCCACATCAACCACCGAAAATTTCTGAGCACAGTTAGCGCCGTTTAGTTCACCTGTTAACCAGGGCTGAAGCGGCCAAAGGCTGTCGAATACTTGACCAATCCAATAGTCGGGCCCCTCCACCAACCTGGTGAGATTTAGTTGTTGGTTCCAATGGCGCAACAACAGCTGCAGCTCCTGCAGTTGCTGCAGCTGTTGGCTGTTGGGCTGCCAAGCCAGCAGGTCCCAGGGGAAATCGTTGCTCAGGGCAGGGCAAGTAGGTTTCCCTAGGATCGCAAGCCATAGAGCCCAATCGGCTTGGTTAACTCCAGCTCCACTGCCAATCTTTATGAGCGCCTTGGTGTGGAGGCAGATGCAAGCCCTGAAGAATTGAGGGCGGCATTCCGGCGGCTTAGCAAACGCTTCCACCCGGATACCACCGAATTAGAGCCCGCTGAGGCGAGTGTGCAATTTTGCGCTTTGCAGGAAGCCATAGAGGTTTTGGGTGATCCAGAATTAAGGCGCAAATATGATCTTGTTATAGATAATTCAACTTCGCCTTCTCCTGCTAGCCAAGAAATATTGCTACCGGAGCGGCGGCCACTCTCTGGTGGGGAATGGTTTGCCCTGTTGCTGTTGGCGGGGGCGCTTATTTTTAGTTTGATTATTGGTGTGGGCTTGGCATATCTAAGAAGTAATTAATCTTGAATTGAGGTCATCTTTTTAGGGTTAACGCTGTGGTCGAAGGCTTCCGCGCTGATTGCATCAAGGGCGATGGCGGCCTCCCGCAAGGTAAGCCCTTCCGCATGGGCATGTTGGGCGATTTTTGCTGCCTTGTCGTAGCCGATCACAGGAGCTAAGGCCGTTACAAGCATTAGCGATTGATCACGAAAATGTTCTATTTTATTGATATTTAATTCCATTCCCTCCACCATGTGCACCCGCAGAGAATAACAACAGTCGCTAAGTAATTCGCCGCTGCGAATTAAATTAAGCGCTAATAATGGCTTGTATACATTCATTTGTAGGTGGCCGCCACTGCCACCGATAGCCACTGCTTGATCAAGGCCCATCACTTGGGCTGTTGCCATTGCTACGGCTTCGCATTGGGTGGGATTTACTTTGCCCGGCATGATCGAACTGCCTGGTTCATTGGCTGGCAGCAGCAGTTCCCCCAGGCCGGCCCTAGGTCCGCAGGCTAAAAGGCGAATGTCATTAACGATCTTGTGTAGAGCCCCCGCCAAAAGCCTGAGCCGGGTCATTTGCTGAACCAGGCCATCGTGGCTGCCCATTAGGGAAAAGCGATTACCACTGCACTGCCAGCTAACCCCTTCCCATTCGCTAAGTAACTGGCAGGTGGTCTCTGCGAAACCAGCTTTTGCGCCTAAACCAGTGCCAACGGCAGTGCCGCCTAGGGGGATTTGGCGCAGTTCTTCAAATCCAGCTTCAATTCTTGCGGCAGCGCTGCGCAATTGGGTCGCCCAACCGCCAATTTCTTGGCCAAAAGTAAGTGGTACTGCATCTTGCAGATGGGTGCGGCCGATCTTTACCACATCGCTCCAAGCGGTTGCCTTTGCTTCAAAACTGGCAGCTAGATCCCCTATGGCTGGCAAAAGTTGGAGCCTCTGCTGGCGCTCGCTAGCGATGTGGATCCCACTGGGGAATACGTCGTTAGTGCTTTGGCCTTTGTTCACATGGTCGTTTGGATGCACGCAGCTTTTAGTGCCAAGGGGTTGGCCTGCTAGTTCGCAGGCGCGATTGGCGATTACCTCATTCAGGTTCATGTTTGTTTGAGTGCCGCTACCGCTCTGCCAAGTGGAGAGGGGAAATTCTTGATCCCATCGGCCCTGCTCCACCTCCAAGGCGGCCCGGCTGATCCAGTTGCAGCGCTCGCCATCTAGGAGCCCCAGCTGGGAATTAGCAGCAGCAGCGGCCCTTTTTATGCGGGCTATTGCATGGATTAATGGCAGGGGCACCGGATTTTGCCCAAGCTGAAACATCAACCTCGCCCGTTCGGTTTGGGCACCCCAATAGCGCTCAGCGGGCACCTGCACCTGGCCAAGGCTGTCTGCTTCGAGGCGCCATGGGCCTGAGGAGTGATCAGTCATGAAGGAATAGGGGAGAAATGGGCACCCTTAATCCATGGGCGCTATCGATAGAGGCAAAGCTAGCTCTTGGGTTTGCTAATGCTTGAGCATCTGCTTCCCCCCCTGAACGACCACAACCTGCCTTGGATGGACACTATTCATCCAATAGTTGTGCACTTCGTTATTGCGATGGCATTGATTTCAGTGCTATTCGATTTTATCGGTGTAGTTGCAGGTAGGCGCGCCTTGTTTGAGGTGAGTTGGTGGAATCTGTTATTCGCCACCAGCGCCATCTTTGTAGCGATCATGTTTGGCCAAGTGGAGGCCGGCTTGGCTAACCCCTATGGTGATGCGCGCAACATTTTAAATATCCATAGCACCATAGGCTGGTCTTTAGCGGGGGTTCTATCTGTGCTTACCGGCTGGCGCTATGTATTGAGAGCAAAGGATCCGCTCAGCTTGCCGCTGGCCTTCCTTGGAGTTGATTCTTTATTGGCTGCCTTGGTGGTTGTGCAGGTTTTCCTTGGCGATAAATTGATATGGATATATGGGCTTCACACGGTGAAGGTGGTGGAAGCAATGCGGGCGGGGTTGGTGTAATGCGGTTTTTTAGTGTGATGCTGCCAGCAGAAAGCCCCTTAAATCAAATCGCAGCCGGCTTAGGGCCCAATGATTTGCCCTACAGCCTGCCGATTCACCCTAATTTAGTTCATCTAACCATTGGCTTATTTGTTATAGCCATAGCGTTCGACTTCGCAGGAGCTTTTTATCCTTTGGAGAAGCGTATTTTTCGCTTCTTGGCATTGCCGGTAACTAGGCCAGGTTTACATGATGTGGGTTGGTATAACCTGCTTGCTTGCGCAGTGATTAGTTTTTTTACAGTTACTGCTGGCTTTTATGAGATGCTCACGGCGGTGCCATTGGCAGGCGTTAAAAGTACCTTTGGCCTCGAAAGTTTTGTAACGATGACCTGGCATGGGGTTGGTGGGGTGTTGATTCTTTTGGTGATCGTACTGATGACTATTTGGAGAGGTTATCAACGCTTTGTTTGGCGCAAAGATATGGGCAGGCAGGTGCAATGGCCCTACTTATTTGCTGGGGTGGTGATGATGGGCGTTTTAGGGCTTCACGGCACCCTTGGCGCCCAGTTGGCTGCTGAATTTGGCGTTCACATAACCGCAGATCAGCTGCTGGCCGCTGGCGCTGATCTCAAGGAGGCATTGCCATGAATAGCTCTTCAACGCGCATTAATTATTCCGCCTTGGCCTTAGTTAGCGCCTGGACCGGTGTATTGGTGGTATTTAGTTTCTGGATGAGTCGCCAGGCATATCACTGGTTACCTGTTCAAGCTTCAACAGCTGCCCCCCTGGTGGATGGCTTGTTCAGTTTTGAAACCGCCTTGGCAACTTTTGTTTTTTTTGGTGTTATCTCAGTGATGGCTTGGGTTGTGATATTTAATCGGGCTGAGAAATACGACATGAGTGATGCAGAACCGATTGAAGGCAATACCCGCTTGGAAATCATCTGGACGGTTATTCCAGCACTAATTGTTTTTGGCATTGCCTTCTATTCAGTGCGTGTTAATCAAAAGCTTGCAGTGTTAGGGCCGATGGAGCACATCCATCGCGGTGATCCAATTGAAGAGGTGGGTGGTTTCTTGGGGGATCGTCTACCGGCTGAGCAAGTGGAGGTAACTGCTAGGCAATGGTCTTGGCAATTCAACTATCCGGCGGCCAAGGTTAGCTCTACTGAATTGCATTTACCTGTTGATAAGCCAGTAACCTTTAGATTGGTTAGTGAAGATGTAATTCATGGATTTTATGTGCCAGCATTTAGATTAAAACAAGACATTATTCCGGGCCGGGCAATCAATTTAAATCTCACCCCCACCCGCGAAGGGCGTTATCGCTTACGCGATTCGATGTATAGCGGCACTTGGTTTTCCACCAATCAAGCCGATGTGGTGGTTGAATCTGAGGCTGAATACAACAATTGGCTCAAACAAGCTGCCAGCAAACCACTCCAGCCTGGTTTAAGTGATGCGGTGGCTGAATACAAACAACGCCAGGCAAAAGGTTCAAGGGGATGGCCCACCGTTGTGCCAGCTCCCGCCCCGATGGTGAATGTGCCAGGCTCCAATCAACTCCCCCATAACGGTTAAATCATGACCCTCGCTTCCTACGATCCTCGTGTGCTGAAATCAAATGCCCCCGTGCCAGGGGCACCTGATAATTGGAAACGCTTTTTTAGTTTCAATACCGACGCAAAGGTGATTGGTATTCAATACATCACAGTAGCGATATTTTTTCTTCTGATTGGCGGTTTGCTTGCAATGATAATGCGGGGCGAATTAATCACCCCGGAAAATGATTTAGTAGACCGCACTGTGTATAACGGCCTCTACACAATGCATGGAACTATCATGCTGTTTATGTTTATTTTTCCTGTGTTGAATGGTTTAAATAATTTATTAATCCCAACGATGATTGGCGCCCCAGATATGGCTTTCCCAAGGCTCAATGCAGTGGCCTTTTGGTTGGTTCCAATTTTTGGGGTTATTTTAATTTCAAGTTTCCTACTTCCCGGAGGCCCGGCTAATTCAGGCTGGTGGTCTTATCCACCTGTGAGTACTCAAAACCCCCTGGGGAATTTGGTTAGCGGCGAGGGGATGTGGCTCACAGCCGTGGCACTTTCGGGCGTTTCCTCGATTATGGGAGCCGTAAATTTTGTTACCACGATCATAAGAATGCGGGCCCCTGGGATGACTTTTTTCCGCATGCCTATATTTATTTGGACGGCCTGGGCGGCCCAATCGCTGCAATTGATTGGTTTACCAGCCCTCACCGGTGGAGCAATAATGCTTCTATTCGATTTGGTGGTTGGAACAAGCTTCTTTCAGCCGGAGGGTGGCGGTGATCCAGTGCTTTATCAACATTTTTTCTGGTTCTATTCCCACCCAGCTGTTTATGTGATCATTTTGCCTGTATTTGGTATTTTTTCGGAGCTATTCAGTGCCCATTCTCGCAAACCATTGTTTGGCTATGCCTTTGTTGCTTTGGCATCATTTGCGATTGTGTTCTTGGGCTTGATCGTTTGGGTGCACCACTTTTTCCCCAGTGGCGTGCCTGAGTGGATGAGAAATCTTTTCATGGTTACAACCATGTTGATTTCTGTGCCAACCGGTGTGAAGGTATTTGCCTGGCTTGCAACTATTTGGGGCGGTAAATTACGCCTAAATACTCCGATGCTTTTCAGCCTTGGAGGTTTGTTTAATTTTGTATTTGCTGGGGTAACAGGAATTATGTTGGCCACTGTGCCCATAGATATTCATGTTAATAACACCTACTTTGTTGTTGGGCACTTTCATTATGTAATCTACGGCGCTGCAGTGATGGGCATCTATGCAGCGATTTACCATTGGTTCCCTAAGTTTACCGGGCGCATGTATTATGAGGGTTTGGGAAAATTGCACTTCTTCTTAACATTTATTGGAACAAACTTGAATTTCTTTCCAATGCATCCCCTTGGTTTAATGGGTATGCCAAGGCGTGTTTCTTCCTACGACACTGAGTTTACTTTTTGGAATGTGGTGGCAAGCCTAGGTAGTTTTTTACTCGGTGTTTCGATAATTCCTTTTCTTATTAATATGATCAGCTCATGGGTTAGGGGGCCCCAAGCACCCCAAAATCCCTGGAATGCCATTGGTTTGGAATGGCTTTTGCCCTCGCCACCGCCAGCAGAGAATTTTGAGGAAAACGTTCCTACTGTTATCAGTGGGCCCTATGGCTATGGCACTGGAAAGGCTCTTGTGGAAAATCAAAGTGCTTACGAAAACCAATCTCTTTTAGAGGCATAAGCAATGGAAAGTACAGGCTCCCACCACAACCAAGGCATGCATGCCAACCACAATCTCACTGGATTTATAATTTTTCTCTGTTCGGAAAGTGTAATATTCCTCGCCTTTTTCTCAGGCTATGCCTTGCTCAAGTTAAACGCCCTTGATTGGTTACCCCACGGGGTGGAGGGTTTGGAATGGCAAACACCTCTGATCAACACCTTTGTGCTGGTTTCTAGTTCAGGAACTATTTATTTGGCTGAGCGGCAGATGGCCCGCCACAATGTTTGGGGTTTTCGTGGGTGGTGGCTGGCAACCATGGCCCTGGGGGGCTATTTCCTCTGGGGGCAAGCGGTGGAATGGAGCGGTTTGAAGTTTGGTTTTACCTCAGGTACGTTTGGCGGTACTTTTTACCTACTCACTGGTTTTCACGGTTTACATGTATTAACTGGTGTATTGTTGATGGCCTTAATGTTAGGCAAATCATTTATACCTAATAATTACAAAGGCGGGGAACAGGGCATTCAGGCCACCTCCCTGTTTTGGCACTTTGTGGATGTGATTTGGATCATCCTCTTTGTGCTCATTTACGTGTGGCAACGTTCTTGAGGAGGCACTCCAATGATCATTGACGACCAGCATTACGACGTGATCATCGTTGGCAGTGGTGCTGCCGGGGGAACCATGGCAGGGACCCTTGCCTCTAAGGGCCACAAGGTGCTGCTACTTGAAAGGGGTCGCCAGATGGCGCTCGCTGATCAAAACGTTGCTGATGTAGATCTATTTCGGAAGGATCGTTATCACCCAGCTGAGCGTTGGTTTGGCCCAGATGGTGATCCATTTGCCCCTCAAACTATTTATGGCCTAGGCGGCAATACCAAAATTTGGGGTGCTGTGCTTGAGCGGATGCGAGAGAAAGATTTTGAAGAGCTACATTTGCAAACTGGTATTTCCCCAAGCTGGGAACTCAACTATTCAGATTTTGCCCCATATTACGAAAAGGCAGAGAAGTTATATCACGTTCATGGGGTGGCTGGAGTAGATCCAACTGAGCCGCCTAGAAAAAATGAATTTGTTGGCAAGCCAAAACCATTAGAACCCTTTTTTGAACCTTTGCGTGCTGCCCTCCAGCGTCAGGGAGTTAAACCCTACGATTTACCAATTAGTTGGTCTAATAATCAAGATGATCCCAGTGGCGATTCAGAAGTTTTTGGTGTAGCAGCTGCTATTGAAGACCCATCTTTCCATTTAAGGCTTGAGGCTAAAGTGACCTGTTTACATGTAAATGCCGCCGGTAATGAAGTTAAAGGTGTTGAAGCATTAATTCAAAATCAGGCATGGCTTTTTCAGGCTAATTTTGTTGTCCTCGCTGCAGGCGCAGTAAATACCCCAGCTATTTTATTGCGATCATGCAGTGATTCCCATCCCCGCGGCTTGAGCAACGGATCAGATCAGGTTGGGCGCAATTTAATGAAATTGCAACTTTCATCAATATTGCAATTAGCCGCCGCACCCAATTCCGGGCGCTATCAGCGCTCATTTGGGATAAATGATTATTATTGGGGTGATAAAAATGTTCAATTCCCCCTTGGCCATATTCAAAGTTGTGGTGGGGTTTTGCAGGATGCATTGTTTGCTGAATCACCACCAGTTTTATCATTAGTGTCTAAATTACTGCCAAATTTCGGCCTTGAGGAGCTTGCCGCCCGATCGGTTGCCTGGTGGGCGATGAGTGAGGTTTTACCAGATCCCCATAACAAAATTAGCCTTCAGGGTGAGCAGATTCGTCTCAATTACATACCCAACAATCGAGAGGCCCATGACCGTTTGGTTTATCGCTGGATAGACACTCTAAAAGCTATTGAGGCCGACCCTTTAACCCATGTGGTGCGTCAGGCGCCCACCCATCCGAGGGGAGAAGCACCAATAAGTGTGATGGGTTATGCCTGCGGCACCACTCGAATGGGTAGTAATTCCGCAACATCGGTGGTGGATTTGCAATGCAGAAGTCACGAGATTCAAAATTTATATATTATTGACGCAAGCATATTTCCTAGTTGCCCAAGTATTGGACCAGGTTTAACTGTTATTGCCAATTCACTACGGGTGGCTGAGCATCTGGAGGCAGAGCTTTGAATTCCATCATTGGCGATCAGCTTGGATTAAGTTCAGAGCAGCGTCGCATTGCTGAGCGAAATGAAGCGCATCAACAATGGGATCTTTGGGGCAGCTATTTAAGTGATAGGCAATGGGGAACGGTTAGAGAGGATTATTCTGCTGATGGCAATGCATGGAATTCGTTTCCCCATCAACAAGCAAGATCAAGGGCCTATCGCTGGGGAGAGGACGGTTTACTTGGAATTAGCGATGAACATGGCCGGCTATGTTTTGGCATCGCCCTATGGAATGGCCGAGATCCATTTTTAAAGGAAAGACCCTTTGGCCTTGGTAATGGTGAGGGTAACCATGGTGAAGACCTAAAAGATTACTTTTATCATTTACTCAACAGCCCCACCCATAGTTTCATGCGTGGCTTATATAAATACCCTCAAGCTGAATTTCCTTATCAACATTTAATTGATGAAAATTCAAGGCGCACTAGAGAAGAGCCTGAATACGAGCTAATCGATACTGGCGTATTTGCTGAAAATCGTTACTTTGATGTTTTTGTTGATTACGCAAAAGCTAGCCCAACTGATATATTGATACGAATTAAGATTATTAATCGTGGCCCTGATTCTGCGCCTTTATCTGTTTTACCAAGCCTCTGGCTCCGCAATCAATGGTCTTGGGGATACCGTGAGGAATGGCGCCAAAAAAAGCAGATCAAACTTTGTGGCAATTCTATTTCTACTGATGATATTCATGAATTAGGTGCCTACCAACTTTACTGTAACCATCCGGGTGAGTGGATTTTCACTGAAAATGAAACAAATACGGAACTGTTATTTAATCAGCCGAATATACAGCCATATGTAAAGGATGCTTTTCATCGCTATGTGGTTGATTCTGATATATCTGCAGTAAATCCGGCACAAGTTGGAAGCAAGGCAAGCTTAGTTCTAGCAAAACAACTTAATTCTGGGGAGGAGTGGGTAATCAACTTGCGACTTAGTAATCAAGCCTTAAGCGAGCCGTTTTCAAGTTCATTCGATAGCATTATAGAGTTGCGAGAAAAGGAATGCATTGAATATCTAAATCATGCATCTGAAGGATTGATGGCTGATGATGCCCATATCTTTAAAGCAGCTGCTAGCGGCTTGCTTTGGTGCAAAAAATTCTACCATTGGAGTGTTAGTCGCTGGTTGAGTGGTGATCCTAATCAACCTGCTCCACCAGAATCACGTAAACATACTGAAAATGCTTATTGGAGCCGTTTGTTTGCTGATGATGTTATTTCAATGCCTGATAGTTGGGAATACCCATATTTTTGTCAATGGGATTTAATGTTCCATTCGGTGGCATTTGCTGTTATTGATCCAGCCATGGCTAAAAAGCAATGCATGCTTTTACGCTCGCCAAATTACACAGCTCCTAATGCCCAAACACCAGCCTACGAATGGGCGTTATCTGATCCAAATCCGCCAATTGGCGCTTGGGCAGCATTAAGAATTTTTCAAATCGAACGTAGGGAAAGGGAGCATGGCGATTTTGTGTTTCTTCGATCGGCGATGCGTAAACTGCTTTTGGAATATGGTTGGTGGGCAAATAGAAATGACAGATCTGGTGATAATGTTTTTGAAGGTGGTTTCCTTGGTTTAGATAATATTGCTGTTTTTGATAGGCGATTCCCCTTAGCTGATGGCAGCATGATTGAGCAATGCGATGGCACTGCGTGGATGGCAATGTTAAGTTTAAACCTCTTGCAAATTGCCGTTGAACTATGCGTTCAAGAGCCTGAGTATGAGGATATCTCTAAGCGCTTTGTGTTTGACTTTGCCCAACTAGCCATAACTTTAAATACCCCTTCCCTGAGTGGTCGGAGTTACGTTAATTGGGATGAACAAGATGGTTTTTATTATGATGTAATTAAGCGACCTGATGGCTCTTGGACGTATCTAAAAACACGATCTGTTTCTGGTCTTATTCCACTTTTGGCGGTTGCAAGTTTTGATATTGCAACTGTTGAGAAGCTCCCCTGCTTAAATATTCATAAAACATTTGAATGGTTTTTTTCTGAACGGACATGTTCTACTTGGCTAGCGAAAAATTTAGGCACTTGGCATGAAGATAGAACCTTATTTAGCCTTGTGCCAGAGGCTAATTTGAGAAGGATTTGCTGGTATTTGTTTAATGAAGATGAATTTTTATCTCCATATGGCATCCGCTCTCTCTCGAAAGTATATGAAAAATCTCCCTACACTTTTAGGGAAGGTTATCAAGAACAAACGCTTGCCTATAGTCCAGCAGATAGCCCTGTAGCTATGTTTGGAGGTAATTCAAATTGGCGAGGCCCTGTGTGGATGCCAATTAATTATCTATTAATTGAAGCCCTTCAAAAGTTTGGTCATTATTATGGAGATACGTTCATGGTTGAATTCCCCACGGGCTCCGGTAATTTAATTAATTTGTGGGATGCATCGTTAGAACTGGAAAAAAGATTAGCTAGCATTTTTAGGCGTAATGATAAAAATGAGCGCCCTTTTAACGGTGCCAATAGTTTGTTTCAGCACGACCCAAATTGGCGCGATTTGATTCTTTTTAATGAATATTTTCACGGCGACAATGGCTCGGGGGTTGGCGCCAGCCATCAAACAGGTTGGACCGCGATTGTTCTGAAAATGATTACCCAATTAAACCGCTACAACTCCATGTAGTGGTTTCTTTGTGTGGAGCTGATCATGACGAACCATTATGAGGTGGTTATTATTGGCAGTGGTGCTGGCGGAGGCACCCTTGCCCGTTGCCTAGCCGAAGCAGGCAAAAAAGTATTGGTTTTAGAGCGTGGCGATTGGCTGCCTCGCGAACCCCAAAATTGGGATCCCATTGAGGTATTTCAAAATAACCGCTATGTATCTGTCGACCCCTGGAAGGATCGAAATAATAAACAGTTTCAGCCGGGCAGTCATTATTTTGTGGGTGGCGCAACAAAGCTATATGGTGCAGCTCATTTCAGATTGAGGGAGAGAGATTTTGAGGAGTTAACTCATGTTGATGGCATTTCTCCTGCTTGGCCCCTTCGCTACGACGATTTTGAGCCCTACTACACAAGGGCTGAAGCCATGTATCACGTTCATGGCGAACGAGGTGAAGATCCCACTGAACCAAGGGCTAGTGCACCCTATCCCTATCCACCCATTAAACATGAGCCGCGCATGCAGCAATTGGTTGATGGTTTTAAAGCTTCGGGACTACATCCCTTCCATGCACCTACAGGGGTGAACCTAGATGAGGCTAATCTTCCATTTAGTGCCTGTGTTAAATGTAATAGGTGCGATGGCTTTCCCTGCCTTCTCCATGCCAAGGGTGATGCTGAGGTTATGGGAATAAGGGCTGGCCTTGGCTTAGTAAACAGTTCTCTAACTCTTCTTACTCGCTGCCATGTATTGAAGTTAATAACCAATTCTGCCGGCGATACTATTACTGAGGTGCTCGTTGATAGAGACGGGGAGAAACTTAAATTTAGTGCTGATATTGTTGTTGTTAGCTGTGGTGCTGCTAATTCCGCTAGGTTGCTATTGATGTCTGCTAACGATAAACATCCTAATGGCTTGGCAAATCGCTCAGACCAGGTTGGTCGCAACTACATGTATCATAATTGCAAGGCTGTTGTTGCCTTAGGGCGCGAGCCAAATGATACGGTCTTTCAAAAAACCATAGCCGTAAATGATTGGTATTTTGGAGATGAAAATTTTGATTTTCCACTTGGTAACATACAAATGACGGGTAAAACTAATGGTGCAATGATGAAGGGATATAAACCTAAACTCACCGCTTTAGCACCCACCTGGACCATGGATAAACTGGCTGAAAGATCCCTTGATTTTTGGTTGCAAACTGAAGATTTACCCAGGCCAGATAACCGTGTAACTGTTGATTCAAGCGGTCAAATAACCCTAAGCTATCAGCCAACAAACGATCGGGCTTCAAATGAACTGATGGCTCGGCTTGAGCGTTTGCTTGATAAATTGTATCAACAGGATCATTTAGCTGAGAGGCAAATTTATTTTGCTTCTGACATGGCAATAGCTGCTGTTGGCCACCAAGCAGGTACCTGTAGGTTTGGCACCAATCCTGAAGATTCTGTGCTTGATTTGAATTGTAAGGCCCACGACTTAGATAATTTATATGTTGTTGATACAAGCTTTTTCCCTAGTATTGGTGCAGTTAATCCTTCTTTAACAGCTATTGCAAATGCGATCAGGGTGTCGGAGCATTTGCTTGAAAGGCTTGGCTAAGCATTAATCAACTCAACTTGACAAACAAAAAATGAATTCCTCCACCTTCACCCAGTCTGCTGAATACAGCCGGTTGCATAGCTCCTCAGTTGATGCTGTTGATTGGCATCTTTGGGGAACCTATCTTCCCGACCGTCAATGGGGAACGGTGCGTGAATGCTACGCAGAGGATGGAAATGCTTGGAAAGCATTCCCCCATGATCATGCTCGATCGCGCGTTTATCGTTGGGGTGAGGATGGTTTATTTGGTTGGACTGATCGTAATTGCCATTTGTGCTTTGCCCCAGCTTTTTGGAATGGTAAGGATCCAATTCTTAAGGAGCGCTTATTTGGTTTAGCAAATCATGAGGGGAACCATGGTGAAGATGTTAAGGAGGCCTATTTCCATATATTAAATACTCCTACCTACAGCTACGCGAAGGCTTTGTATGTTTATCCAATTAGTGAATATCCTTACAAGCAGCTCCTAACGGAAAATGCAAAATTGTCCCGCAATGATCAAGAATTTGAAATTGAGGATACAGGAGTATTAAATAATAACAATGTTTTCCATTGCACTATTGAATATGCTAAAGATTATTTTGATGATACCTTTATTAGAATTAGTGTTAAGAATCTATCCTCCTCTCCTGCTTACATAGCGGTGTTGCCAACGCTCTGGATCCGCAATTCGTGGAAGTGGGGCTATCCTGGTATTTACAAAAGGAATATAATTGTTAATTCTGATGGCTCATTGTTTGTTCCTGAACTGTTAGGCCCTGGTGTTCAGCGTTTCTCTCAGGATAGATTCCCTGCGCATTATTTTTATTGCGACCAGCCTAATAATTGGATATTTACTGATAATGAATCCAATTGCGAGCTGTTATTCGGAACCACTAATGCTGAGCCATATACTAAGGATGCATTCCATCGCTATCTTGTTGATGGAGAAAAACAAGCCATTAATCCAGATCTAGAAGGCACAAAAGCTGCAATGATATGTGAAAATACTATTCTGGCAGGTGATACATGGGTTGTTAATTGTAGGTTATCTTCTAAATCCCATGCTGATCCATTCTCTGAATCAGCAACGATTCTTGCAAGAAGAGAGGAGGAGGCTAAGGATTTCTATTCATCATATCAAAGAATAAAAAATTTCAATTCAAGCGAGGATTTGAATTTATTTGTAGCCGCATCATCTGGGCTTTTATGGTCTTGTAAGTATTATGAGCTGAATTTGTATCGTTGGTTAAAAGGAGATCCCGGTCAGATAGCCCCTCCGCAATCTCGCTGGCATAGCGATTATCGTAATTGGAAATATTTGCATGCCCATGATATTTTTGTTATGCCAGATGCTTGGGAATATCCTTATTTCTGTAAGTGGGATTTGATGTTCCATGCTGTTGCTTTTGCTGATTTAGATCCTGCATTTGCTAAGAAACAAGGTTCTATTTTGCGTACCTCCCGTTATGTGTCTCCACAAGCTCAGGTTCCTGCCTATGAGTGGGCATTTTCTGATGTTGATCCACCGCTTGCTTCATGGGCAACTTGGAGAATATTTACTATCGATAGAAATCACACAGGGATTCCAGATTATAATTTTCTTCAAGAATCTATGAAAACATTGCTGCTTGAATATGGATGGTGGAGCAATCGAAATGCTCGCACTGATTCAGATTTATTTGATGGAGGATTTCTTGGTTTAGATAACATATCTCCTTTCGATCGTAGATATCCACTCAGTGATGGAAGCCGTATTGAGCAGGCTGATGGCACAGCTTGGATGGGTTTACTTACCCTCTATATGTTAAAGATTGTTGTTGCCTTAAAACAAAGGGCTATAGCTGTGCAACACAATAGCAATGCATACTTTAGTGGTGAATTGGTCCAGAGGTTTGTTATTAGCTTTATGCATTCTGTATCCTCTCTTAATAGCGAGGAAGAACGAGGCTATTTGAATTGGGATTCCAGAGATGGCTTTTACTATGATCTCTTAAGAAGGCCCGATGGAACAGCTGAACATATTAGAGTTAGGTCACTTACTGGAATTATTCCCCTACTAGCTGTGCAATCTTTTAGTAGTAGTGATCTGGATGTTGATAGGAATTTAGATATGGATAATCAAATCTCTTTGTATCTACAAGTTCATGGTATTGATGATTACAGCCTTTCTATTGCCCATCTTGGTTGCTACTCATCTGGTAGATACCTTTTTGCAATGGTTTCCCCCTATCGGCTTAGAAGAGTTTGCAGATGGTTGTTTGATGAATCTGAATTCTTATCTCCATATGGTGTTCGTAGCCTTTCAAAATTTCATGAATCTAATCCCTTCTCAATGAATGTTGCTGGTACTACTGCATTTTTGCAGTATTCACCTGCTGATAGCCCGGTTGCAATGTTTGGAGGTAATTCAAACTGGCGTGGACCTGTTTGGATGCCAATTAACTATTTGCTAATAGAAGCTCTAAGGGAGTATCATAGAGTTTTGGGTGATGATTTTTTAGTTGAATATCCCACCTTCTCTGGCAATAGCTTTAATCTTGGCTACATTGCAAATGATTTAGAGGCAAGATTAATCTCATTGTTTCAGGCGGATTCAGGCAAGAAGCCTCCTTTTGTAAAATCCAACTCATATCTTGATAATTACAATGATTTTGAGAACCTGTATAATTTTCATGAATACTTTAATGGTGATGATGGCACCGGTGTTGGTGCTAGTCATCAAACCGGCTGGACTGCTGTTGTGAGAAGAATGTTGTTGCATCGCTGGGGATTCAGTGGTGATTAATTATTCTTTATTACTTTCTCTTATCTCTGAATTTTTTTAACATGAACATCTCATCTATTTCCGTTCCTGCTGTTGACGGTTCATTACTTCCAATGAGCAATTTTTTGGGTTCGCCCCTTCTTATTGTTAATGTTGCTAGTGAGTGTAGATACACTAATCAATATGAATCGATGCGTTTACTTAACATATTGTATGGGCCTAGAGGTTTAAAGATATTAGCATTTCCATGTAATGATTTTGGTGCTCAGGAGCCCAAGAGTGTTGATGAGGTAATGCAATTTCTTGCTTCTACATTTAGATTGAATATTCCTCTCTTTTCAAAGATTAGTTGTGTTGCACCTAATATCCATCCCCTTTTTAAGTTACTCACTCATGATTCCGTACCAGTAGCTTGGAATTTCGAGAAGTTTTTGATTGATAGGCATGGTTCCCTGGTTAAGCGGTTTTCTTCTGATGTATGTTTGTCTTCTATTGAAATTCAGCAACTCATAGAGAAATTGGTTGACCGAATTGCTTAAGTTAGGCTGCTGTTATCTTTATCTCCCCTTCTGAATGCCGATCGGCAATTTGTCAGTTTTAATTCTGTTGGCTCTGATGAGAATTTCGGCTAGCAGCATCAGCATCTCCGATTGCATCCCTGGGTATACCTAAATGTGACGGATTGGTTTAGTTCACTGCTCCAAGCTATGGTTTCTTACAGTTTCCTCCCCAACCGGCAGAACTACCCAACAACGTATGTAGCTTTCACTCCAAAAATAAGCAACATACTTTTCATTGGATCGAGCAATAGCCTGTGGGCAGTGAAACTGAACACCCAAGGATAGTGCCAACTCGAATTAGGCCAGAAAGCTAGAATGCTTCTAATTATTCATCAATTAATTTCCGAAAGAAATGTGGATACAAGTTAATTTAATTACCCTTTATCCATTGTCGCTAACTGATCTGGCATAGCGAGCATGTTCTTGCGAATGCACCTTAGCTTTGAGCCTGCACGGCGTTCAGACCTTGTGAAAATTTTAAATTAGAAAACATTCAAGATTCACACTGATGATTTCATGTAGAGCTTCTAGGTTGGAATTCAATGATATTTTTGATTGATTTTAATTTCATTCATGATGTGCTATTTTTGTTTTTCTGCGAGTAAAACACAGGTATCCTCCAATAAAACTAAATATCGTTAAGGTATTAAAGAGTAGTGATTGAGCATTTAGATATGCAATTGCCGTTGTACCAATTTCAAGAACCTCTCTAAGCATTGATGCAGCATATGCAGTACCAAAAGCTGAGCCTATAAAACTTACAGCCCAAATAACTCCTGAGGCTGATCCAGTACTTTTCAGTGGTACTGAATCAAGAGCGGAGCTGTTGTTAGGCGATACAAATAATCCTGCTGCGCTTCCAACCAAGAACATTGCAATACATAGTTTGATAACTATTTCTTCTAAACCTGTTGCATTACTAGGGGCTTTACTAATGCTTTCAAGACCTATGAGTGCGATACCTCCGCAAATAAAACCCGACGTAGTTAACCATCTTGCACCGTACTTATCACTCAATCTGCCTGCAATGGGACCAACGATCGCCAGGCCAAATGCATATGGCATCATAACGAGCCCACTCTTTAGAGGCGAAAAGTTTAGAACCTGCTGAGTGAAAAAAGGTATAGCGAACGTGCAAGCAGCAACTATTGAGTTATTTAGCAAACGCGTGAAGGTGCCTCTGGAAAATTCAGTAATTGAAAATAAATGTATATCAAGTAGGGGCTTCTTCTTGCGAAGTTCAGTTATAACGAATGCAACAATTGATGATACTCCTAATATAAATAGTATTATACTTTGGGCAGTTATCGATCTTCCTGATGAGATTTTGACTACAGACAACATAGTTGCGCCTATACCAAACGCAGAAAGAATAAATCCTGCAAAATCAAAGCTTTTGTCTGATTTATCTGCAATAACATTTTGAAGATATTGTTCTTTTAGGATAAAAAGACCTACTAGTATTGCTATTATCCCAATTGGTACATTCACGTAATAGATTGATCGCCATCCATAACTTCCAATAAGTTGTCCACCTAATGTGAAACCAAGTGCATATCCAATAGAAAACACTGTTCCATTTATTCCTAATGCAAGCCCATGCTGTTTTAGTGGGAATACTGTTAATGATATTACGTTACTGTTAGCTAACAGAGCAGCTCCACCCATACCCTGTAATACACGCATTAGTATCAATATCTCAATCGATGGGGCTAACCCACAAAAAGCAGTAGCCAAGGTATATATAAAAAATCCTGTGATAAATATAGTTCTCATTCCATAAAGGTCTGAGAGGCGACCCGCAGCCGGAAGTGAAACAGCTACAGATATAAAAAATGCTGATATCACCCATGCCGATGAGCTTGCAGTGGTTACCAAATCTTTGGTAATGCTTGGTAGAGCAAGATTTGATATCGTAGAATCAACACCTACAAGAAGGATGCTCATTTGAACAACAAGCAGGGCATACCATTTGTACCTGTCTTTTTCTATCAGGTTACTTAGGAACTTAGCCCGAATTTCTGACGTTGCCATAAAAATTTTTTCTTTATTCTACCATCAATCATAGGGCTTGCAACTGCTTTGATTGTTGAGTTAGGCAACTTGCGTCTTTTTTTTATATGGTG
>MWMJ01000029.1:0-16113 GCA_002151525.1 Synechococcus sp. Lanier | reverse complement strand
TAGTGGCACGGGGTTTAAGCGGCCGCTTACGCCACCGCTACCGCGACCTGCGTGATCAATTGCTTGGGATCAGCCTCTTGCGCAGTGATGGCACCACGGCAAAAGCCGGCGGCAAGGTGGTTAAAAATGTGGCCGGCTACGACCTAATGCGTTTGTTTTGTGGCAGCTGGGGCAGCCTTGGCCTAATCAGCGAATTAACCCTGCGCACCATGCCATTGCCCAAGGGACGCCAAATAGTGCAGCTAAAAGGTGCACTGGAAGACCTACAACAACTGCGCCAACAATTGCTTTTGCATAGCTCCATGGCGCTGGAATTTATTGAATGGCGCCAGGGGCCAGGGGTAGCAACATGCCTGCAATTGGGCCTATGCAACCTTGCTCAAGAGCAACAACTGCAATTGCAATTAATGCCAAATATCCAATTGGAAAAGCTCCCCCAACCAACAACTTCAACAACAACTTCAACAACCGTGGAAGCTAACCAATGGTTGCTGCGGCTGGGCCTTGAACCAGTAAGGATAGTTGAGTTTATGCAAGATCCAGTTGCCCAGGGTTGGCAATTGCAATTGGGGGCAGCCAGTGGCCTAGGCCTTGCCCAGGCTGCTTTCGAGGGGATGGCGCCCTACAGGGTGGAAGCCCTTAGGCGTGCCTGCGAAAGGCGCAGCGGCTACCTAACCGTGCTGCAAAGCCCAAATAACAGCAGGCTAGATGCCTGGGTCGATGTAAAAGCAAAGCCCCTAATAGAAGCTGTTAAAAAACAATTCGACCCATTGAACCAACTTTGCCGCGGCCGCCTACCTGGTGTTGCCTCCTGCTAAACCTTGGTTATTAAGAAAACGCTCGAATTCTTCTGCTAAACCCTTACTGCCGGAATAACTAAGGTGATGGCTATCAACATATTGCAAGGTGCCATCCGGGCGTCGATGTTGCACGCGGCCTGCAAATAAAAGTTGATCGGTGGGATCAAAAATATGCACATTTGGTAAACCTTTTGCCACCTGGGCCAGGGTATTGCGCAGGGTGGTTTGCATCTTGGCTGTAATTACAGCAGTGGGTGAACAAAATGTACCCCCTTCCCGATCAGCTAATAATTTGCCCCAAGCTTCACAAACCACGGGCTCCCTAGCAAGGGTTGGGATATCAAGCACCAACACCAATTGAATACCTTTTGCCGCTAATTGCTTGGCGATGCGGCGGCTACTTGCAATGTAGGCAGAGCGAACCTGGGCTGGAGTTAAACGTTTGCCATTCACATAAACCGGGAAATCATTTGGCCTGCCGCGGCCATCAATATCAGCCAGTTGTTTATTTAACCAAGTAGAAACCAAAACGATGTCGTTTGGCTTCAGCCGCTGAATGGCACGATCGATTTCACCTGCTGCAAATGCGCGACAGGGTTCATAGGGTTTATTATCAAAGCTAACAGTTATATCAGGGCTGATTAAACAACTACTCTTAAATGTAAAACTAATACTTTGACCAGTTTTATTTGTAACTTGATCTAGCATTGGTAGCAGGTGATGGGCATGGGAATCTCCAAGCAAAAATATTTCTCCGGCACCGGCAAGCCCCGCTTTACTGCAACGGCTGAAATCGGTTCTGTTCTTGATGTTGTAAGGCAACCAATTGGCAACACCGCAACTGGCATCACTGATATCGGTGCCAACAATCACAGGCCGATGTTCAGCAATCTTTTCAAGTTTTGGCACAGGATCTACGCCACTACCAAGAAAAAACTTGCCCCTATAGGGATGAGCTAGGGCGTCGATACCCGTCCAGGTAACAGCCATGGCTGCCAAGGAAAGGCCCCATTGAAAGGGGGCTGATAGGGGCCGCCGCCGCACCGGCTGCTCCACAAGCACATAGGCCAACCAGGCCAAGCCAAAAGACAAGCCAATCGCCAAGCTGTAGAGCCAAAAGCGATCGATGCCATAGGTCCAGCGCAAAAAGGTGAGCACTGGCCAATGCCAGAGGTAGAGCGAATAGGAAATCAAACCGCAAGCTATTAAAAAGCGCTCAAGGCCTCGCCACGGCAAAAACCGTTCTGATGAAGCCCCATAGCCCGCTTGCAACAGCAACAGAGTTGCTAAAACAGCCACTAGGGCGCCAGGGGCTGGGAACCATTGCAATGCCGATGTTTTAAGCACAGCAAGCAACATCAGCCCGTAGCCGCCAAGGCGCAACCAAAGCCGGTTTAAGTGGCCGCCAAAGCCCCTTAGTTGGGCAAGCAACAGCACAGCACCGGCGCTCAATTCCCAAAAGCGGCTGGGCATCAAAAAAAACGCCAATATCGGCGCTTCCTTGGTCCACCACAAACTGAGGCCGAGGGATGCAAGTGAAAGGCCAAGCAGGATTGGTAATGCCCGCCTGCGGCCAACGCCAATCAGCAATAGCAAGAGCGGAAAGATCAGATAGAACTGCTCCTCAACCCCTAAAGACCAGGTGTGGGATAGGGGGTTGAGGTTGGAATCGAGGCCGAAATAATCGGTTGCTTTTGCCGCAAAGCGATTGTTAGACCAGCCATAGAGCGCTTTTACAGCATCACCAAAGAGGCTGCGGGTTTCCGATGGTGGCACCAGCAGCGCTATGCCAAGGCTGGTTATGCCAACAGATGCCAGCAGATTTGGCAGTAGCCGCCGAATTCTGCGCAGATAAAAACCAGCCAATTGCTGCCATGGCCCCTCCCCTTGATGACCCAGCAATGATCCGGTTACCACGTAACCGGAAATCACAAAGAAAACATCTACACCGGTAAAGCCACCGGGCAGCCAGGCCTCATTCAGGTGGTATATAAAAACCGCTAAAACGGCGATGCCACGCATGGCATCGATGTCGGGGCGGTAGTTAAACCTCGGCACTAAATGCTTTCCACCACATAACGGCATTGCAACACCTGGCTTTCACCGGCAGACAGCTCCAACTTGCCATCGCCACTGATCAAACTTTGACGTGGACCAGTCCAGGGTTCGATGCAAACCATCGACCTGGGGGGATCAGTCCAAAACACTGCCAGGTTCCAAGGACTGCTCAATTCCATGCGAAGGCGCCTTGCTGCTGCCTTATCAACTAAGGCCACATCAGCGCTGGGGCGCACCAGCAGGTCGATGCCCTGCTCTAGCTGTTGCAATTGCTCACTGGTGGCGCTGGGGGCCATCAGCTTGTGGTTTAAACATTCCTCAGGCATCCCTTCAAATTGGAGATCGCTAAGGCCACTCACATTGAAATAGGGGTGGATGCCAAAGCTAAATGGCAGGGGCTGGCTTGCCCTGTTGTGGAGGGTGGCAGTTACCTCGAGGGCGCCAGGGGCTAGGCGGTAATCAAGCTGCAGCAAAAAAGCAAAGGGGAAATCCAGCAGGGTGGCAGGGGTATCACTGAGCTCTAAACGCACCCCGCGGCCATCAGCTAGGGCCGATATTTGCCAGGGCATGGTGCGGGCAAAGCCGTGCTGCTTAAGGATGGCGATGCGGCCATCAGCTAGGGGCAACTGGTCGTTTGGCAGGTTGCCGCAAATGGGAAACAACACCGGTGCACCGCCCCTGATCGACTGGCTTGGATCCAAAAAGCGGGCTTCATCTAAGTAAACGATTTCATTGCCACCGCAACACCAACCACTTAGCAAGCCACCCCGTTCAGGCACTAAACGAATTTGATCACCGCTGCTGGCATCAGTGAATAGCCAATGGGGGTAGGGGCTGGTTTGTTGTTGCAGTGCCATAGCCGTTGAATTTAAGCGAGCGTGCTCAACCATTGCAGCAGCTCTGCGTTAACAACCGCCGGCTGTTCGTCGTGGGGGCAATGGCCAGCTTCCAAAACCACTTCAGTGGTGGCAGCAGGGGCGTGGCTTTGAAATAGGGCCCTGCGGCCAACAGCATTTATCCAGGGATCGCGGATACCCCAAAGCAACAGCAACGGGGCTTGCAACTCAGCGAACAAATGGTCGAGCGGTTCGCCCTTAGGGAAATCAAAAACCGTACGAAACACCCCAAAGGCACCTGGATCCAAAGATGGGGTCCTGATGGCCTCCACCAGGGCTTCATCCACATTGGTTTTATCCACGTAAACCTGATTCAAGGTGCGGCGGATCGTGGCTCTACGGCGCAGATTTTCAAAGATCAAGCGCTGCAGCACAGGGCTTTGCAACAAAGCAGCCGCAATGGTTTGGCGGGCAATGGCAGCCAAACCCTGGGCTGGTTTTTGTTCACTGCTGAATGGTCCGGCGGCATTCAGCAGCACCACACCAGCGCACTGCTCCTTGAGGGCGGCACCGGCGGCTAAGGCTGCATAACCGCCCAGGGAATTACCCACCAACACCGTTGGCTCAGCGATGCGTTCCTTCACATAGGCGCAGAGTTGATCACGCCACAGTTCACCGCCATAGGCCTCACCAGCTGGTTTTGCACTGGCACCAAAACCGAGCAGATCAATGGCATGCACAGGATGGTGCTGCTCAAGGGCGGGGATATTGAAACGCCAGTGGTAGGTGGAAGCGCCAAAACCATGTACCAAGAGCACGGGTATCCCAGCGCTGCCGGTGCGCTCAAGGCTGTGAATGGGGTGGCCGCGAAAGCTCCAGGGTTCCTTCACGGCCAAATCAAAAATGTTTGCGGATGCTAAGGATGCTCCACCTGCAACGGTTAGCTCTGCCCATGGTTGATGCTGATTTAAGTGTGCTGTTCAGCGGCAGCGCCCTATGGGCACTAGCTTTCTATGTGCCCTTAAGCGGCCCAATCGCAAGGTTTGAAGCTGAATTAGTGGCTGCGGGGATGGCAGAAATAAAACGCCAAGTGCTTTTGGTGCTGAGCAGCGTGGCCCTAGCTGCGGGAGTTGGCGTGGTTTGGCAACTGCTGTTGAGCTGGGCGCTTAGCCCCAGCTGGGCCGCCAGCATGGCCTTACTGGCGGTTTTAGCTACTGGTTTCTGGGTGCTTGCTAATCGCGAATAGAACTATCTATTTGCACCAACAAATCCACGGATGTAGTCGATTCCCCAATCGAGGGTGTGGGGGGGAAGTTCATATATATGGTAGAAAATTAATCGTTTTGCGGCTTCGATACGCTCCATTCCAACGGCCCTGAGATTTGCTTCAGAAGCGATAAAAAATTCAGCCATGGCAGCTTGATTGCCATTTTTAACACCACTCACATACAAATCACGCAATTTGCCAACAAGTTCAGCCGTGGCAGGGGCAAAGCTAATAAGTTCATCACCCAAGGGAATCGTCATATTTTTGATGCAGCCCATGGAGAACTTCATGGCCGCCCTGGTTTCTTCAACACTCAAAGCATCATCTGAACCATCTCTGAATTGGTGCTGGATTACACCGTTGGTGCACTCGATCATGCGCAGCAAGGCAACCTTATCTAGCTCTTCAGGGGGAAGGGCCGAAAAAAGTGCGTCCCAATTAGCGGTCATGGAAATGTGTAGTTTCACAAATCGTAACAACTATGGGGCGTAGCTGTGTGGCAGATTTAACCAAATTGAAAAACGAATCTTTATGGCCTTAATTCCCCGCTGGCAATACATGACAGACGAATCAAAAGCGCTGTTTAAACGCTTAGCCATCTCAGGTGTAATATTAGTGTTTTCCTTGATTATTGTAAGAACTTTACTATTCTGGGTAATAACTGCTTTAACAGTTTGGTGGCTGTGGAAATTAATTAAAAAATGAATAAAAACAATATATAATGCTATATGCGATTAATAATCATCACCGTATTTAACACTTGAATCAACATTCATTAATTCAACCGTTGTTTTATAACCCTGGGCAACGGTTAGATCGTGTTGGTAGCCGATGTCACGCAGGGCGGCCACGTCGTATTCAGGGGCAGTGAGCCAACTAAAACCCTTGCCAAAGGTGTTGTCGGGGTTAACCACATACCAATGACATGCAGTGTCGGGCACATGGACAGAACATTTTGTCCAATCGTTATCCCATTGGGGCACCTGAACAAAAGAAAGTGCCGCAAATAAAAAACCGAAGAAACTAAGAAACATCAGCTGCTTAAGAATTTGTTACACAATAGCAGCCTTTGGCGCGGAAGGGGCAAATAGCGCCGATATCAGGCAAAATCAGGGAAAAATCATTTCCCTGGGAAAAATCACCAATCAACGCTGCGATAATTGGCATGGCTTTTGTTTTAGAAGCTGTGGGCATATTGCTGTAAATAAGGCAAAACCCCGCCTGCCAAAAGACCAACAATGTGCGTGAGTGCCATCGGTTTTGTGTGTGGTGGGTAAGAGAGCAATGGGTGGCGCTTGATTTGCCGATGCTCTGCTAACCAGATCAGAACAGACAGAAGAACAAAGCACCCAACTAGTTGGAGGGAGTGCTCTGCCAACCCGTCAAACCCAAATCGTTTGCTCTGAACTAGATGTAGTGCGAGGTGCTCGATATTGCCTGGAAGCACGGTGCTGATGGCAAAAATGCCACCTCCGCAGAGTGCTTCCCTGAATCCACCTATGCGCTTCACGGGGTGAGTTTCAAATGTCTTTTATGCCCCAGCACCACCCGCCAGCAGACCCAAAGGACCAAATGCCAGCAACCCACCAATGGCAAGGAAAACAACCGCTGCCACTTTTTTCACGGACATTGGCAGTTTCCTGAGCATCAGGTAGGTCCCACCACACACCAAGGCAGAACTGATCAGGGCGCCGCTCCACCAAAGCAGGGTGCTTGTATCTTTCGGCGCTTCCATTCCATGAAGCATTGCGTGGATTGAGATTGCTGCTGCCACCACAGCACCGCTGATGGTGGTGAGAATATTTGGGTTCAAGGTTTTGGCGAACCTGCCCGCCAGGAGGATCACGCCACCCACCACTGAGATCGCCAGTGCCGCAATCACCTCAGCAGAAGCAATTGTGAGTCCCGTTACACCGGCTGCAGCACCGATAACGGCACCTCCCAGTGCCCACAGCAGCAGTTGGGATGAGATGAAGGAGGCAGCAGTGCCTACTGCCATCAGCATGAATAGGTGATCTACGCCCAGCAGTGGGTGGGTCAAACCGCCCAGAGCACCACCAGCGGCGGTGCCATGGGCGAGTGCAGGATGAGTGCCCAGAATGACGGCGGACCCTGCCGTTAGGGCAACCAGTGGAGAAAGAAGTCGTTTCATGGGATGACTCGGTCCTCGCCGAGCAAGAAGGTGAATTGGAACGGCGAGTGTTCTGACTAAGGGGCAAACCCCATCACAGTTGCGGGACAGCGGCGGACTTGGGCGAACCCGCACCGCACTTTCCTCGTTTGCTACTTCCAACTGGGAAGCAGATCCGTCCTGGCGCACACTATGCCTCAACTGGCATAGCACGGGCAGTCGCAGGCGCAACTTAACGTTCAAACCAGTATTGATCTACTTGCTTGCGATCGATGCCTGCTCCTCAAGGGTCTGATTCCATAGGGAGAGCACCTAACTAAGCGATGTGCTCAGTGGGTGGCACGGCAGGAAGTTCGGCAGGGGTGGTGCGCTGAGGTGGCGTAAAACCACTGTTCTTATCTTACGGAAAAATTCTTACGGATAAAAAGATTGCAGCACAATTGATTTGAGCAAACGACCTCAACTTAAACGTAATCATTTCCAGTTCACCACTGGGATTTACGTCTGTCTTCTCCGTAAGTATTGCGAAAGCATAAAAGCAGTACCCCTCAAATCCATTGCAGCAGAGGGGATTTACCTCTAAGTTGTGTAATCGGCGTTGATGCTTACATATTCAGCCGACAGATCGCAACCCCAGGCCCGGCCAGCACCAGAGCCAGATCCCACAACTAAATGAATATCAACTTGATCGCTCTCTAGATATTTGCCAGATCCCTTTGTTTGTAAATACAATGATGCTGCCGATCGATCAAAATTAAGCGGTTCGCCATCAGCCATTAATTGATAGGGGCCAAGCCATAGGGCAACAACCTCTGGATCAAAACAAACCCCTGCCCTACCCGCTGCTGCAACGATCCTGCCCCAATTGGGATCACGGCCATGGATTGCAGTTTTAAACAAGGAAGAGCCACATATTGTGCGAGCTATTTGGCGGGCCTGACTATTAGTTTCAGTGCCTTCCACCAACACTTCAATTAAACAACTAGCGCCTTCCCCATCACGGGTTATCGCCCGAGCTAAATATTCACAAATTTGATTTAAACCAGCCTCTAATAAAGGCCAATATTGTTCCTCTAGCTGGGGCCCAGCGGCAAAAGCAATCAATGAATCATTGGTGCTGGTGTCGCCATCAACAGTGATTGAATTAAATGAATTATCAGCAGCTCGCCCTAACATTGCCTGCCATTGCTGCGCAGGAACAGTCACATCACAACTAATAAATGCAAGCATTGTTGCCATATTTGGATGAATCATGCCCGACCCTTTTGCAATACCTCCGAGGCGCACAAGCTGGGTACCTATTTGCAACTCCAATGCATGGCTTTTTGCCACTAAATCAGTGGTGAGGATCGCGGTAGCAGCTGCAGCGCCAGCTTCGGAATTAGTAGCTAATGCATCCACCAAGGGATCAATAGCTGTTAACAACACATCCATTGGGATCGGCACACCGATCACACCGGTGGAGCAAATCAACACTTCTTCATGGGCTAAACCAAGCCGATCAGCTAAAGCAGCAGTGGCCCTCAAGCTATCGATTAAGCCAAGATCACCAGTGCAGGCATTGGCTTGGCCTGAATTTATAAGCACTGCCCTTGCCGTGCCTTGGCTTTGTTGCAACCTCTCTACGCATAGATCAACGCAGCCAGCCCGCACGATGTTTGTGGTAAAAACTCCAGCCGCCACCGCCGCCTCTGGCGCCAAGAGGAGTGCTAGGTCTTGCTTGCCACTTGCTTTAAGCCCAGCTGTGATGCCAGCGGCTTTGAAACCATTTGGGGCTGTGATGCCACCGCTAATTGGTTGCCACTGATTCACGGCAGGTTCACACCACTGGCACCATCCTGCCGGTGAAGATGGTGATGCTCAATCAATTGATTTCCATGGGCCAACGCCGCATCGGCCTCACCGGTGGAATTGCCAGTGGTAAATCGAGCGTGGGGAAACTGCTGCAAGAAAAATATGGCCTGCTGGTTTTAGATGCTGATCGCTATGCCCGCGCTGCCCTAGCCCCTGGCACTACAGCTAGCAAAGCGGTGCTAAACCGCTATGGGCAAAAGCTATTTTGCGGTGATCATCTTGATCGCAAGGCCCTAGGTGATCTGGTTTTTAATAACCCCACAGAACGCATATGGCTTGAGCAACTGGTGCATCCAATTGTGCGGCAAAAGATAGCTGAGGAATTAAATAAATCAACTACAATTGAAACCATAGTATTAATGATACCACTCCTTTTTGAAGCGGGCCTTGAATCACTATGCACGGAAATCTGGCTTGTAGATTGCGATGAAAATCAACAATTAGAACGCTTAATTGCTAGGGACATATGCACAAATGAACAGGCATTAGCACGCATTAATGCCCAATGGCCATTAGCCCGTAAGCGCCTCCTAGCCGATCGCCTGATCAACAACCGCGGCAGCAGTAGTGAACTAGAAAACCATGTGGCGCTGGCCTTGGATCATCCTGAAGCCTAGATTTAGGGCAATTAACAGCTGGCGCCATGGTGAGTAACTACAACGCCTCGCAACCACTGCTTAGGTGGCTGCTTTTCTTAAATGTCATCTGTTTAGCAGTGCCTTCTTTTGCAGCTGGGGAAACCGCCACAGTGCAAGAAATCCTTGATGGCAACCAACTTTATATTGATGGCAACCAAGCCCGGCTGAAACAAGCTGCCCAAGCGCCTCAGGTGATCAGCACCGGTGATAGCCGCGGCCAGCTGGGTTTTGAAAATGGTGCAGTTGCAAGAATAAATCGCCAATCCCTGCTCAAATTAGGCAGCAGTTGTTTCCTGCTTAATAAAGGACAAATCCTGGTGTCTGGCCGCCAAGATGGCTGCACCCGCTCCGCTCGGATGAGTGTGAGGGGCACGAATTATTTGTTGCAGGTAGACGAAAATGGCAATGCTGATCTCGCCGTTTTGGAAGGCACTGTGCAAGTGGAAGCAACTGAATCCAAAACAGCACCAGTAACCGTGCAAGCTGGCCAGCGATTGCGTTTAAGCCCCGCGGGGGTAGTGCTGGGCTTGGTGAAACTTGCCCTTGGTGATTATCAATCAATACTTGATGGCCCTCTATTTAGTGGCTACAGCTTGCCCTTGCCGGCTTATGCAAGCCTAGAAAGTTATCTACGCAGCAATATGCCTGGATTAAATCTACCCATTACCCCTAGCCTGCCAATACCAACAACGCCTTCCGTGCCCGGCCTATCCCTACCGCGTTTCTTCTAATCGCAAATCTGCAATAAGCAGCGATGGCCCCCTCCCTTGGATCGAATTCACGTTTAAGCATTTATGTTTTAAGCCTGGCGATCATTAGTGGTGGCTTGAGTGGTTGGGCTCCTCCGTTATGGCGCAGCTGGGCAATAGCTACCTACAACCAAATATTCGCTTGGGCCGGCCCGCAAACGCCGCCGGCTGGTTTGTTTTTAGTTGCTATCGACGACGCTTCGTTGCAACAGGGCCAATGGTTTGAACAACAACAAAATGCACCTGGCTGGAGCAAAGGTTTAGGCCAGCTGCCTTGGCCCAGGGCTAGTTATGCCGTGCTGGTGGAAAAACTCAGGGCCGCTGGCGCCAAAGCAATCGCCCTGAATGTTTTGTTTGAAGGCCCAAGCAGCCGTAGCCCCAAAGACGACAGCCAATTGGCAGCAACCCTGGCTCGCCACAAAGGCCATGTGGTGCTTGCCGCTGAAATGCTGGAACCAAATGATTCCCAGGGAGCTGGTGGGCTCAGCCTGGCGCCGCCCCTTTTGGCACTACAGAAAGCAGCCGGGGGAAGCAAAGCACTTGGGCTCACAAACATGCTTAAGGGAGAAGACAACGCTGTTGGCCCCCACCCCGAGGCCTACATAAGCCAAGTACTCAAACCCCATGGCTTTGGTTTACAACGTTCACTACCCCTTGCCCTGTTGGATGCAGGCGCTCAAAAAAGCCGCCAACCCGATGCCCTAAGGGCCCTGCGCCCTTACGGGCCAGAGGGACACCTACCGCGTATATCAGCATGGGAAGTACTTGATCCCGATCGCTG
This sequence comes from Synechococcus sp. Lanier, assembly GCA_002151525.1. Taxonomy (GTDB): domain Bacteria; phylum Cyanobacteriota; class Cyanobacteriia; order PCC-6307; family Cyanobiaceae; genus Synechococcus_D. The sequence continues at coordinate 4,999 of MWMJ01000029.1, read as the reverse complement.
GCAACAACAGCCTTTGCGTAAAAAGTTAAAAGGGGCGTTGGTGCTTGTGGGCCCCACCCTTGATCAAGGCGAAAACGGCCACAACAGTGCCTTTGGTGTGCTTTCGGGCCTGGAATTATTAGGTACCGCCAGTGCTAACTCCATCGACGGCACAGGACTTGCCCCATGGCCTGCCACAGCTTGGCACCGCGCCCTGGTGGCATCGCTGCCACTGCTGCTGATTGGCCTGATTGGTTTGCAACGGCCAAAACTGCGCTGGCGCTTGGCCTGCTGCGGCCTTGGCTTGATCTTGCTTTTGCTGATCAGCACGAGCGCACTGTTGCGCTGGCAGCGAGCCCTACCCCTATTGGCTCCCGCCGCCGCTTTGATCCTGCTGGCTAGTGGTTTTGGCATTGATGGCTATTGGCGGGAAGAAAAAGAACGCAGGCGACTGCGCCGCACCTTTGAACGTTATGTAGCCCCTAGTGTTGTGGCAGAAATCCTGCAAAATAGAGAAGCAGCCGAGGGAATCTTGCTGGGCCGCACCTTACCGGTAACAGTGTTATTCAGTGATCTAAAAGGATTTACTGCCCTCACCCAACAATTATCTAAAGAAGGACGCAGCACAGATTTAGTGCAACAACTAAATACCTATCTAGGCGCCATGGTGGAGGTAATCACAGCCCATGGCGGCACCGTAGATAAGTTCATTGGTGATGCTGTGATGGCGGTATTTGGCTCGCCCCGCAGCCGTGGTGTTGCCATAGAAGCAGTTCATGCAGTTCGTTGTGCCCTTGCCATGGGCGAACGCCTGGAGCAACTAAATCAACAATGGCAAATAGATAACATCGCTCCCCTTGCCAGTGGCATTGGCATTGCCAGCGGAGATGCTGTGGTGGGTCAAATCGGCAGCCCGCAACGGCTGGATTTCACTGTGATTGGCAACACTGTTAATTTGGCAAGCCGGCTGGAAAGCCTCACCCGTGTATTGGATGCTCCAGTGTTAATCAATCAGCACACTGCCGAATTGATACAGCCGCAAATGGGGGCTCAAGACCTTGGCCAACATTCAATAAAAGGCATGGGTGAAGTATCAGTATTCAAGCCAAATTAATGCAATAAATCAATCAATTGCATTCACAAATTTACCCGTCAACCCTTGAGCTTGTTTACCAGGATTTGATTGGCAAGCTTTGGATCAGCCCGGCCGCCTGTTTGCTTCATTAATAGGCCCACAAAAAAGCCTTGTAATTTATTTTTACCGCCCCTAAAAGCTTCCACTTCAGCTGGATGATCTGCAAGCAACTGATCAACAATTGCAGTAATTGCTGCTGGATCACTAATCATTCCCAAACCCTTCGCTGCCACTATCGCCTTTGCTGAACCACCCTCAGCTAATAACTGGGGCAGGATTTCTTTGGCGATTTTACCGCTGATCTCAGCAGCTTCTATTAAACCCACTAATTCCGCTAATTGCTCAGGCTTTAAGGGCAGATCAACATAGGAAAGTCGATTGGCATTCACGTGGGCTGCAATATCACCGGTTATCCAATTTGAAACCGCCTTTGCATCGGCGCCAGCCGCTACTGTGGCTTCAAAATATTCAGCCATCTGGCGCTCGTCCGTTAATACCCTTGCATCATAAATTGATAAACCAAATTGATCTGCGTAGCGATGCCGTTTAGCGGCTGGTAATTCAGGTAGTTCGGCAAGCCAAGCATTCCGTTGAATATCTGATACTTCAATCGGCCCTAGATCCGGCTCCGGGAAATAGCGATAATCGGCGGCACCCTCCTTGCTGCGCATGCTCTTGGTGAGCTGTTTGCTTTCATCCCATAGGCGCGTTTCCTGCACCACCCGCTCACCACTTTCGTAGGCCTTTATCTGGCGCTGGATTTCAAAATCAATCGCCTTTTGAATCGCTGAAAATGAATTCATATTTTTTATTTCCACCTTTGTGCCAAAGGGTGCATCCGGCCCCCTTCGCACAGAGATATTCACATCGCAGCGCAATGATCCCTCTTGCATATTGCCATCACTAACACCTAAATAACGCATGATGCGGCGAATTTCAGATGCATATTCAGCCGCCTCCCTGCCGGTGCGTATATCAGGTTTACTAACAATTTCGGCCAGGGCCACACCCGCCCGGTTGTAATCCACGAGGGAATGGGTGCTGCCGGCTAATCGATCGCTGCCGGCATGCACCAACTTGCCCGCATCCTCCTCCATATGCAAACGTTCAATGCCAATGCGTTTTAGATAGGTTTCTTTGCCTTTTTCTGCCACCTCAACTTCTATCCAACCATCCTCAGCAATCGGTTGATCAAATTGTGAAATCTGATAGTTCTTAGGTAGATCTGGATAAAAATATTGCTTACGATCAAATTTGCTATGGGCTGCAATATTCAGATTTAAAGCTAAAGCTGCCTTCACGGCATATTCGAGCACCTTTTGGTTTAACACCGGTAGGGTGCCAGGCAAACCGCAAACCACAGGATCGATGTGGGTATTTGGCTCATCACCGAAAGCGGTGGAAGCACCGGTGAAGATTTTGCTGGCCGTAGCCAGTTGCACATGGGTTTCTAAGCCGATCACCGCCTCCCAATTGGCCTCTGCCATCGCTCTGCTCCAGCCTTGAATGGCATTGATCCTATGAACTCAGCCGCTATGGATCGATCTGAACCAATCCTGATCCTTGGCGGTGGCTTAATTGGCCTTGCCATTGCCCATGGCCTCGGCAGCCGTGGCTATGCCGTAACCGTGCTGAGCCGCCGCCGCAATGAAGCAGCAGGCTTTGTGGCAGCAGGCATGTTGGCCCCCCACGCGGAAGGCCTTAGCGGTGATCAACTGCTGCTGGGGCAAGCCAGCCTGGCCGCCTATCCAAGCTGGATAGCCAAGGTGGAGGCAGATAGCGGCATCAATTGCAAACTAAAACCCTGCGGCATCGTGGTGCCTTTTAAGAGCGCTAGCAACCGGGATGCCTATCCCACTGCTGCCATGGGCAAAAGCCTTGATCGAGCTGGCCTGGAGCGGGAAATACCTGGGATTGGCCCCCAATGGCAGGCGGGTTTGCTGTTTGAACAAGACGGTCAAATTGATAATCGCCGCCAATTGATGCGGGCCCTAGAGCGAGCCTGCACAGGCCTTGGTGTGCAATTTCAAGAGGGCGCCCAGGTGCAAAATCTGCAGCGCCATCAAAACGGGCACCTAGAGGCTGTTGAGCTGATCAGCGCAGAAGGTGAACGGCTGCGGCTGCCATGCGGCCATGCCGTTCTCGCCTGTGGTGCTTGGAGTGGTGAGTTGTTACCAAACCTGCCCGTTTTTCCGGTGAAAGGGCAAATGATGTCGTTGCAGGCACCGCGGCAGGCCCTAGGGCGAGTGTTATTCGGCCCCGGCACTTACTTAGTGCAAAGGGATGATGGTTTGCTGGTGGTGGGTGCCACCAGCGAAGCGGAAGCCGGCTTTAACGATGGCCTCACCCCAACGGGGCAAAGGCAATTGCAGCAAGGCATTAGCGCACTCCTGCCAGAAGCAAGCCATTGGCCGCCCATGGAGCGCTGGTGGGGATTTCGCCCCTGCACCCCCGATGAGGGCCCGCTTCTGGGCAACAGCGCCGTGCCAGGCCTATGGCTAGCAACAGGCCACCATCGCAATGGGGTATTGCTGGCAGCAATCAGCGTTGAACTGATAGTTGCCGCCATCTGCAATCAACTCGATCCAGATCAAGCGGCAATGCTCACCAGCTTCAGCTACAAACGGTTTGAGTAGTTAGTTGTTTTCTAACTTTCCGTGCGCCACCCCTGGTCGGCAGGGGTCCAGCTGCTTAATTCCGCGGCTTGGAACCAGAGGCCGATTTCAAATTCAGCTGTTTCTGCTGCATCGGAACCATGGATCACATTGCGGCCGATATTCACCGCCAAATCACCGCGAATGGTGCCGGGTTCAGCTTCTAAAGGCTTGGTGGCACCAATCAATTTGCGGGCGCTAGCAATTACGCCATCACCTTCCCAAACCATTGCCACCACAGGGCCACTGCTGAGGAAATCCACCAAACCAGCAAAAAATGGCCTTTCGCGATGCACGCCGTAGTGCTCCTCCACCAAGCTGCGGCTTGGCGTTAGCTGTTTAAGCCCCACCAGCTTGAAACCTTTGCGCTCAAAGCGGCCGAGGATTTCCCCCACCAGTCCCCGTTGAACACCATCGGGCTTAATGGCAATAAAAGTGCGTTCGGTGGCCATTGGGCAGGGGCAAAGCTCGGGCCCATGGTGGGTGCCTGGGGGGCTGCTTGGCAAGAACACAACTAAAACTGCCGTTGGTGTGTGTAAACGCCAGAATCAGGCATACCCCCACGCGCAATCGATATGGTGAGTTCCAGCCCCGCACAAGCCTGGACCAGTGCCGATAGCGCTGCCCTATACGGCCTAGAGCGCTGGGGTGATCCCTATTTCAGCGTTAATAGTTGCGGCCATGTGATCGTGCAGCCCCGCGGTGACCGTGGTGGTTCCCTGGATTTGGTGGAACTGGTGGAGGGCCTACAAAACCGCAACCTGCACCTGCCACTTTTGATTCGCTTCGACGACATCCTGGAAGACAGGCTGGAGCGACTCCATGGCGCCTTTGAACGGGCAATCGCTCAATACGGCTATGGCGGTAGATATCAGGGTGTTTTCCCAGTTAAGTGCAACCAACAGCGCCATGTGGTGGAACAGCTGGTGGAGAGTGGTCGCCGTTGGAATTTTGGCCTTGAGGCGGGCAGCAAAGCGGAATTACTGATCGCCCTATCGCTACTAAACGATCCAGCTGCGCTGTTAATCTGCAACGGCTACAAAGACAATCGCTATATAGAAACCGCGATCCTGGCAAGGCAGTTGGGCCGTCAACCGGTGGTGGTTATCGAACAAGCCGATGAGGTGGAACGCATCATCAGCGCCAGCAAAACCCTCGGTGCCGCACCTTTGATAGGTATCAGAGCTAAATTATCTACCCGCAGCACTGGCCGCTGGGGCAGCTCCGTGGG
>MWMJ01000028.1:0-16751 GCA_002151525.1 Synechococcus sp. Lanier | reverse complement strand
GGCGAAAAACCAGACCTCACAAACGATTGTTAATTTTAAACCATTTTTATTTTTCTTCTTCTTCTCCCAACCCAAGGTTAGCCCTTAGCCGCCCGCCTGCTTTGGCCGAAAGCCCGCTTTGCCAAGGGCTTCCAAGGCCACAGCCAACTGGTCCCCCTGCAGCTCCAACAGGCCGTCCTTCAGAGTGCCGCCGCTGCCGGCAGCGGCCTTGAGCTGTTTGAGCAACTGCCTCAGCTCCGCCTCCTCCAGCTCTAAGCCCGTGATCACCGTGACGGTTTTGCCCCCCTTACCCGCCTTTATGCGCTGCACCCTCACCCGCTGCTGGCTGCGAGGTTGGGCCGCCGCGGGCTTCGGCTCGGGCCGCCCTAGGGCATCGGCACCGCTGAACTCCTGCCATCCCCCCTTGCCCATGGCCCCTAGTTCGCTTTGCTGAGTTTCCTAGCTGGTGGTACCCCTCTGCAATGGACATACCGCCCCTGAACTTAAATGTGGTGAATCTGCGTTTTGCAGATCCCAATGGCCCTGAAAGTTGCGCTGAAGTGGGTCTAAAACTAAATAATGCCCCCATCGGCCCAAAGGCCACTAGCACTTGCCGCCAAGGTAAGGGCGGCATTCGCATCGTTGAACCCTACGGCTGGCCACCCCTAACCCCACCCGCTCCTTAGGCTGCGCTAATAGCTTTTATAAAAAATGACCCCTACCGAATTGCTATCTGCAGCTCAATTAGATCGTTCGGTGCGGCCAGATGCCTTGGGTCGTTTCGGCAGGTTTGGCGGCCAATATGTGCCAGAAACCTTGATGCCAGCCCTGGCCGAACTGGAACAGGCAGCTGCTGAAGCCTGGGCTGATCCGGCTTTCACAAACCGTTTAAATCACCTGCTTAAAACCTATGTTGGTAGGCCAACCCCCCTATACGAGGCAGAGCGCCTCAGCGCCCACTACCGCAGGCCCGAAGGGGGACCACGCATTTGGTTGAAACGGGAAGACCTAAATCACACCGGTGCCCACAAGATCAACAATGCCCTTGGCCAGGCATTGCTTGCCCTACGCATGGGTAAAAAGCGAATAATCGCTGAAACCGGCGCTGGTCAACACGGCGTTGCCACAGCAACCGTATGCGCGCGCTTTGGCCTCGAATGCGTGATCTATATGGGCGCTGAAGACATGCGGCGCCAATCATTAAACGTATTTCGCATGCGCCTGTTAGGCGCCAAGGTGGAAGCTGTTACCGCCGGCAGCGCCACCCTTAAAGACGCCACCAGTGAAGCGATCCGCGATTGGGTAACAAATGTGGAAACCACCCACTACATCCTTGGTTCCGTAGCTGGCCCCCACCCCTATCCAATGTTGGTGCGGGATTTCCATGCCGTAATCGGTGAAGAAACCAAACATCAATGCGCTGAAGCCTTTGGCCGCCTGCCCGATGTGCTTTTGGCCTGTGTGGGCGGTGGCTCCAATGCCATGGGCCTATTTCATCCCTTCGTGGGCAACACCAGCGTGCGCATGATCGGCGTGGAAGCCGCCGGCGATGGCGTTGCCAGCGGTCGCCATGCCGCCACCATCACTGAAGGGCGGGTGGGGGTACTGCACGGTGCCATGAGCTTGCTGCTACAAAACAGCGAAGGCCAAGTAGTTGAAGCACATTCGATCAGCGCTGGCCTTGATTACCCCGGCGTGGGACCCGAACACAGCTATTTCAATGAGATCGGCCGGGCCGAATATGCCGCCGTAACAGATCGCGAGGCACTAACGGCCCTGCAACTTGTGAGCCAATTAGAGGGGATCATCCCCGCCCTTGAAACAGCCCATGCCTTTGCTTGGCTTGAACAGCTCTGCCCAACGCTGGCCCCAGGCAGTGAAGTGGTGATCAACTGCTCCGGCCGTGGCGATAAAGACGTGAATACGGTTGCTGATGCCTTAGGAAAGCAAGCGCTCTAGGCGGGCCGCCACGCTGCGCACCGCCGCCTGGGCCGTGGCATAGGCCATCCGCATCGGGCCAATCAAGGCAACCCTGCCCTCAGCGCCGCCTTTGGCTCGATAGGGGGCCTGCACCACCGCGCAACTACCTAGGGCGGGATCTGGATGCTCGGCGCCGATCCACACACCCCCAGGTGCCATCAAATCAGGGGGGTTGAGTAATTCATGGGGCCGTTGTTCCACCAGCTGCAAGAGGGGCCGCAAGCTTGCGGTTTGGCTGAATTCAGGTTGGGCCAGCAGCCCGGCCAAACCCATGGTTAGGGCACCCTCCGCAGAGCGATTACGGCTGCGGTTATGACCATCTAAAGCGCGCCGCAGCGGTGCCCCACTCGGTTGCAATTGAGGTGGCAGAGCTTTCCAAGGAATTGAACTGCCCGGCAAACCAGCTGGATGTTCAAGCTGCTCGGCAAGCCAGCGCTCTAATGCTTCCAATTGGCCCGCTCCCACCTCTGGCAAGCGCAAATTGAGGCTGCTGGTTACAGCTGCACTCTCCACCAAAAACACCAGCAAGCGATCGCCACTGGAAACCAAACGCATCGCCTTAAGCCTTGGTTCAACCCTTTGCGGACGGGTGATCAGGCTCATTAATCCGGTGAAATCAGCCAGGCGGCGGGCCAGGTGTTGCAGTAGATCCTCAAGGGCAGCCCAATGCAGGCTGAGTTCCGCTAACTCCCGATCAAGCTGTTGCGCCGCTGGCCCCGGGGCGGGTAGCAGGCAATCAACGTAGTGGCGATAACCCTTTGGGCTTGGCACCCGGCCTGCTGAGGTGTGGGGCTGGGTTAATAAACCCTGTTGCTCTAGGGCACCCATGGCGGAGCGCACCGTGGCGGGGCTGGCATCCAAACCAAACCGGCGCACCAGAGTTTGACTGCCAACCGGTTCAACCGTGTCTACGTAGTGCCTCACCGTGGCCTGCAACACCTGCTGCTGGCGGCGAGGCAGTGGTTTCACAAGGGAATATTCAACCGCTTTTTATGCTACGCCGCGCCATCAGTAGCGGGGCAGGCTTGGATCCACCTGCACACTCCAGGCATCAATCCCGCCTTCCAGATTCCACACTTTTGTGTAGCCGTGGGTGTCGATTAACCAGCAGCCAAAATGCCAGCTGCGAATGCCGCCATGGCAGATCACCACAAGGTTTTTTTCTTGGCTTAGGCGTTCGGGCAAGGTTTCTAACCATTCTTGGGAACGGCTGAGCGGCAGATGAATAACCTCCGGTAGAGCGGCCAAGGCCAACTCTTCTGCCTCGCGCACATCCAGCAACACAAATTCTTCTCCCGTTGCTAGGCGCTGCGCCAGCTGCTTGGCTGAAATCTTTTCGGGCTGGGCCATAGCATCGTTGTAAGTCATCTTCCAGGATGATGAAGGCAACAACGGGTTATGAATAATTTCCGCTTGCAGCTACCAAACTTCAACAGCAAATTTGGGGCCATCCTTTTGGCCATCACCATTGCACTAACCGCCATAGGCCTTGGGGGTTGGTGGTGGTTGCAGCGCAATAGCGCCCTAAATATTCAAGCTGAACTACTGCACACACCAGCTGCAGCAAAGTTTCTGCCCCGCAAAGCAAATCTCAGCCTCTATTTGCAGTTAGATCCCAACCAACTGCCTGCCTATGGCCGGGCCATTGCCACTGCAAAGCAACGTAAAAACGCTGCGCTGGCTTTGGCTGAATTGCGCAACAACCTTTTTGCTATCACAGGGCTCAACTACAACAGCGAACTAAGCGATTGGCTTGGTTCTGAAACGGCTTTAGCCCTGCTTGCTAACAGCAACCCCCAGGAGCAACCAAATTGGATACTTGCCCTCTCCAGCCGCACCCCCATTGGTGCAAGGGAATTTTTGCAGCGGTTCTGGCAAAACCGCAGCCTTGCTGGCGGTGATCTTGAAATCAGCAGCTACAGGGGACTCGGTTTAATCAGCAGCAGCGATCCAAAAGCACCGCTGGCAACCGCCTTAATCAATGATCAATTGGTGCTGCTGGCCTCCCAGCGGGAAGCCCTTGAGGATGCCCTCGATAGCTCCCAGGTTGATGCCCTGAATCAAGCCAGCGACCCCCAACTTCAAGGTTGGTTGCAACAGCAACGCAAAGGCGTAGCCCTACTGCGCAGTGATGCCACCGGCATCAGCGAATTGCTTGGTCTGCCAGCCCAGCTGGTGGCGGCAGAAAAGTTAGAGGAATTGGTGGGCTCAATTGCCCTCAAGGGCAGGGGTTTACAGCTAACAGCCCAAATCAGCACAGGCCTAGATCGCGCTGATCTGCCCTTGGGAAATCAAGCAACCCATTTTTTGCAACAGCTCAAAGCCAGCGTCAACAAACTCAGCATCAGCAACAACAGCTTGAAATCCTTTCTACCTGTGGTGGTTGAACAACCAGGCCCCCTGCTTGCCGAACTGCAAAACCAAGGCCAAACGCCTCTGTTACTTGCATTGCTTGACAACCAAGATCAATGGCTTGCGGCCACACCAGAGGACCAGCCCAGCCCAGCTGCCCTTGATGAACCGCTGCATCGAGCCGGCTTTGATCCCACCAGCATCGATAAACTCCAGGTTTGGAGCCGTCTATCAGGCCAAAGCGACCGCGACGGCAAATTGAAGGCGATTTTGGCTGGGGCCAGCGGCAGCAAAGCGGATCTGCGCTGGTGGAGCAACAATCTTGATGCGCTGCAAAACCAGCTGGAAGCCAATGCGGGTAATAAAAATAATGGCCAACTTGCTAACAACGCAGTTGCTGTAGTTCAACTGGGTGCCAAACCAACCAGAAAGTTGCTGGGTAGCTGGTCGTTTTGGCAAGGTTTGCAATTGGTGGCCGCCCGTCCCCTTAGCCCAGCCCTAGGGGCCTTGGAGTATTCCTTGGAAGAGGACAAAACCAACCTTGGCCTCAAGGCCACCTTGCGCTTCAGCTAAACCCATGGCCCGTGAATTACTACTGATCCGCCATGGCATCGCTGTGGAAAGGGGCAGCACCGCCACCGATGAGGAGCGTGCCCTCACCTCTGAGGGCAGGGCCCGCACCCGCCGGGTGCTGGAGCGGCTTGAACGCTTGGGGCTGGCCTGCGGTCCAATGGTTAGTAGCCCCTTGGTGAGGGCCCGTCAAACGGCAGAACTTGCCCTGGAGCGCAAACTGGGCAAAAGTCTCTCTTTTAGTGAAGCGCTAGCGCCAGGCCAAAACCCGATGCCCCTCTTGCGAGAAATGTGGGAGGAGCCATGGGAGCGTCTCGGCCTGATTGGCCATGAACCAGACATGGGTCAGTTGGCCAGCCACCTGCTGGGCTGCCAAACCCTTGGCCTTCAACTTAAAAAGGCGGGTGTTGCTCTTCTTGCCCTTGATGAACCACTGCTTGAACCAGGCTCAGGCCAATTGCGGCTGCTGCTAAGTCCCAAGGTGCTGCTAGACGGTAAGGGCTAACACAAATTATTTTTCCAAGTTCGGCCTAGCCTTTGGCAATGACTTTGGAAAGCATTGGCTTCCGCCCAGGCCTAGAGGGTATCCCCGCCACCCAATCGGCCATCAGCAACATCGATGGCACGTTGGGAATACTTAGCTATCGCGGTTACAACATTGCCGATCTGGCTGCAAATAGCAGTTTTTTAGAAACCGCATACCTCTTGATTTGGGGCACCCTGCCCGATCCAGAAAGCTTGCGGGCCTTTCAACACAACGTGCAAATGCACCGGCGGGTGAGCTTTCGCATCCGCGACATGATGAAGTGCTTTCCCGCCAGCGGCCATCCCATGGATGCACTGCAGGCAAGCGCAGCATCCTTGGGGTTGTTTTATTCAAATCGGGCCTTGGATGATCCCGATTACATCAGCCAAGCAGTGGTGCGGCTGCTTGCCAAAATCCCCACAATGCTGGCTGCCTTTCAACTGATTCGCCGCGGCCAAGATCCAATCCAGCCCAGGGAAGATCTGCCCTATGCCTCAAATTTTCTATACATGCTCACGGAACAGGAGCCGGATCCCCTTGCCGCCCGCATCTTTGATGCCTGCCTCGTGTTGCATGCCGAACACACCCTTAATGCCAGCACCTTTAGCGCCCGGGTAACAGCCAGCACCCTTACCGATCCCTATGCGGTGGTGGCATCCGCCGTTGGCACCTTGGCGGGGCCCCTGCACGGCGGGGCCAACGAGGATGTGCTGTTAATGCTCGAGGAGATTGGCAGCGAAGACCGCGTTGAGGCTTATCTCAACAAAGCGATTGCTGAAAAACGCAAAGTGATGGGTTTTGGCCACCGTGAATATCGGGTGAAGGATCCCCGCGCCACGATTCTGCAAAAACTGGCGGAACAACTGTTTGATCGCTTTGGCCACGACAGGATGTATGACGTGGCACGCCGCTTTGAAAGCTTGGCCACCGAACGGCTGGGCCCCAAAGGAATTTTTCCTAATGTGGATTTCTATTCAGGTTTGGTTTACCGCAAGCTCGGCATCCCAACCGATTTATTCACCCCTGTTTTTGCCATCGCCCGAGCTGCCGGCTGGCTAGCCCACTGGCGAGAACAGCTGGGGGCCAACCGTATCTATCGACCCACCCAGATTTATACAGGTGTTGCCAACCGCGCTTGGCTGCCTTTAGAGCAGCGGAGCAGCAACAATGGTGAAGCACTTGGGCCTACTCCTGGGTAGGTTGCCCCCATCGGATCGGCGCTATGGCCCCTGCCCTCACACTTGATCTGGAATCTGGCTTCCGCAGCCTGCTGGAAACCGCGGGCCTAAGCCCTGCTGCCAGCCGTTTGCTCTGGCTGCCCCTACCGATGCTGCTGGTGCTTATTTCAGCGGTGGTGGGGGTGCTTGTAACCGTTTGGTTGGAACGCAAAATTTCCGCCGCTGCCCAGCAACGCATCGGCCCTGAATACGCAGGTGCCTTAGGCATCCTGCAACCGATGGCCGATGGCCTCAAATTGCTATTTAAAGAAGATGTGATCCCCGCTAGAGCCGACGGGCTGCTTTTCAGCCTCGGGCCTGTGCTGGTGGTAGTTCCTGTGATCCTTTCCTGGTTGGTGGTGCCCTTTGGTCAACAGCTGTTGATCAGCAATGTGGGCGTTGGCATATTTCTTTGGATCTCCCTCAGCAGCATCCAACCGATTGGGCTGTTGATGAGCGGCTATGCCAGCAACAACAAATACTCCCTACTCGGTGGCCTTAGGGCTGCAGCCCAATCGATCAGCTATGAAATTCCGCTTGCTCTTGCAGTGCTTGCGGTGGTGATGATGAGCAATTCGCTCAGCACCGTTGCAATCGTTGATCAACAAAACACCGCTGGAATTTTGAGCTGGAATATCTGGCGCCAACCGGTGGGTTTCCTGGTGTTTTGGATCTGCGCCCTAGCGGAATGTGAACGCTTGCCCTTCGATTTACCAGAGGCGGAAGAGGAATTGGTGGCTGGTTATCAAACCGAATATGCCGGCATGAAATTCGCCCTTTTTTACCTGGGTAGCTACATCAACTTGGTACTTTCCGCCCTTCTGGTGGTGGTGCTTTACCTGGGCGGCTGGGGCTTCCCGATTCCGGTTGAAACCCTGGCTAATTGGCTTGGCCAATCGGTTGATAACCCCACTCTGCAGGTATTTACGGGAGCCCTTGGCATCGTGATGACAGTATTAAAGGCCTATCTGCTGGTGTTTATTGCAATCCTGCTGCGCTGGACGGTGCCCAGGGTGAGGATCGACCAACTGCTTAATTTTGGCTGGAAATTCCTGCTACCAATTTCACTTGTGAATCTGCTGCTAACAGCTGCCCTGAAATTAGCCTTTCCAGGCATCATGGGTGGAATTAGTTCCTAAGTCCTCACCAAACCTCCTTTTAAGCCCCTTCCCTTTGCTGCCACTCCATGTTCGGCTTTCTTAAACAGGTGGGCGACTACACCCGTGATGCGGTGAGCGCTAGCAAAAACATCGCCCAGGGGTTATCGGTAACCTTCGATCACCTGCGCCGCAGGCCGATAACTGTGCAATACCCCTACGAAAAACTGATTCCTTCTGAGCGCTATCGGGGCAGGATTCACTTTGAATTTGATAAATGCATTGCCTGTGAGGTTTGTGTGCGGGTGTGCCCAATCAACCTGCCCGTGGTGGATTGGGTGATGAATAAGTCCACTAAGAAAAAAGAACTGCGCAATTATTCAATTGATTTTGGTGTTTGTATTTTTTGTGGAAATTGCGTGGAATATTGCCCAACTAATTGTTTATCGATGACTGAGGAATACGAAATGGCGGCCTTTGATCGCCATAGCCTCAATTACGACAACGTGGCCCTTGGCAGGCTGCCCACCAGCGTTACCAGCGACCCGGCGGTGCAAGCCCTTAGGGAACTGGCCTACCTGCCTAAAGGTGAAATGGATCCCCATGGAGTGGATCCAAGCCGCCCTAGGGCAGGCAAACTACCGGCTGAATTGATAGCCGGCATGGCTAAATCTGAGGATCAAAGCTGATGCCACCCATTGCTGAAATCACAGAACTAATTGTTTTTGTTCTGCTCGCTGGCGCCGTAGTTATTGGTGCCCTAGGGGTGGTGCTGCTACCCAATATTGTGTATGCCGCCTTTTTACTAGGTGGTGTGTTCCTGGCGGTGGCCGGGCTCTATTTAATGCTTAATGCCAGCTTTATTGCAGCAGCTCAGGTGCTCATTTATGTGGGGGCAGTTAATGTATTGATCCTGTTTGCGATCATGCTAGTTAACAAAAAAGAAGCCATGGCTGCATCCCCTGGCATGGGCTTAAGGCGCTTGCTTTCAAGTGGGGTTTGTCTTGGCTTACTAACTCTGCTGCTGCGGGTGTCGTTCACCACCCCTTGGGCAACACCCGGACCCCAATCCATCGGTGAAGATGCGGTTATTCGCTTAGGTGAGCATTTCTTTAGCGACTACCTACTGCCATTTGAACTTGCCTCAGTGCTACTACTGATGGCGATGATTGGAGCGATTGTGTTGGCCCGAAGGGATGTGTTTGCCACCGATGTTGGCACTGGAGAAGCGGTTGATCAAGCCCTAATTGAAAAAGCCCGCAGCCCCCTATTAGTAGAAAAAACAACCATGGAGCAAACAACACGATGACCAACCTCTCAGTGCCTCTGGAGGCCTACCTAACAGTGGCAGCACTGTTGTTTTGCATAGGGGTTTGGGGCTTAATCAATAGCCGCAATGCGGTGCGGGTATTGATGAGTATTGAACTGATGTTGAACGGAGTAAATATTAATTTAATGGCTTTCTCCAGCTACCTAGATGGCAATGAAATTCGCGGTCAAGTTTATGCAATTTTCGTAATCACAGTGGCGGCAGCAGAGGCGGCGGTGGGCTTGGCGATTTTGCTTTCCTTATATCGCAACCGCGACACGGTGGATATGGAGCAATTCAATCTGCTGCGCTGGTAATTCCGCATGGAACTAAACCACGTTTGGGTGGTGTTTCGCAGCGGTAGCCAAAGTGCTGAACGCATGGCCCGCCGTTGCGCAGAACTGCTGCAGCTGCGAGGTTCCCAAGTAACCATTGCTATGAGTGGTTTAAATAGCAATCCCTTTCCAGGCCTACTTGCCGAAGGGGGATTACCAAATCTGGTGCTTGTTTTGGGGGGCGATGGCACGGTGCTTGGGGCAGCCCGCTACATGGGGCCCCTGGGGGTGCCGCTGCTCAGTTTCAACGTTGGCGGGCACCTTGGTTTTCTCACCCACGAAAGCAGTTTGCTCAGCAACCTGCTGGCGGAAGATGGCAATGGCCTTTGCCAACGGCTGCTCGATTGTCATTACGCCCTCGAGCGCCGTTTGATGTTGCAGGCCAGCATCGATCGTGGCGATGGCATACCTGATAGTGGCGACCATCAAGACAGCCAAGGCCATCCTTGCCATCTGGCTTTGAATGATTTTTATATGCGTCCGGCCCAGGAGGAGTCGTCGCCCACCTGCAGGTTGGAACTAGAAATTGATGCAGAAGTGGTTGGTCAATACCAAGGTGATGGCTTGATCATCGCCACGCCCACGGGTTCCACCGGCTATGCCATGGCAGCGGGTGGGCCGATCCTGCATCCTTCAATTGATGCGATCGTTGTAAACCCAATTTGTCCGATGAGCCTCTCCAGCAGGCCGGTGGTGGTGCCCCCCCGCTCGGTGTTGGCGATTTGGCCCCTAGGGGAAAGCAATCGGCGGGTGAAGCTTTGGAAAGACGGTGCCCTTGCTTCTGTATTGGAACCCGGTGATCGCTGTGTAATTCGTCAGGCTGATCACCATGCGCTCTTGGTGTCGTTGGATCAACAACCCTCCTATTTCAGTAATCTCAGCCACAAGCTGCATTGGGCCGGCAGCCTCAGTGATGCGATGCCATCTCAAAACTAAGCAATTAATCAAACCATGGGCTTAGAAATTGAACGGCGATTTTTTGTTATTAATGATGGCTGGCAACCATTGGTGCAGCTGTCAGAACCCCTGCAGCAGGGCTACCTCAGCCAAGGCAGCAGTGGTTTCACCGTAAGGGTGCGCTGCAGCGCGGAGGAAGCCTGGCTCACCTTAAAAGCACCCACCGCTGATGTGGTGGTGCGCCATGAATTTGAACTGGCCATGCCCCATGGGGAAGCAAAACAATTGCTATCATTAGCCCCTTGCAAATTACAAAAAATTCGCCATCACCTTCAGCTAGCTGGTGGTGATTGGGTGGTAGATGTATTTGAAGAAGAAAATGCACCCCTGATCATTGCGGAAGTGGAATTAACCGCAGCAGATAGCTGCATCAATATTCCAACTTGGTGCGGCGAAGAAATCAGCGATAGGGGTGATTTAAGCAATGCTGCGCTAGCTTTAAATCCCTGGAGCCGTCGAACTAAAACTATTTAAATTCAACACCTAGCGCCTCTAATATCTGCTGCAATTGCGCATTATTCAATTCTGGAAAAATTGGCAAACTGAGCACTTCAGAAGCCAAGCGCTCTGTAACTGGCAGGCTGCCGGGGCCATAGCCAAGTTCAACATAGGCGGGTTGGCGATGAATTGGAATTGGATAATAGATAATTGTATTCACACCACGCTGTTGCAATTGACTCTGCAACCAATTGCGGCAACGGCCTTCAGGTAGGCCATGCATCTCACTGGTGGGGCAAGCAATACAAGTTGTTGAATGTGCATCATCACAAGCATTAGCGCCATTCGGGCAGGCCGGAATACGCAATACAAATTGATTCCAACTATGGCCCTCAGGGCCAGGATCTGGCACTTGCAGATTGGTTAAATCGCTAAGGGAAGCAAGGTAGGCGCTAGCTATGGCCCGGCGGCGCTGGATCCACTCCTGCAATTTGGGTAATTTCACAAGCAGCACCGCCGCCTGCAGGGCATCAAGGCGGCTGTTGTAGCCAAGATTCGTGTGCAAATAGCGCTTGGGCATACCGTGCACTGCCAATTCCCTCACCCTTTGGGCCAGGGCCCCATCACGGCAGGTAACAGCTCCGCCATCTCCTGCTGCACCAAGGTTTTTGGTGGGGAAAAAACTAAAGCAACCGGCATCCCCCCAACTACCAACCGCTCTACCAGCCCAGCTAGCACCGGTGGCTTGGGCGCAATCCTCCACCACCAATAAGTTATGGCGTTTAGCCAATTGCATCAACCGCTCCATATCCACAGGGCGGCCAAATAAATGGACGGGCAACAGCGCTTTGGTGGCGGGGGTAATGGCAGCTTCTACCTGATCCAAATCAATCAAATAGCTGCTGGGGTTTACATCTACAAAAACCGGCGTTGCTCCCACGGCGCTGATCGCTTCTGCCGTAGCAAAAAAGCTAAATGAACTGGTGATCACCTCATCGCCAACCCCCACATCAAGGGCCCGCAAAGCAAGCACTAGGGCATCGGTGCCGCTGTTGCAGCCAATCGCATAGGGCACATCACAAGCAGCAGCAAATGCTTCTTCAAAGCTGGCAATAACTGGTCCGCCTATGTATTGACCACTGCGAAGCACCTGGAGCACCGCCTGATCGAGCTCCTCACCCAGCTCGGCCAGCTGAACACTCAGATCAAAGGGAGGAATTGCCATGGGGCCCACCTTAAATGCTCCATGGATGCCCCTTGCCAAAAATTGTTGTTTAACACCATGGATATGCCCTGGAAAGCCCTAGCCGTTGGCGGTGCCTTGATATTTGTGGCCGTAGTTGGCACCAGCAAATCGCCATTGGGCTGGAAAACCTATCCCTTAAGCCGCCATGAACCCCACGACGGCCTTGCGGTAGTTAATCAACCAGATGGCTATGGCATCCACATTTGGTTAGACACCAACACCACTGAAGCTGGCATTTGCAAACCGCGCTGGATTGCCGATCCCGCCCGCCTGTTTAATGGCAATGGATCCTCACCATTTAGTTCAGGCCTAGCCAGCCGCAGGGAATTTTTTGAGGCAGTGGGCCATTGGCAAGTGAAAAATCAGTTGCGGCACGAAAGCGAAGCGCTTTGTAAAAGCCGCGCTCCAGAGGCAAACTTCCAATGGCAAAGCCCGCCCCGCAGGGCATCTGAAGTGGTGGCTGAACCCCTGCCAGCCCTTAAAGAGCAAGACCTGCTGCCGGATCCAAATCTGATCCGGGAAGAGGAGCAAAAAATGCTAGAAGGCAGTAAATTTTGAATTATTCATTGATGAACTGTTCACGCAATAAAGGTTCAGCTAATTTCCAAAACTTCGTGAACCTTTGCAATTGGGGTGGGCTGGGCAAATCAACAAATGGTTCACAAGCAACTTCAACCACAGGAAGCTGTTGCTGCAGAGCGGCAATGATTCTTTTTAAATGTGGATCCAATGGGGCTTGAGTTAGCACACCATCGCAGCCACAGCGTTTAGCAAATGCTTGAATTTCAACTACTGGATCACCATTGCGCAACACCAGAGGCAATTCCAGAAGGCTTTCATATATAAAACCCAGCCGTTTTAAACCGATCTGCCCATGCTCAATGCAACCTCGATCAAATACAAATAAGCCAGGCGCCTGCGGCCAGGCACGCCAGAGGGGATTGGCGGGACCCAAGCTCTCTTGATGGATCCAAAGCAAAGGTTTGGCTAACTTTTCTTTACTTAAACTATAGATTGTTGAATTATAATTTATTGAATTATGATTTGTTGAATTACTACTTTTTACCTGCAACTTGTTAGCATTTAATTTATCAAGGTTAGGCTGTATTGGGATAAAAAGCTGCTCCTGAATCTGTTCATAGCTGCCATCAAATGGGCAGGAATTCACCATCGCGCAACTGCGGCAAAAGCTATCTCCAGCATATTTCTCCAAGTTAGCCCGATTAAATACGTAGGGTTTAGCGCTAAAACAACTTGCCACCCACTGCCAGCTGAGGTTATTGCTAGCTGGATCTGCATCGATCAAATGCTGCAAAAACCATCGGGCACCGATTTGCCATCGCAGCCGGCGCCAGTGCACCACATAGGCAGCAAGCCAGAGCCTAGCATGGTTATGGAGCCAGCCGGTGTTAACTAATTGCCGTTGAAAAGCATCAATACATGCAAGTTTTGTTTCACCATTGCGCAGATCTAAAGGTAGCGAATCGCTATAACTTTCAGCTGAATAACCTGTTTTAAGCTCTTCAATATTTTGCCAAATGCCGTTTCCAAATTGTTGCCACACGCGCTGCCAAAAATCCCGCCAAGCCAACTCGCTAATTAATTTTTCTTGATCCCGCCAGGGTCGCTTTTGATCAATTAACCATTGCTTTAATTCTGCTAAGCCCAACAGGCCGTGGCGGATATATGGCGAGAGTTGCGTAACCGCCCCTTTTAAAAAATTACGGCTGCGCCCATAGGCCAGAGGATCCACCCGGCGCAGAGCTAGTTCCGCCGCCTTGCGGCCACCAATAACTGGGCTCAGCTGGCCATCAATGGCAGCCGCAGCTGGAAATTCCTGGCGCAGGTATTGCAGCAGGCAATTCCGATCGGGGAAGCCCCGGGTTAAGTCGCCCTGTTGGGGTAAAGGCAGGGATCGATGCAGGGCCATTTAGCCATGCTGCCGCCGCTGGGGGAGAATCGCCTAATAGTTGGTGCCTTTTCCATGCTCCTTGATCTCCGCGGCAAGAAAGCCCTTGTTACCGGTATTGCAAATAACAAATCAATCGCCTGGGGTATTGCCCAGCAGCTGCATGGGGCAGGCTGCGAATTAGGGGTTACCTACTTACCCGATGAAAAGGGCAGATTTGAGGGCAAGGTGCGTGAACTCACAGCACCACTGGCACCAAGCTTGTTTGAACCCCTCAATGTTCAGGATCCAGCCCAAATTGAGGCCGTATTCAAGCGGGTTGCTGAACAATGGGGCTCCATTGATGTGCTGGTGCACTGCCTTGCCTTTGCTGGCAAGGAGGAATTGATTGGTGATTACAGCGCCATCAGCCCCGAGGGTTTTAGCCGAGCCCTTGAGGTGAGCGCCTATTCATTGGCTCCCCTATGCCGCTATGCCAAACCGCTTTTTAATCCAGGTGGAAGTGTGATCACCTTGAGTTATTTGGGTGCTGAGCGAGCGATCCCCAATTACAACGTGATGGGTGTTGCTAAAGCGGCCCTAGAGGCATCTGTGCGCTATCTAGCGGCTGAATTGGGGCCAGAAAAACAGGTGCGGGTGAATGCGATCAGTGCAGGCCCAATCCGCACTTTGGCCAGTAGTGCCATCGGCGGCATCCTCGACATGATTCACAATGTTGAAGAAAAGGCACCCCTACGCCGCACAGTTAGCCAAGAGGAAGTTGGCAACACTGCAGCCTTTTTGGCAAGCCCATTGAGTTCAGGAATTACAGGCCAAGTGCTCTATGTGGATGCTGGTTACTGCATAACAGGGATGTGAAATAGACAAAAATAGTTTTAATAAAACTAAGCTTGAACTGAATCCAGCCAGTCAATTTCACCTGTATCAAGGTCGTAGTGGCCGGTTTTTACCAGCAATGAACCAGCGCGCACCCGATCCGTTAACAACACACTGGAATTAACCAAATTACAGCCGGATTGTATTGCATTAGCCCTGCATGCCCGATCAAGAAGGATATCCTTTGAATTTTGATCTTGAGAAGCTTGATTTTCAGGTAGCACTCCGCCCGCCATTAATTGCATCCGCACCTGGCCCACAACCTGGCCGAGGGAAGGGGGCAAATGTGTTGAAAAATCAAGGGCAGCAGACACCGCACCACAGCGCTCATGGCCCAGCACAATTATTAAACCAATACCCAAATGCGCCACGGCATACTCCAAAGAGCCGATCGCTGAAGTGAAAACCGTATTTCCAGCACTGCGAACCACAAATAAATCACCAAGGCCTGCATCAAATAACAATTCCAAAGGCACCCGTGAATCGGCGCAGCCCAACACCGCTGCCATGGGGTGTTGACCTGCAGCCACTTGATGTAACCGCTCAACACTGGAGTGGGGATGAAGCGAATGGCCATCCAAAAAGCGTTGGTGACCCTCCAACAACAATTCAAAAACCTGCTGGGGATTTTGTTGAAACAGGGTCGCGGCGGCCATAGGGAGATAATATTTGTTTATCCACATTATCCCCCGTGCTTCATCCCGTTGGCCGCTGGTCGTTCCTTGTGATGTCTTGGTGGATAGTTAAATCGATGGGCAAAGAGATATTATTTGCCCTAGTGCTTTGCTTTATCAGCCTTCCAATAGCTCCTAATCTGGCCCAACAAATATTACCTGAGATACTTTTACCGGTGCTGGGCATATCAGTTTCTGTATTTACTGCATTTAGAAACACTCAGGCCTACAACCGTTGGTGGGAAGCACGAACCCTATGGGGCGGCCTGGTTAACAGCAGCCGCAACTGGCGCAACGGCTTGTTGGGGCTACTACCAAACGACAGTGACAGAACAGCGGAATTAAACAAACTTTTGGGCCTGCAAGTGTTACTTGTTTGGACCTTAAACGGAGAACTCAGAGGCTCTTATCACCCCACTTGTGCCCGCAAAATAGATGATCTACGCCTACAGCTTGGCCTTGAGAAGAATAGCAGCAGTCAGGATTTATTGCAATTAATATCTGCTGAGCTTCTTAAGTTGTGCGATCTTGGCCGCATTGATGGCCTCGGGCGGCTCAACTTACTAAATGTTCAGGAAGAAACATGCAACTCCTTGGGTGGGCTTGAACGCATTCGTAATCAACCCCTACCAGTATCCTACGATCTCTTTATAAAAGCAATTGTGTGGATATTTAGTTATTTATTATTTATTCGCCTTGATTCCATGCATGATCCAGGCGGTGCCCTAATTGGCTTCATTTGTCTATTTGGTTTTGTTTTGGCTGAAAGGCTTGGTGCCTACACAGAAAATCCATTTAATGATGGAATATTTGGCCTACCCATGAATCGCATTTGCGCCACGATTAGCAGTAATCTGCTAACTGCTAATCACCCGCTTGCCACACCCCCGCAAAATCAAACTGCACTCATCTGGACCTAAATCCATGACCAAAAACCGCCAGGGCCAGGTGCATCGCACAACCGCTGAAACGAATGTGCAAGTGCAGCTAGATCTCGATGGCACAGGCCGCTGCCAAGTGAGCACTGGGGTGGCTTTTCTTGATCACATGCTCAACCAGATCGCCAGCCACGGCCTGCTGGATCTGGAGATCACAGCTGTTGGCGACACCCATATTGATGATCACCACAGCAATGAAGACGTTGGTATTGCCGTGGGGCAAGCCCTAAGCCAAGCCCTGGGCGATCGGCGCGGCATCCAGCGTTTTGGACACTTTGTGGCCCCCCTCGATGAGGCCCTTGTGCAGGTGGCCCTTGATTGCAGTGGTAGGCCTCACCTGAGCTATGG
>MWMJ01000027.1:0-16857 GCA_002151525.1 Synechococcus sp. Lanier | reverse complement strand
GGGGAGAACAAGTTCAGTGCAACCATTTGCAGGGGAGCCCCACCGGTTTATTCATGTTGCCTGACGCTAGAAAGATCTCAAAAAGCTCGTTCGCAGCCCTTGCCTGCGTGGTTGGGGCCGTAATTATCAGCATCGCTCTAGCGCCCCCCCTGGCGGCCCAGCCCCTGCAGGTGATCCTGCTGCGCCATGGGGATAAGGATCCCAGCCGCGGCGATTACAACCTCTCCCCCAGAGGTTTCCTGCGGGCCATTGCCCTGGGGCGATTGCTGCCCGCCTGCTTCGGGCCGGTGGAGTTCATCGGCAGTTTTGAGCTTGACCCTAATAATCAACAGAACGCCCGCAGTTATCAATCAGCGGTGCCCCTGGCCGTAGCCACTGGTCTAAATATCAAAATCTTCTGGGGATCCCGCCAAGATTCCACCATGGCCGCCCGAAAACTGCTGGAAGATCCCAGCTTTGCTGGCCGTTCTGTGGTGCTGTTTTGGGAACATCAGCGGCTGCCAGCCTTGGCCGCTGCCCTGGGCTGGCAGGGTCTGCCAGCGATTGATGACACTGACTTTGATCAATTGTTTCTGCTGCAATTCCCTGGGCAGGGATCTGGCAGCCCCCAGCTGCAGCAATTAAGCCAGCAGCAGTTATTTAAGAGTGCCTGTTTCCTTAATGCCACTTCCCCCTTACCCCAGGTGCCGCTGCCATGAATGATCAATCCCCTGGATCAATCAGTGATGAATTGCTCTGGGAAATCCTTGAGGACAAGCTCGAGGATCGCCAGGTATGTGAATTGATTTGGATTCGGCTTGGATACTTAGACGCTGGTGATTTGCCCTGGCCGGCGGGGCCCCGCACTCCATTCCCATGGCGGGATAGTTACCCCATCGCCCCTGATTTCATTGGTGAGCGTCCCCCCACAGTGATGCTCACCCGTTCAATTCCAGCGGCCCATAAGCAATTGCTCAAACAAGAGCTGGGTTTCAAGGGCTATCAGCTGAACGAACTGGTGCCACGCCGCACCCGGCGAGCCACGGCGGTCAGCTGGCTGCTGGCCTGGCGTCGCCAGGTGTCCTCTGGGGCTGAAAGCAATCCGAGCTGATGCTTGCTCGATGTGTTGTACAAATCCCGCTGACAGACGCTCAGAACTTCACGTTTGTGGCGAAGCCAATAACAGTGGCATTGGACGTATCTGAATTGCCGCTAGGCCGCACCGACCATTGCACAAATGGATAAAGATCCAGCCAGGGATTGAGCGCTATGTGATAACCACCCTCTATAAATACTGTGGAGGATTTCACGTTCCCTGGGTTGTAAGGCGAATAGGCTCCATAGGCTAAAGAAGCTACCAGGGCATCGTTATCGCGACCTGGGATTAGGCCTGTGTAATTAAGCCCCGTATGAAAATAAAGGGGAAATTGATTGTTTTCTTCAGGGGCGAGCAGCAACATATTGAAACTAGAAAGTCCCTGTAATTCAGCACCTGGTTTGGATTCACCCTCGCGGGTTAGTTGTTGATCTAGCTGTAGATAAATACCAGTTTGAAGACCGTAATTCGCATTGCTTTTGGCTGCGGATCTAGAGGTCTTATTATTGTAGCTGTAACCCCCTAATGCGAGGCGTCCTGGCAGACGTCCTTGGTCTAAATTGGGCCGAATGGTGAATTCCAGCATAGCCATCAAACTGTTTTGATTGCTATTTACATCCCCTTCAAACCAGAGGCCATGGTTGCTAGAGGAGGTAGCTGATGGATAGGCCATAAAAACACCCCCCTTAAATGCCAGAGCGGGATTTGGGTTTACTTGGGCCATGGCACCCCAGGTGCTAAAGCTACTTGAAAAGGGGATATTGCCGCCAATTCCCTTTGCGCTATTTACGGCATTATTTAGGAATTTATCGCTCAGAGGTTGGAGGGCGAATTCATAGCGGGGCTGAACCCAACCAGCTTTTAACCAAAGCAGATTTGGAGAACTTGTGCCGAGGTTATCAATATATTCGGCGTTTGCTTGAAGTAACCGCCAACCGGTACCTGAAGCCCAGTTGGAGGGATCAAACATGCTGTTGCCAGCCACATAGGTGTTAGGATCTGCATAAATACTTGGTTCCCGCCAACGGCCCTGAACATTGAATTTCAGTTTTTCCAGGCTGGAGATATCAAGTAATTTACCTGCATTCAGGCTGAAGTTAAGTTGGCCTCCGTCGTCCCAGGGACTAGCCGATCCATTGGCTGAATTCTGGATTCCAAATAGTGCTCCGTAATACTTACCACCAAATTCCAGGCCTTCCTCCCTGAGGCTTTTTCTCGGCTTTGAGTTCGGTGCAAGTAGCCCCTCTCCGTTCCACCATTCAGCCAGGCTGGGGTAAACTTCTTGCAATAACTCGTCTCCAGCGAAAGCTGGTGTGAGGGCGATCAGGCCAGTGGTTAGCACAATCAATCGCAGAAAACTTTTCACGGGTTGTTGCAATAGGCAAAAGCTTTTAAAAAATTGCGGTTAAGGCTTGGCTGTAAGGTCATTGGTACGAAATATTTAGGGGAGAGCAACCGTGGCCCTGCCGGTGGTGGCAATCATCGGACGTCCCAATGTGGGTAAGTCCACCTTGGTTAATCGGCTTTGCCGTAGCCGAGATGCCATCGTGCACGACCAACCGGGTGTTACCCGCGACCGCACATACCAGGAAGGCTATTGGGCTGATCGCACCTTCAAGGTGGTTGATACCGGCGGCTTGGTTTTTAACGACGACAGTGAATTTTTGCCTGAAATACGCGAGCAAGCCAAGCTCGCCATGGCAGAAGCAGCTGTTGCTGTTGTGATTGTGGACGGTCAACAGGGCCTCACCGCCGCCGATGAAAGCATTGCCGAGTGGTTGCGTCACCAGAATTGTCCGGTGTTACTTGCAGTTAATAAATGCGAGTCGCCCGATCAGGGCCTCGCCATGGCAGCCGATTTCTGGACCCTTGGCCTTGGTGAGCCCTATCCGGTTTCCGCCATCCACGGTGCTGGCACCGGTGAACTACTCGATAAGGTGATCAGCTTTTTGCCTGCCAGCCAAGAATTAGAGGGCCTGGAGGAACCGATCCAATTGGCCATTATCGGCAGGCCAAATGTGGGTAAAAGCAGCATCCTCAATTCAATTTGCGGCGAAAATCGAGCCATCGTTAGCCCCATTAGGGGCACCACCCGCGACACGATCGATACAACTATTGAGCGGGAGGGTAAAACTTGGAAATTGCTTGATACCGCAGGTATTCGCCGCCGTCGCAGCGTTTCCTATGGCCCTGAATTTTTTGGCATCAATCGCAGCTTTAAGGCGATTGAACGCAGTGATGTGTGCGTTTTGGTGATAGATGCAGAAGAGGGGGTAACAGAGCAGGATCAAAGGCTTGCTGGCCGCATAGAAGAAGACGGCCGAGCCTGTGTGGTGGCAGTGAATAAGTGGGACCTTATTTCCAAAGACAGCCACACCCTGCCCGCCATGGAAAAGGAGTTGCGCTCAAAGCTTTATTTCCTTGAATGGGCGCCAATGTTGTTCATATCTGCGCTCACCGGCCAACGGGTGGAGCGCATTTTTCCATTGGCCGCCCTTGCGGTGGAGCAACATCGCCGCCGGGTGAGCACTTCAGTGGTAAATGAAGTGCTCAAAGAAGCCCTTAGTTGGCGTACGCCCCCCACCACCCGAGGTGGCCGCCAAGGCAAGCTTTACTACGGCACCCAAGTGGCAGTGCGGCCGCCAAGTTTCACCTTATTTGTGAACGATCCAAAGTTGTTTGGTGATACCTATCGCCGTTATGTGGAACGTCAAATCAGAGAGGGTTTGGGCTATGAGGGTTCTCCCCTGCGCTTGTTTTGGCGGGGTAAACAACAGCGTGATGCCGAAAGGGATCAATCGAGGGCTGCTGAACGTTGATGGATTGGCTGCGGCAACTTCCCTATGGCCAATACGTAGCTGGTGGGGGCTGGTTAAGGCAGCTGGATCCGCGCCTTAAGTTCCTTTGGAGCTTGGCTTTTTTACTAACGCCAGTGCTGGCGGGGCCCGGCTGGCGCTTGGCCCTAGTGGTGCTTTTGCTAGCGCTTACTTTTTGCAGTGGCATCGCCCTGCGGGTTTGGCAACGCAGTTTGCCCGTTCTATTGGCCTTAGGCCTGGCGGTGGGTTTACTGGCTGCATTTTTGCCCAGTGGCCAGGAAAGACCCCAACCGCTGCAAGCCCCCCCAGTGGAGCAAAAGTTGCCCGCACCGCCAGCCTGGGTGCTTTTTCAGGCGGGCCCTTTGCGCATCACTAAACGCTCGGCTGAGTTGGGTTTAAACACGGCAAGTTTGCTTTTTACGGTGATGCACAGCGCCAATCTGTTGCTGGTGAGCACACCACCGGAGGAGTTGGCCTGGGGGATTAGTGCCCTGCTGCGGCCCTTGGAGCGCCTGGGGGTGCCAGTGCAAAAACTCGGCTTTCAATTGCTGCTGGCGCTCCGATTTGTGCCACTTGTGCAGGAGGAATTGCAAAATCTCATCCGTGGGCTGGCTACCCGCGCTTTGAACCTGCGGGAGCTTGGCTGGAAACAGTTGCTGGGGCTTGTGTTAGCCCTTGGTGAGAGGCTGCTGGCCAATGTGTTGCTGCGGGCGGAACAGGGGGCTGAGGCCCTACTGGCCCGCACTGATCTGTGGCGATCGCCAGCGGCATTGCGGGTGCCCCGCAAACCATTGATCTGGTTGGATAGGAAGGGCCTTTTGGCTTTGCTGTTGCTTGTGGCGCTTCGAATGCGTTTTGGCAGCCTCTGAGATCTTCCACGGAGCAAGCCCCTGTGAGTGCTGAGCGTTACCTAAACCATCCCACTTTTGGTTTGCTCTATCGGGTGTGTCCGGCTGGGGAGGCCCAGGAGGTTTATGCCACGCTTTACGCCCAGCGCATGTTTTTCCGGGTAAGCCTCCACGGCCGCGGCGCTAATTTTGACTCGATGCCTTTGCTTGATGCCCGCCATCTGGCTGAGCAAAATCTGTTGAGGGAGAGACGTAATCGTTCAGTTGATTTACCGCTGTGGCAGAAGTTGTTTGATCAAACTTTCATCTAAAGCGTGGATTCATTAGCGCAGCGCTATCGGCAGTTGCGGCGTGAGCTGGCTGCTTCTGTGCAGCTACTGGCCGTTAGCAAGGGGCAACCCGCCGATGCTGTGCGGTTGCTTTATGAACTAGGCCAACGCAGTTTTGGCGAAAGTAGGTTGCAGGAAGCGCAAGAAAAGCAAGCTTTATTGGCAGATTTAGTTGATATCGATTGGCATTTTATTGGCAGATTGCAAACCAATAAGGTGCGGCCAGTGCTGGCCAGATTTAGCTGCCTGCATAGCGTTGATAGTTTGGAATTAGCAAAACGCATCAGTCGCATTGCCCTTGAGGAGGGCCGTAGCCCCAAGCTTTATGCCCAGGTGCAGCTGCGTTTAGATCCAAATAAGGGTGGATTTCAGTTGGAGCAATTGCGCCAGCAGTGGCCGCAATTGAAGGAACTACCTGGCGTTGATTGGGTTGGGGTAATGCTGATTCCGCCCCAGGATTTAGGAGCTGATGAACTGGCCCAAATCTTTAAACAGGGAGCCAGCCTTGCGGCAGAGCTGCAATTGCCCGGTTCTTCAATGGGCATGAGCAACGATTGGCCCCTTGCGGTGGCAGCGGGCAGCACCCTGGTGCGGCTTGGCAGTGGCCTATTTCAACAGCAATCTGTAACCAAGAACTTGCAAGTGCATTCAGGGGGCGCTATCTAGGAGCATCACGTCCTACGGGGTAAAGACGGTGTCATTGTTCTCGCGTCTGAAATCGGTTGTTACGGGTGACGATTACCTGGATTCCGACTACGACGACGACCTTGAGTACGATGAATCCATCGATGCTGGTGAACCAGCTCCCCGCGGTGGTGCCCTATCAATGGCTAATCAGTTTGACCTCGGTGAAAGTTTCATCGGCTCGAATGTGATCGGCATGCCTGGCATCTCTTCCAGTGCTGCAGAGGTGATCGTGATGGAACCCCGCAGTTTCGATGAAATGCCCAAGGCGATTCAAGCTTTGCGCGAACGTAAAACCATCATCATCAATCTCACGATGATGGAGCCAGATCAAGCCCAACGGGCCGTTGATTTTGTTGCAGGTGGCACCTTTGCCATCGACGGACACCAGGAACGGGTAGGAGAAAGCATTTTCCTGTTTGCCCCTAGCTGCGTAACCGTTACCACCGCCAGCACCGAGGAATCCGCCTCCCCAAGCGTTATCTCCCGCGACACCAACTTGGAGCAGCCCGCAGCTCCAAGCCCAGCCTGGGGCCGCACGGATGCCCTTAACGGTTGAAACTACTGGTTATCAATTAGGGCTCATTGGTTTAGGCCAGATGGCCCAGGCTTTATTGCAGCCTTTGCTTGAGCAAAAATTGTTTCAAGCGCAGCAGGTGGTTGGTTGCGTAGCAACTGCTGCATCTGCACAAAAATTAGAGCAGCGCTATGGCATACAAGTTGGGGTCAATCCTGGCCCCTGCCTTGCTGCACCCCTCCAACTGCTTGCCATCAAGCCCCAACAGCTTGCTGATTTTTTGCAGCATCCAGCCCACAGCCAAAATGCGCTTGCTTTTAGGCCCCTCTTGATTTCAGTGCTGGCCGGTGTGGGCCTTGAGCGCTTGCAGAAAGCATTTCCCGGCCATGGGGTGGTGCGGGTGGTACCCAATACCCCTGCGCTGGTGCAACAGGGATTGGTGGGCATTGCTTTTGGCGCTGATGTTAGCCCTAGCCAGCGGGCTCAGGTGATCGCTTTATTCGAACTGGTGGGTGAGGTGATGGAGCTGCCCGAGCAGCAGTTGGATGCCTTTTTAGCGCTCACTGCATCAGGACCTGCCTTTGCAGCATTGGTGGTGGAGGGTTTAGCTGATGGAGCAGTGGCAGCTGGGTTGCCAAGGCAGTTAGCTACTGATTTGGCAATCAAAATGCTGCGGGGCTCTGCCCTATTGCTGGAGCAAAAGGGTTTGCATCCAGCCCAACTCAAAGACATGGTTAGTAGCCCTGGTGGCACCACCATTGCTGGCCTGAGGGAACTGGAGCGGGCCGGTTTGCGATCGGCCTTAATGGAAGCCGTTGTTAAGGCGGCGGCGCGGAGTTGTGAGCTTGGCTAGAGCGCTTACCAATCTTTGGTTCAGTGCCGGCTAACAATCTTTTGATATTGCCGCGGTGGCGCCAAACCACCAGAAGGGCAGCAAGCACACTAAGGCTCAAATAAGCCGTGGTTTGGCTGTAGCCAGCGATCCAAATCAAGGCCGGCAGGGCAAGGGCCGCCACCACACTGGAAAGCGAAACGATCCGGCTGAAACTAAGCACTAACAAAAAAATCCCAAGGCTTGCGAAACCCACGGCCGGCAAAAGCCCCAGCAGCATGCCAAGGCCGGTAGCTACCGCTTTACCGCCTTTGCCCTTAAGCCAGATGGGCCAGATGTGCCCCGCCAGCGCTAATAAACCTGCGGTTACCAGCCAGCCATGGGCATCGCTGCCGAGCAATTGCTTAGCCACTAAAACCGCTGCACTGCCTTTGAAAACATCCACGAGGAACACTATTAAGGCTGGAGTTTTACCCACATGGCGCAGCACATTGGTGGCGCCGGTGGAACCTGAACCGTGCTCACGAATATCGATGCCCTTAAGCCAGCGGCCCGCCAGATAACCGCTGGGGATTGAGCCCAGCAGATATGCAATCGGCATCACAAGTAAGTAGTTGGTAATCACAGCAGATCTTCAGGGTTGTTTAATTCGGCTGGATCAGCGGCAAATACCAACCAAAGGGGGAATTGCAAAATTGGTACTGCCACTGATGTTTCAGCTGCATCAATAACGATGAAAGGCAGCTCACCCCTTTCCTCCAATCTGTCGGCCCTTTCCACCAGGGCCTCGTGACGTTCAAACAACACAACACCACTATTGGGGCCAAAGTCTTCGCGGGTAAGGCCGAGGCAATCCTGCAAGCCTCGGCGCCAATCGCCAAGCCTTTCCGGTTCGCCAGCGAGCACAAGCGTTTGAAAACGATCGCCATAAAGCTCCCCCAAAGTGGCTATGGCTGCTGCCGTTACCAGCACATTGCGATTGCGGCTGCCGCCAC
Organism: Synechococcus sp. Lanier; assembly: GCA_002151525.1. Classification (GTDB taxonomy): domain Bacteria; phylum Cyanobacteriota; class Cyanobacteriia; order PCC-6307; family Cyanobiaceae; genus Synechococcus_D. The sequence goes on along the minus strand of MWMJ01000027.1, from coordinate 8,761 downwards.
TGGGTTGGGCACCTCGGCCCCCCTGCTCGAGGAACCAACGCAATAGCAATTGCATTGAATTTTCATCAAGGCTGCGGCGCAGTTGCCAGGGCTCGGCGGAGAAATCGGGGTTGTTTTTAAATGTGTTCAGGCGCTCGATGATCAGATCGGCATCATCACTAAAAATTCCGATGGCAGTGCTGGGGGCTGGCGCTTGCTCTGCAGCAAGGCTGCTGGAGCCGCTTTGATCAAGGGGTGAGGCCCGCAGCGTTACGGTTTCAGGTATGAGAGGCAGTTGCTCCACACTGCGGGCAAGGTCTTGCAGTGCCACGGTTAGGTAGTCGTGAAAGCCCTTCACCCTGCGGCTTATGCCATCGGCATTACCAACAAAATGATTGTTGATTTCAGCCTCTAGCTGGGTTTTACGGCTCTCCAAAACGTTGATTTCCGCCTGCAGCTCAGCGCGTTTTTGCTGCAGCTCCTGGAGCGCCAATTGCTGCCAAGGCTCATCCACAGCTTTGAAAATGGCTTTGGGCAGTGTGGCACCAGCTGGGTTTATGTATTGCTGGATACCAAAGCAATTCTATTGCTTGGCGGTTTGTGGCCATTTGTTGCTGTAGACCTAATTCATCAATTTGCGGGATCCGGCATGAATCCAGTTGCATCGATTGCCTTCAAGCGTTTGATCCGCAAACGGCTCAGTAGGGCAGTGGGTGCACAGGTGCAGCTGGTGAGTTTGCACACAGCTGGTGGGGGAGGGAATTTCAGCGGTTTTGTTGCTGCAGAAGGCAAGCTTGCCCGTTTTAGTTTGAGTGGGGAGGGGAAGCTTCTTCAGCTAACGCCGCAGTTTCAATTTTTCCGCTGGGACCGAGCCGCTGCGTGAGTTGTTCCGTTAGTTGATCTGCATTAAAAAGCATCGGTAAGAAATGAATGCTGTTCACTTCACGGAAGTAAAAAAGCACAGGAAATGGCGGCCAGAAAATCTGCCAGTATTGCCAATCTTTATAGGGAAAACGTTTAATTTCAACTGTGCCTTTAGCGCGTAATACAAGCAGGGCATCCGCCTCAAAGCGCAATCGCAATAGATATGTTTGGATTGCTAAAAAAATGCCAAATAAACCAAAAATTAAAGCCAAGGGCCAATAGAGCAGGCCAGCACAAGCAGCGATTAGCAGCATGCCAAGGGCCACCCAGGGGCTTGGTGTGATTTCTTGAACAATGGAAACTTTAGATTCAGTCATTAGATTCAGTCATTAGATTCAGTCATTAGATTCAGTCGTTTTGTGAACAAAAATCGTAGATTTTTAATGATAAAGTATAAGTTAACCAAATAGTAATTGAGTAAGTATCACGTCTACGATTGCAATCACCACTAAAATCATCACAACCGCCCCTGTGGTGCTTGTGCCCACCTCCTTGGGGCCGCCCCTTGTGGTTAAACCCCAACCACAGGAAATAATTGAAATAATCAAACCAAATACGGTTGCTTTAATCAACATCGATGGCACATCACTGGGCTGCATCCAAGTGCGCACCGAATTCCAAAACACATTTGGTGGAATTCGATAAAGCAAGGTGCTACTGAATTGTCCCGACCAAAGCCCAACCCCAAAAAATAGTAAACATTGCACTGGCGACATAACCAGCAACGCTAAAACCCTTGGTACCACAAGAAATTCCACCGGGTCTGTGCGAAGCATTGTTATTGCATCAATCTGTTCCGTTACTTTCATCGTTCCCAAGGATGCCGCATAGGCGGTGGCCACCTTTCCTGTGATCAAGGTGGCGGTTAGTAGGGGAGCTATCTCCCTTGCTAAGCCAAGGGCCAAAATGCCGCCAACTGTTGAGCCAGCCCCTTGTTTAGTTAATTCAGCAGCCACTTGAATATTGAATACGGTGCCGGAAGCTATGCCCGTAATTAAAACCACAAGGAAACTGCCCGGGCCAGCTTCCATAAAGTTGTCTATTAATTCACTCTTGTTGATCTTGCCCCGAGCGGCAGCTGCTAGGGCTTGGCCGCCGATTAGGGCACTGCTGCCGAGCCTTTGTAGCCATCTGGGTATTTTCATGGTTGAAAGCCATCGATGTGGGCACGCCTCGGCCAGCGGCGAACTACTAACAAACCAAGTACCACCATCACAGCAGGGATTATCCCCATGCAAAGCCTGATGGTGGTGAGGGCCGACTGGGGCAATAGGGCGGCGTTGGTGCATGCCCTATAGCCACTGAGGGTGAGCACATTGCCAAGCACAAAAATACTGAGGCCGATGCCAAATTTTTGGATTACCACCAACCAGGCGGTGTAAAGCCCCGCTGGTTTTTCGGGATCTGCATCGATCGCATCTGGCAATAAAGACCAGGGAATCAAAAATGCGGTGGAGCCGCCGAGGCCCACAGCCAGGATTGTGATCACAATCATCACAAAATTCAGGCCATTGCTAAATGAACCCAATGGCGCCACCGAAGCGTTTAAGGGCACTAAAAGCATTGCCACCCCGCAGGCGGCAATCCACAACAGGCCGCCGGTGCGCAGGGCTGTAATCCGCCCCCAACGGCTGCTCACCCAGCTCCACAGCTGCAAGCCCACTAGGGCACTGATTTGAAATGGCACCAGAATCCAGGTGCTCCAGCTCGAGGGCACCTGCATCAACACATTTAGATAAAGCAGTGCCACGGTTTGCATCAACTGCAATGCGCACCAAAGCAGTAAATAAAGACCAAGCACTTTTAAAAAACGGCCATTGCGGCAGATGCGAAGCAGCTGTTGCTTGATTGGTTCTGGCTTTGCGCTGGGCTGCTGGCAGTGTTTAGCGAAGGGTTTCAAACCCCAGCCACAGGCAAAAGTGCCGGCGGCCACCACAACACCAGTGATCAATCCCATCACAAGGAAGGCAGCACCATTTAGGCCTGCACCGCCGTTGCATTCATTTACTTTCACGCCCACTAGGGCAGCGATCACCACGCCACTGAGGCCCGCCACGATCGAGCCGGTAAAACGGGCGGCATTAAGCCTTGTGCGTAGATCGATATCCGGCGTTAGCTCCGCTGCCAGAGCGGAATAGGGCAAATTAACGCAGGTGTAAGCAACCTGGGTGCAAAAAGCGATAGCAACAAGCACTGCAAATTTGATCCAGATGCCACCTGGGGGATTCCACCAGCTGGCGACAACAAAAATGCCAAGGGGCAGGGCGCCATACAAAAGCCAAGGGATTCGAGGGCCAAGGGGGTGCTTGGTGTGGTCGCTCAGGAAACCAACAAATGGATCGTTTAAGCCATCCCAAAGCTTGAGAACCATCAACACACTGCCTGCCATCCAGGCGGGTAGTCCCACAACTGATGTGAAAAACACAAACAGGTAGAAGCCCATTTGGGTGGCGGCCATGCCGGTGCCGGCATCGCCAAGGCCATAACTCCAAATCAAACGCCGCTCTCTGCCTGCCGAAAGCAGACTTGGCTTAGAAGCCGGTGGATCAATCAAGCTACCCAAGCGGGATTATTTGCGCACGGTGCGCCTATCATGCTTGAAGATCTGGCAAAACTTGCCTGATTCGCGGGCGTAGTTTAGTGGTAAAACCTCAGCCTTCCAAGCTGATGATGCGGGTTCGATTCCCGCCGCCCGCTTGCTTTTCTGAATAGGCATTTCAATCTGGTTGCCTGTTGCGGTTACCTGGCCTAACCATCAAAAAATATTACGCTGCTATGGCAATTACCGATGAATTAGCAAAGCAACGCAATCGCGACGCGGCAGAGCGCACCCTATTGGCTTGGATTCGCACCTGCCTCTCTTTGATTAGTTTTGGTTTTGGTTTAGATAAAATTGTTACTGCAATCCGTAGCACTAACCCCACGGCAATTGCTAATCAAGGCTGGAGTGTTCAACTGATTTCCTATGCATTTGTGGGTACTGGTGTGGTGGCTATGGCGTCTGCCACCCTTGTGCATCGTAAAAATCTGAAGCGATTATCACGGCAGGAATTTACCTATAAGGAGGAGCCTTCGCTTGCGGCTGCAACTGCGGTGATGATTACTTTGATTGGCCTTGTGGCGATTGTTTTAGTAATGATTGGTAGCACTGGAAGATAAACTCATTGCCAGAAATATTAGTTAAAGCAACATTTTCATGATAATACTCAGCTTGGGGGTGAGCGTTGATAATAAAAATCTGCTGGGATGGTTTAAACAGCCAGGATTTTATTGCGTATTTGGCGGTCTCCTGTGTGCTTGTTCCCCTATGGCATTAATGTTATTGCAGTTGCTATTAGCTACTGGTTATAATATGCTTTATTTTGGATTGGTGAAATAGATAAAAAGCCCTCGCCTGAATTTTTCTACTTCTCCGTTGCTGGTGATTTAGTGGGTTTAAAATATAATAATTGGAAGTTTGTGTTCCGCGAACAGCGTGTTTAATGAACGTGCCAAAGATATTCAATCTGCTCCCCTATCCCCCCAGGTAAAAAGCCGCAAGTTTCTACTTGGAGCGGGTGATGGAGCGTTTGGAAAAAGCGCTGGGCGGCCCCGCCTAAACCCTGGTGGTTATCAGTTAAAGCAGCTACAACGGTTCAGTTGCAACAGCGGTTGCCCATGGTTGGCAAATTATCACTGGCTCGCTGGTTTTGTTTGCCAATTGGCGTTCTCCTTGCCCTGGGGCTTGCATCTGAAAGTAAGCCCCCATTAATTCCAAGCAGCACTCCGGTGGCTGATCTGGGCACTAACACAAAACTACCTGCCCATCTGGAAGAAATTTTTCGTGTTTTGCCATCTCCACCACCACCAATAGGGTTCTTGGCTTTTAAAAAACAGCCTGGAGCAACGGCTCTGTTGTTTTACCCCCTCGATCAACCAGCCCTGGATATCAGCCCTTTTAATTGGCGCTATTCAGAAAGCCGCAAGGGTTGGCGCATGCATGCTGGCCTTGATCTGATGGCACCGGAGGGGGAAGCCATAAGACCTGTTAAAAGCGGCCGAGTGGTTTTAGTAGACACAATTTCTGGCTATGGCATCACTGTAGTTGTGGCCCATGGTGAGTTGAATCAAAGTTTGTATGCCCATCTTTCGGCGGTTGATGTGAAACCTGGTGATCAGGTTGAGCCCAGTTCCCTATTGGGGCGGGTTGGCCAAACTGGTGTTGCCAGTGGCCCCCACCTACATTTCGAATGGCGTGAACGTCAAGGGAATGGCTGGGTTGCCCTTGATCCCATGCCTTTGATGGTTCCCAAATAGGAGGGATGAGTTGTTTTCAAGTATTGATTTGTTAGAGCAATGGTGTGTTGATCGCGCTGCTGCTGGCCAAAAAATATTGGGCTTATGTGCCCCGCCGGGTAGTGGCAAAAGTTGGTTAGCAAGCCAATTGCAAACAAGGCTGAGTTTGGTAACTATTTCCCTAGATGATTTTTATTGGCCCCAGCCGCAATTACAGCAGTATCAACGCGGTTTACCGGGCAGCCATGATCTACCACTACTGAAGCAAGTGTTGGCTGATTTTCGCCAGTACGGCAAGGCGATGGCCCCTTGTTTTGTGAAGGAACTAGCGGCTGGTGCTGGTGATCGCCAAGGGCAACGCCTTTTGGTTGGGGATTTGCTTTTGCTGGAGGGTTGGTGTGTGGGTGCAAGAGGTGTGCCAACGCTTCAGCCATACCAACCCATTTGGCTGCAACTTGATGGCCTTTTATTGCTGCGCCCCCCTAGTTATGGGCGGGTGATGCGCTGGCGATTGCAGGCGGAGGCTAAACAGCGTCGCCATGGGGGTGGTGCCTTAACAGCTAAGCAGGTGGCAGCCATGGTGTTGGCTTTTTATGGCCACCTACCGGCAGAAAAATGTTTTGCACCGTTGTGGCAAAAACCCCAATTACCAACCTGGCAGCTGCAGCTCAACCACCAAAGGCAGCCGCTTGGGCCAATTGAAGTTGTTTGTTAGGTCCAGTTGCCGCCGAAGTCGTCGTCGAAACCTTGATATGGCATGAATTCATTCCAGCCCGGGCTGGCTTGATCCATTAAGCCGTATTGGGCATCCACTGCATCGGTGGCGGTGTTGCCGGTGGGACGGGTATCGCAGGTGATGCTGCCATCACTGGCAGTGCTGCAGTTGTCGAACACAACTCCCGCATGAACTGGTGAAATCAGCAAGGCAGCACCGATGATGGATGCGCCCAACTTGTTGTTCAACACGCCGATGTACACCGATTGGACCGCCGTTATTCTGCTGCTTCTCACGGCAGCACCCTTAGCCGTGGTGGTTGCTACCGCAGCCTTTTTCATCTGGCGGCAAAAGCGGGCGAAGCTTTGAGCTTGTTAGGCAACTGAAAACCTTTGCCAAGGCAGGGCAGGCAAGTGCGGTAGGAGTCTCTGCCTTGGCGCAGCACGCCGCTGCCGCCGCAGCAAACACAGGTGATGGTGGCTTTCGAAACTGCTACTGCTGGACCCATGGAAACAAAAAACCTTTGTCCATAATGGTGTGAATACACACACTTGATCCCGAATTAATTCTAAAGAAGTTGCTGTTTTAGGGTTTTTAGTGAAATTTTGTTTGGTTTATTTTTAAGTTCTTCCAACAATTCTTGGGCGCTAATGCTGCTGCCTGGCGCTACCCAGCCATTTTGAGCAGCCCATTTGCCAATCAATTGTGCGGCGCTACCGCCTTGGGCCTGCCAGCTAACTACGCCTAGGGCCCGATCGCGTTTTGCCAATTTGTTGCCTTGGTTATCCAAGAGCAGCGGCAGATGCAAATACTCGGGCGCTGTTTGGCCAAGCATTTGCATTAGTGCCACCTGGGGACCTGTGGAAACCCAAAGATCGCTTCCTCTCACAACCGTATTAATGCCCATCCACAATTCGTCTACGGCAGTTGCGAGGTGATAGGCCACATAGCCATCAGCGCGGCGCAGCACCACATCCCCCACCTGCTCTGCGCCATTTAATTGATTTGGGTAATTACCCAGCTCCTGCCATTCCAATTCAGTGGCGGGCAAACGCAAGCGCCAGCTCGGTAATTTGCTTTGTTCTTCCCCCCAGCTGTGCTGTTTATCAAGGCAGGTGCCCGGGTAAAGGGGCCAACCACCATGGGGTGCGGAAAGATGGGCCAACATGCGCCTGCTGCAACGGCAGGGGTAAAGCGCACCGCTGCGGCGTAGGGCTGAAAGAACGCTGGCGTATAAACCCCGGCGTTCACTTTGGCGCCAGATAGGTGGATCCCAAGCCAAACCAAGCCAGGCCAGATCAGCAATTATTTGCGCTTCTGCCCCGGCTTGCACCCGGGGTGTGTCGAGGTTGTCGATGCGCAATAACCATTCCCCTCCCTGCAAACGGCAAAACAACCACGACAGCAATGCTGTGTGCAGGTTGCCCAGATGCAAAGGGCCACTGGGGGTGGGGGCAAAGCGACCACGCTGCCGTTGGCTGCGGCAAGCCTGGGCAATAAAAAGCTCCCCCCTCAGATGAGCGGGGAGCGCCTCTAGCAGGTGAATCAGCCTTGAACCCGCTCTTTAAACAGTTTGCCGGCGGTGAAAGCAGGCACTTTTTTAGCTGGGATCGCGATCTTTTCGCCAGTTTTAGGATTCAAACCCTGGCGGGCGGAACGCTCACGGGATTCAAAGGAGCCAAAGCCAAGGATCGAAACCTTTTTGCCTTCCACAACTGAATCAACGATCGTTTCGATGGCTGCATCAACAACCTGGGAAACATCGGTTTTGGTGAGGTCGGTGCGGGCGGCAACCAAATTAACAAGATCTGCTTTGTTCATAAAAGTGTTTACGAATTCAGTGAACCCCGCAATCGTATTGAGCCTGCAACGAGTGTGCAACCTTAATTTTCAGCATTCGCAATGCTTCTCAGCTGCAGTGCCCGGGCGCCATGCTCCACCAGCTTGGCCCCAGCCAGGGGGCCAAGCCCTGCGGCGCAAGCGATCTGCCCAGGTGAACCGCTAGGCAGCCAAGCTTGTAGTTGCTCCAAGCTGCGTTGCAAACGGGGCCAATGAAAATTGTTGTTGCTGGGGCGGGCACACACCCCACCAGCGGCGGTGGGCCATAGCAAACGCCCGCAAAACAGCACATCATTAAGGCCTTGGCTCCAGTGGAGAACGCAGGAGCCGGGGCTTGGCCCAGGTGTCCAGAGCAGATTTAAGCCAGGTTCGATGCTGTGTTGGCGGCTGAATGAATGGAGGGCAGTTTGATTTGTTAATTCAAGATTTGGCAGTAGGTAGGCCTCCTGTTCCTGCAAAAGCACTGGCCAGCCCAACAGTTGCTGCCAGCGTTTGCACTGGCCATGGCCCTGGCGATGGCTAAGCACAATCCAGCCGGGTGGTTGGCTTTCAAGGAATTGTTGATTTTCCTCATTTAAAAGTGGGGCATCCACCAGCACTGAACAGCCGCCGCTGCTGCGCAGCAGCCAGGCGTTACCGCCAGCGCTATGGCGATTTGGCGGGAAAACCCATAGATCGGCGCGCAATTGGCTAATGCCCATGGGTGGAATGAAGTAGCTGCCAGTGGCTAAATTGGAACTGTGGCAGATGGCAGAGGGCAGATGGCTTTCGGAATTGGGAGGCCATGGCCCTTGGGCAGCAGTTGCACAGAAGCGGGGGTGAACTTTGTGGTGGCGGCCCCCCAGGCCACCAAAGTGGAATTGTTGTTATTCGAAAACGGCAGCTCAGCGGAGCCCTATCGAGTAATCCCACTTGATTTAAACCACCGCAGTGGTGATTACTGGCATGTGGCTGTTGAAGGAGTGGGGTTGGGTTGTTGTTACGGATATCGGGTTTTTGGCCCTAAGTGCAGCTCAGGCCATGGTTTTA
>MWMJ01000026.1:0-17090 GCA_002151525.1 Synechococcus sp. Lanier | reverse complement strand
AGGCGAATGGAACTAAACGCACGTAGCTAGGCAAAAGGGAGGTTGAGAAGCTAGTTTGGTTGTTTGCGCGCCATACGTTAGAGATGCCGAAGCTCAAAACCCGCCGGGCCGCCGCCAAGCGTTTCCGCATTACGGGCAGCGGCAAATTCATGCGTCGTCATGCATTTCACAACCACCTGCTAGACCATAAAAGCCCTAAGCGCAAACGCTTTTTGGGCACCATGGCAGTGGTGGATGAAACCGACCACGACCGCGTAAGCCTCATGCTTCCCTACGCCAGCTGATCGCCGGCTGCTTCTTTTTTTATTCCTACCTGCATTTATTTCTGAACCATGGCCCGCGTTAAGAGGGGCAACGTTGCCCGTAAACGTCGTAACAAGATTCTTCGCATAGCCCGCGGTTTCCGCGGTAGCAACGGCAGCTTGTTCCGCACCGCTAACCAGCGGGTCATGAAGGCCCTATGTAATGCCTATCGCGACCGTCGCCGCCGCAAGCGCGATTTCCGCCGCCTTTGGATAGCTCGCATCAATGCGGCTGCCCGCATCAATGGCCTCAGCTACAGCCGCCTGATGGGCGGTTTGAAAAAAGCTGATGTGCGCATCAACCGCAAGATGCTCTCTCAAATTGCAATCCTCGATCCCACCAGTTTTGAAAAAGTGGTGGGTGCCGCTAAGGCTTGATGGAAATAACACTGCCCCAGGCCTATCTGCTGGGCTTGATTGGCCTGCTAGGCCTGGTGGCAGTGGTGGTAGCCCGGCAGGTATTGAGGGTGAGGAAAAATGAGGCTCGCCTGGCCAAATTGGAGCTGCAGTGCAGTAACAACACCAAGGCGGATCCCGCCAGCCTCTATGAACTTGGTTCAGTGCAATTGGATAAACGCTTATTTGCTCAAGCTGTTACCACTTTAAAAAAAGCGGTTAAACAACTTGATAATGAACCGGAAGAAGCCCAGGCCCTTGTGCAAAATGCCCTTGGTTTTGCTTTAGCTGCTCAGCAAAACCATAATGATGCGATTCGTCATTACCGGCTCGCCTTAAGGGCAAAGGCTGAATATCCTGTTGCCCTAAATAATATGGCCTATTCCCTAGAGAAGCAGCAAAAACTCAGTGATGCAATTAATACCTATGTTCAGGTGCTGGAACTAGAGCCAACGAATAAAACAGCAATCAAACGCTTGAAATTGCTTAAGCCAGAAGCAATACCAAGTAAGTAAATATAAAAGTTATAAAATAACTATAATCAACCTACCAAAGGCCGCGCACCGCAGGGGCTGGGGCGCTAGCTGCAACTGGAGCCAGCTCGAGGATTGCACCAGCACTGGTGAGCCTCGGACCCTCCCAGCTGCTTAATTTCAACATTTCCAAACCTTGGAATTCACCACCGGGCTCCAAACCAACAGGCAAGTTGTCACCTAGTAATAACATCTCCATTTGATCGCTTTTAGCATTTATATTTGCCTGCACCGGCACCGATTGGCCGCCTAAAGTAAGCACACCAAATAAATCCAAACGCTGGCCAATTGCCACAAGGCGATTGATATTTAATTCAGCAACTATGGAACGGGGGGCATTTTTTGTACTCAAGGCACCGCGCCACTGGCGCGGCATTGTGCCAACTAGATATTGGGCATAGGCCTCTGGGTCAAAATTATCAACTTGAATGCGATCTGAATTAAGGGGATCCAGGGGCTCCAATCTGAACAAGCCAGAATCCACCCCAGCGGGTGGTTTAAATGGCACAAAAGCGGGCGGTGTTGCCGCTAGCAGGGGCAAGGTAAGCAACAGCGGCATCACAGGATGGAGCTCTGAACAAACCGTAGGGGGTTAATCCCCACAAATGGCTTTTGCCCCGCCAGCTCTTGATCCGTTCTGCCCCCCAGCCATGCAAAACAACAAAATGATTACCACTGCAGATCCACTGCTAATTGGCGGCCGTGAGTTCAGCAGCCGTTTGATTACCGGCACCGGCAAATATCCAAGCATCGATGCCTTGCAGCAGAGCATTGCCGCCAGTGGCTGTGAAATCGTTACGGTTGCCGTAAGGCGTGTGCAAAGCAATGCCCAAGGCCATGGCGGCCTGATGGAAGCAATCGATTGGTCGAAAATCTTGATGCTGCCCAACACCGCCGGTTGTGCCACCGCTGCAGAGGCGATCAGGGTGGCCCACCTGGGACGGGAATTAGCGGCCCTAGCAGGCCAATCGGATAACAATTTTGTGAAGCTTGAGGTGATTCCCCCAGGGCCCCACCTATTGCCGGATCCAATCGGCACCTTGGAGGCCGCTGAAACCCTTGTGAAGGAAGGCTTTGCCGTGCTGCCTTATATCCATGCCGACCCAGTGCTGGCCCAAAGGTTGGAGCAGGTTGGTTGCGCAACGGTGATGCCGCTGGCCTCACCGATCGGCAGTGGCCAAGGCCTAGCCAACTTGGCCAATATCCGTTTGATCATCGAAGCAGCCCAGGTTCCCGTGGTGGTTGATGCCGGCATCGGCATACCCAGCGACGCTGCCCTCGCGATGGAAATGGGCGCTGATGCCGTTTTGATCAATAGCGCCATTGCCCTAAGCGCGAACCCCGCCCGCATGGCAAGGGCCATGGCTTTGGCCACCACCGCAGGCCGTGAGGCCCTGCTGGCCGGTGCAATGCCCCGCCGCAGGGAAGCAAGTGCCAGCTCACCAACAACCGGCTTGGTGGGCAGTTGATCCAAGCATATTGGGCCCTTTGCAATTACTACCGGGATCCCTGTAGTAGCTTGCCCTGATGGAGCCGGGCTCCAATCGACAGGAGACATGCGTGAAGGTCTTGGTGCTCGGTGGTGACGGCTTCTGCGGCTGGCCCTGTGCCGTGAACCTCGCAGATGGTGGCCACGATGTGGTGGTGGTAGACAACCTCAGTCGCCGCAAGATCGACATCGATCTGGAGGTTGAGTCCCTCACCCCCATCAGCAGCATCGGCGAAAGGTTGCGGGTATGGGAGGAACTGGGCGGTAAACCAATGCGGTTTATCAACCTTGATATTGCCCAGGATTACGACCGCTTAGTGGAACTGCTGCGCCAGGAGCAACCGCAAGCGGTGGTGCATTTCGCTGAACAGCGGGCTGCTCCCTACTCAATGAAAAGCAGTGTTACAAAGCGCTACACCGTTGATAACAACGTAAACGGCACCCACAACCTGCTCTGCGCCATCGTTGAAAGCGGCCTGGATGTGCACATCGTGCACTTGGGCACCATGGGGGTTTATGGCTATGGCTCCCATCGCGGTGCCACCATCCCCGAGGGTTACCTCACCGTTGAAGTGCCCCAACCAGACGGCAGCCGTTTTGTGGAAAAAATCCTGCATCCATCGGATCCAGGCAGCGTTTATCACATGACAAAAACGCTTGATCAACTGCTTTTTCATTACTACAACAAAAACGACGGCATCCGCATTACCGACCTGCACCAGGGCATCGTGTGGGGCACCAACACGGAACAAACCAGCCGCGATCCTCGCTTAACAAACCGTTTTGATTACGACGGCGACTACGGCACCGTTTTAAATCGCTTCCTAATGCAGGCAGCCATCGGCTATCCCCTCACCGTGCACGGCACCGGCGGTCAAACCCGCGCCTTTATCCACATCCGTGATTCCGTGCGTTGCGTGCAACTTGCCCTTGAACATCCCCCCAGCACAGCCGAAAAGGTAAAAATCTTTAACCAGATGACCGAAAGCCATCAGGTTGGTGCCCTAGCTGAAAAAGTAGCTGCCCTCACAGGAGCGAGCATCAACTATCTGCCCAATCCCCGCAAAGAAGCGATTGAGAATGATCTGATCGTTGACAACCGCTGTTTTATCGAGCTTGGCCTTGAACCCACCACCCTCGATAACGGTTTGATGAATGAGGTGGTGGATGTGGCGAAACGCTATGCCGATCGCTGCAACCGCAGCCGGATCCCCTGTGTGTCTGCCTGGACCCAAACCCAGGCCCAGGCCTTAAACCAGGGCTGAGGCTTTGAAAATTGCCTTCTTCACTGAAACCTTTCTGCCCAAGGTGGATGGGATTGTTACCAGGCTCACCCGTACGGTTGAGCAACTGGTAATTGCTGGCGATGAGGTGTTGGTTTTTTGCCCAGAGGGGGCACCCAGCAGTTTTGCCGGTGCCCGCATCGTTGGGGTGCCAGCGATGCCGCTGCCCCTATACCCCGAGCTCAAATTGGCCCTGCCACGGCCAGCGGTTTCTGATGCCCTCGATCAATTTCAACCTGATCTGGTGCATGTTGTTAACCCAGCCGTGTTGGGTTTAGGGGGCATTTGGCTGGCAAAAACCCGTGAATTACCACTGGTGGCCAGCTATCACACCCATCTACCCAAATACCTCGAGCACTACGGCATGGGCATGTTGGAGCCGCTGCTCTGGGAATTGCTCAAGGCGGCCCACAACCAAGCCCAGCTGAATCTCTGCACATCAACGGCCATGGTGGCTGAATTGCGCAGCCATGGCATTCAACACACCGCCCTTTGGCAAAGGGGTGTTGATACCGATCTATTTCAACCGGAACGGGCCCGGCCTGAAATTCGCAACCGCTTGCTTGGCAACCACAGCAACAGCGATGCCCTTTTGCTTTATGTGGGCCGCCTATCAGCTGAAAAACAAATTGAACGGATTCGGCCTGTACTTGATGCCCTTCCCCAAGCCCGTTTGGCTTTGGTGGGTGATGGACCCCATCGGCAACAGTTGGAAAAAGTATTTGCCGGCACCGCCACCACCTTTGTGGGTTATCTAGGGGGTGAAGAACTGGCTGGCGCCTATGCCAGCGCTGATGCCTTTCTGTTCCCCTCCAGCACTGAAACCCTAGGCCTGGTGCTACTGGAAGCAATGGCTGCCGGCAGCCCGGTGGTGGCCGCCCGCCGCGGCGGCATCCCCGACATCGTTACCGATGGTGTTAACGGCTGCCTATACGAACCAGATGGCCCGAACGATGGAGCTGCCAGCTTGATTGCTGCCACTAAACGGCTACTGGGTAACCACAGTGAGCGGCAGCAATTGCGGCAGCAGGCCAGGGCGGAAGCGGAACGCTGGGGTTGGGCTGGCGCCACCGCTCAACTGCGCAATTACTACGGCCAGGTGGTGGGTTTAGCGCCTGAATTGGTTAAAGCAGCCTGAGCTGGCATTTTTTTAAAAAATACCTCCATTACTTTTTTCACCATCGGCGCTGAAACCGTGCCGCCGTAACCACCGCTATTTTCGGCAAACGCAACAATCACAAGCTGCGGCTTTTCGGCTGGAGCATAGCCACCAAACCAGGCATGGTCTGGCCTGGGTGGATCCTCGCCGGTGCCGGTTTTACCTGCCACTGCCGGCAGATTTGGATCGGCTAGCACCTTTGCCGTACCTTCCGTTACGGCGCGGCGCAGGCCTTGATGCAACATCTTGATTGTGTCTGCTTTTAAACCCATTCCATGAGGTTTTGGCACATGCTTACCCTCCACCAAATGGGGTGTTACCAAATTGCCACCATTTGCTACCGCTGCATATAAACGAGCCATTTGTAATGGTGTTACCTGCAATGCTCCCTGACCAATTGCGGAGGTAATTGTGTCTACGGGCGTCCAAGCTTCTTTCAACACCTGCTTTTTCCAGGCGGCATCACCTAGCAAACCAGGTGATTCTTCAGTTTTTAATTCAATGCCCGTATAACTGCCATAACCAAAACGCCTAGCCGCCTTGAATAATTCCGACTCACCCACCTTTAAACCAACCTGGTAATAGAAACTATTACTGCTAACTGCTAAGGCCAAGGGAAAGCCAATCGAGCCAAAACTACCGTGGTCGCCATAACACATTCCCGCATAGCAAAATGAATTAAAGGTTGGCAATGTTGATTTAGCATTCATCAAGCCAGATTCAATGCCTGCGGCGGTGGTAACAATCTTGAAGGTGCTGGCCGGAGGAAATCCCTGCAGCGCCCTATTTAATAATGGCGCCTCAGTTCGATTAAGAAATTTCCACTCGGCTGTGTTGATATTACGTGAAAAGATGTTTGGATCATAATTAGGTTTACTTGCCATTGCTCGCACCGCTCCGGTGCGGGGATCTAAGGCAACGATCGCTCCTTTTGCAACTGTTCCCAAGGCCTCATCTGCAGCCCGTTGTAGATCCAAATCCAAGGTGAGGATGAGATCTTTGCCTGCTTTTGCCTGCTTATCACCCAATACTCGTTGCACCTCACCGGCAGCATTAACCTCCAATTGCTGGCCGCCCCATTCGCCCCTTAGGTGATTTTCATATACAGCTTCTATACCTATGCGGCCAATGCGATCTTGGATGCGGTAACCCTTCTCTGCTAAATACTGATATTCAGCATCGGTAATTGGGCTGGTGTAACCCAACACATGGGCACCAAGGGCGCCGTAGGTATAGGAACGGCGATAATCCTGATCCACTTGTAAACCCTGTAAATTCGCCTGTTGTTCCTTTAAGCGCAGCACCTGATCAGGTTTTAAATCAGCGATTAATTCAATGCGATAACCATCGGGGTTAAGGCCACTTTGGCGCTGATGATTTAAACGATCAGCCGGTATTTGCAGCAAATTGGCTAAACGCGGTTGCAGTTGCCGCCAGCGGGCATCATTGAGCTCCTTAGGTAATAAATAAAGGTTATAGGTGAGGCGATTACCGGCCATCAACCGGCCGCGGCGATCCAATAACCTGCCCCGCATTGGCGAACGGGGCACTAGGCGCACCCGGTTTTCATCGGCCAATACGCGATTTTCGCTGCCATGGGCCAATTGCAACCAGGCCAATCGGCCTGTCATTGCAGTTAAAAGGGAAATAATTAAAATCAGCAGCAAAGCCGGCTGTTGATCCATGCCGCTAAAACGCTGGCCGCGGCGCCCCATGGAAGGGGTCATTTAATCAGTAGTTTTTGCAACGCACTTAAACGCTTTGAAATAGCAGCTAAGCGCTCACTTAAATCAACTGTTTCTGCAGGTGGTTCTGAAACGGTTACCTGCACCGTTACTAAATCGTCGCTGGTAACAGGTGGACCTTGAAACTTTGCCAAGGTTTCCTGCAAAAGCCGTTGGGCCGCCTGCAACCCCAAGTTCAAAAGCGGATTCGAGGTTGGGGATTGGCTCATGAGTTGCGTTAACGCAGCTGTTGCACACCAGGTTGCAAGATTAACGGACGGCAAAACTGTTGGGCGCCCATAAACCAACCGCCTAAACCAGCAAGCAACACCAAACCACTGATTGGCAGCAAGGCATTGCGGGTAACGGGATCAAGGCTCCACTCCTGCCATTCCTTAATCCAACGATCGCGGGAGAAACGCCGCTTCTCGGCCCGTTGGGCTTGGCTGCGGCGCTTAAGCGACTTAGCCACCCAGCGCTCAAAGGCCCGTTTTTTTGTAACCGCCATCTTGCGCTCCAGTTCCAGCAACTGGCCAGCGGTGAGCTCAGGATTAAAGGTACTGATCAGTTCAAGGCTTTTAAGGAACATTTCCACTGCCCCTGCCTTAATCGCCCTTTCTTCTTCACTGAGGCCGTTCCACTCCACCTCGGGATAGAAACGCAGTCGATTTTTTAGAATTTGCTCCTCTTCCATCTGGCCCGGTTCCCGCAGCCAGCGGTCGGTGTTGGCGTCGAAGCGACGCCAATAGAGAAATGGATTCAGATAAATGGTTTTACCAGCAATTTCGATGCTGTCTTGCTGCAACCTGCGTTGCAGCTGGGGATCCTGCTGAAGCGAAGCGGTGGCGCCCACAGGTTTAAGTAAGGGGCCTAATTTTATCGCTGCTGGCAAGGGCGCACCAGTCTTGACAGATCCGCGAAGCTTGGGCTGGGCCACCCCTGCCTATCAACGCCAACCATGACCAAGTCCCGGTGACACAAGACCACCGGGCAACTATTACAACCTCAACTACTCCCACTCAATGGTGCCTGGGGGTTTACTGGTGATGTCGTACACAACTCGGTTAACGCCCTCCACCTCATTAACAATGCGGTTTGAGATGCGTTCCATCACCTCGTAGGGCAAGCGCGACCAATCGGCGGTCATGCCATCTTCACTGCCAACACAACGCAACACGATTGGGTAGGCATAGGTGCGTTTATCACCCATTACCCCCACAGTGCGCAGGGGCAAAAGCACGGCAAAAGCTTGCCAAATTTCGTGATAAAGCCCCGCATCACGCACCTCCTCCCGCACAATTAAATCTGCATCCCTAAGGATTTGTAATTTCTCCTCATTCACCTCACCCAAAATACGAATAGCAAGGCCGGGTCCGGGGAAAGGATGGCGCCTAACTATCTCCTCCGGTAAACCTAAACTGCGGCCAACTTTACGCACTTCATCTTTAAATAAGCGCCGCAAAGGCTCCACAAGTTTAAACTGCAAATCCTTTGGCAAGCCTCCAACATTATGGTGGCTTTTTATTTTTACTGCCACCCTTTCGCCGGTTTTTGGATCAACATTAGTGCCGGCACTTTCGATCACATCAGGGTAGAGAGTGCCCTGGGCTAAGTAATCAAAAGGTCCTAATTTTTTACTCTCTTCTTCAAATACCCTGATAAATTCTGCACCAATAATTTTACGCTTTTCCTCCGGATCAGAAATATGGGCAAGTTTTGCAATAAATCTTTCACGAGCATTGATATATTCCACATTAATATGAAAGCGTTTATCAAAAAATTCAACTAAAAATTCAGGCTCGCCCTTACGCATAAAGCCCTGATCAATAAACATACATGTGAGCTTATCTCCGATAGCACGATGCAAAAGAAAAGCCAATGTAGATGAATCAACACCGCCTGAAAGTGCTAGTAGAACTCGCTTATCTCCCACCTGAGCTCGCACTGAGGCAATTGCCTCATCAATAAATACATCGGTGGTCCAATCGGGGGCACAGCTACAAATGTGATAAACAAAATTGCGCAATAGCGCCATGCCACAACTTGAATGCACCACCTCTGGGTGAAATTGCACGCCGTAAAGCCTCTGGTGGTGGTTGGCAACAACTGCTTCAGGAGTGTTATCGGTGTGGGCTAATCGACTAAAACCCTCTGGCAGGGCCACCACCGAATCACCGTGGCTCATCCACATGGTGGAACCATCGTCCACATTGGTTAGTAGATCGGTGGGATCATCAACCCAAAGCGGTGCTTTGCCGTATTCACCCCGCTCTGAAGCCTCCACCCGGCCCCCCAATTGCTGCACCATCAACTGCATGCCGTAGCACACACCAAGCACTGGTATTCCCAATTCCCAGAGGCCCGGATCGCTTACGGGTGCGCCATCTGCGTAAACAGAATTCGGGCCACCGCTGAGGATGATCCCCTTTGGCGCCAACTCCCGCAGCTGCTCCAATGTTGTGGTGTGGCTTAACACCAGGGAATACACCTCGGTTTCCCTCACCCTGCGGGCGATCAACTCCGAATACTGGGAGCCGAAATCGAGGATCACGATGGCTGGGCGACGCCCCTCCGCCCCCTCTAGGCCAGCCAGAGCAGCGGACATCAGCAAAAAGGCATTCGCTTTAGCCTAGGGGCAAGGGGGTGGAAACCAAAATTCTGCCTGGGAACCAACGGCCCATAGCCGTCTGGAGCGATCAAATAGGGCTGCTCCAGGCTTGAGGCTAGAACCCACCGTTTCCCGCAGATAGGTGCTGCAGCGCTGTTCAATCCTGGCGGCAATGCGCCGCCGCAGGCGCTGAGCAAACAATGGTTGCTGCAGTTCCAACTGCAGCATGGCCTGCTCCACCGTGGCGGCCTCCCACAATTTTTGCAGCGCTTCCCCCTGCAAACCCTCAAGGGCGGCAAGGGCTGTAAGCACCTCGGCGCGACCATCGGCCAGATGGTGATGGGTGTGAAAAATACCCCCCGCCAATTTCAATAATTTGCCGTGGTAACCAAACAACAACAGCCGCTCCACCCCAGCCGCCGCTGCCGCCGCCAAAAGGGGCCCAAGCCAATTGCCAACCTTGAGTAATTTCGCTTCTGAGATACCCAGCTGGGGCGCCAGGTTTAAGCCGTTTTCACCCACCACCAACACCAATTCTTTGCAACCCTCAGGGGTTTCCAGCCTGCGTTGCAATTCAGCTAATGCCTGCTGCAAAGCATCTGGGCCGGCACTCTGCTGCACCTTGGCCTGGTTTCCAATCAAAGCCAAACCTTCCACCACACCAAAAGCGGCATTGCTGGTGCGTTCCGCCAGAACCCTGCCCCTCGGAATAATCAATTGCAAAACCAACTTGGCTTGCGCTGGCAGCAGCGGTAGCAAATTGATTTCCAACAACTCACGGGCATAGCTGGATAAACAGAGCTCACCAGAATCAGCAAATACGCCAAGGCCTTCTCCAGCCAACAACTGCAGGCTCTGCTCGCCAGCACCCCAATGGGCCTCCACCCAAATCATTAGGCCCCTGGTGAGATCCAGGGCCGCCCCCCCTTCACACAAAGCCATCGCCAAACAGCGACCCTCCCCCAGGGGAGCCACCGCCTGCACTGGCAACAATTCAGGCAGCTGCGCACCTAGTTCAAGCAGCAATGGCTGTTCATTGCAGAAGGGTTCACCTAGCAATTGCTGCAGGGCTGCCCTAGCCGCGGCCGCCACCCACACCGGCAGGGTGTAACCAGAGGCACCAAGCTCAGCCATACAGAAACGAAAGCTTCGGGGGGGAAATCGGCTTAGGGAGGATCATTTTTTATCCTGATCTATTGCCTCCGCCCCCAGCAGCCATGCAGGACAAGCTCAGCCTGATGATCCCCGGCCCAACGCCTGTGCCTGAGCGGGTATTGCTAGCGATGGCACGCCACCCAATCGGCCACCGCAGCGCTGAATTTCAAACAATTGTGGCCCGCACCACCGAACAATTGCAGTGGTTGCACCAAACCAAAAACAACGTTTTGGTGCTGGCTGGCAGCGGCACCGCAGCCATGGAAGCTGGAATCATCAATGTGCTCAGCAAGGGCGATCGGGTGCTTTGCGGTGATAACGGCAAATTTGGTGAACGCTGGGTAAAGGTGGCCCAGGCCTACGGCCTTGATGTGCAAGTGATCAAAGCCGAATGGGGACAACCCCTAAATCCTGAGGATTTCCGCGAAGCCTTAGAAGCCGATAGTGCTAAACAAATCAAGGCGGTAATTATTACCCATTCAGAAACATCCACAGGGGTGATAAATGACCTTGAAAGCATCAATAAGCATGTAAAAGCCCACGCTGAGGCGCTGATCATTGTTGATGCTGTTACCAGCCTTGGTGCCACGGATGTGCCCGTTGATCAATGGGGTTTAGATGTGGTTTGTTCCGGCTCCCAAAAGGGTTACATGATCCCCCCTGGCCTTGGATTTGTGGCCATGGGCGATAGGGCTTGGGCTGCCCATAAAACTTCCAACCTTCCCAAGTTCTATTTAGATCTTGGTAAATATCGCAAATCAGCGGCTGATAACAGCAATCCCTTCACCCCAGCGATAAATCTCTATTTCGCCCTTGAAGCTGCTTTGGAAATGATGCAAACCGAAGGGCTAGAAGTGATCTTTAAGCGCCACCATCGCCATCGCCATGCCACCACCGCTGCCATGCAGGCGATCGGCTTGCCCCTATATGCAGCGGCCGGCTGTGGCAGCCCTGCGATCACAGCGGTTGCCCCCCAGGGCATCGATGCTGAGTTGATCCGCAAGGTGGTGAAAAAGCGTTTCAACATTCTTTTGGCTGGCGGCCAAGACCACCTCAAGGGCCATGTGTTTCGAATTGGCCACCTCGGCTTTGTTTGCGATCGCGACATTCTTTGCGCCGTTGCTGCGATCGAAGCAGCCCTACAGGAGCTAGATGCTGCCCCCAATCCAATGGGAGCTGGTGTAGCAGCTGCTGCCGCTGCACTCCAATCTGTTTAACCTGCAACCGCCAGACCCTTTCCCAATGCGTTTTGCACTGATCTTTGCTAGCGGCCTCATGGCCCTAAGCCTTGTTGCCTGCCAAAAAAATCCAGAAAAAGTAGAAAAAAAGGCGGAGGTGGCAATTTGCGAGAACCTCGCTGCCGTTGGTGATGCCGTTGAAAACGTGCAAGCTTTAACACCCACCTCCACGGTGGGTGATGCGGTGAAGGCACAAAAAAGCCTATTTACAGCAATTACCAACCTAGAAAAATCAGAAAATGCTCTAGAAAAAGCGCGTGTACGCGATCTGCGTGATCAATTGAAAGCCTTTAACGCTGATGTGGAAAAGGTTTCCAAACAGAAAAAACTCACCCTTGAGCAAGCGGCCCAAGAACTACGCACCAAAGCCCAGCCTTTGATTGCTGCCCGTCAAAGGGCCCTGGCCGAAGTGGATTGCATCGAGGAGCCAGCCACCAAACCATAGGTTTGCTAACTTTGAGCAATGCGGGTGTAATTCAGTGGTAGAATGTCAGCTTCCCAAGCTGAACGTCGCCGGTTCGAATCCGGTCACCCGCTTGCTCTTTTCATAACATAAATTAATAATTTAAACGTTATATTAATTATAAAAATGTTTTTCTAGGTTTAAAGAATCTTCAATTCACTCGCGCTTTTTAATTAGCCCTAGCACCTGGGGGCCGCGCGCTTTTGCCCTGCGTTCGCAATCAAGCCCTTTAAGAATCAATAAACCAGCCTCTTGCAATTCGCCTTTAGCCGCAAGAATTTGCGCCTGTTGGTACAAAGTTTCAGCCTGCTGCAATAGTTTTTGCCTCTCTAACCCCCCATCTGTTGCGGGCGTAGCTACTAAAGATGGTTTTACAGGTAGTTTTAGCTTTGTTGCCGTGACCATGGCAGTGATGTTGCCCTTATTCCAATTAAACCTACATTGACAAATTTCTGCGCCAAAAGCAAATCCAAATCTTCAGGTACCCGGTTCCTCACGGTTATCTCCTAAAGCTTCAATCCTTGTGCGCAATTCCTGAATACGAGTTTGATCACCACTACCCACAGCTACAGCCAAGGCGAATTCAAGTTTTTCAAGCAGATGACCACTCTCCACATAGCCCCGTTGCTCACAACCGGGATTGATGGATTTTTGGTACTGAGCCTGGGTGAAGGTGCCCATGGTTCGCTTTCTTTTCATTTTGACACGTTGCGCAAGCTTTCGGAGGTTCAACGGGCTTGAACTAGGGGCAACTCCTTCAACCTGGTGGTGTAGCTGGGTGATAGATGGCCGCGGCGCATAAACCAAGGGGGCTGCAAGCCCGTTACCGCCCACTGCAAGGTGCCGGCACCAAAGCGACCATTGAGCTGATCCACCAATTGCATCAAAGCTTCCCGCCTTTGCTGTTGCTGCGGAGATAAAGACACAAATAAATGCTGCTGCAATTGGCCTAGGGGCTGCAGTTCCTGCAACAGCACCCCCGCCTTATGGAAGCGGTAACCCCTGCGAAATAGCTGTGCCACCAGGGGTAAAGCCGCCTGCAACAACACCGTGGTGTCGTTAGTAGCTAGGGGTAACTTAACGGTGGCACTGTTGCCATAGAAACCCGATTGGAATGGGCTGGTGCGAATAAATACCGTAAGACAAGCGGTTAGTTGGCGTTGGCGCCGTAACTTCTCCGCCGCCCGCACCACATAGGTGGCTACCGCCTCACGCAATTGCCGTAGATCCTCAATTGGCTTGCTGAAACTACGGCTCACGCAGGTTTCCCGCTTGGGAGTGGGCCCCTGCACCAGGGGCAAGCAACTAATGCCGCGCAGCTCCTGCTGCAGCCGCAAACCCACCACCCCCCATTGACGCTTCACTAGGGCAGGGTTGGCTTGGCTCAAGGCCCAGGCCGTAGTTAATCCCCGCAAGCGGCACCAACGGGCCAACCGTTGCCCCACTCCCCAAATCTCCTCCACCGGCACCGCCTCAAGCCAGGGTTCCAAAGCAGCTGCCGTTGGAAAGCGAAATACCCCAGCTCGAGCCGGATCCACCTTGGCTAAACGGTTAGCCAATTTTGCAAGCACCTTGGATGGCGCCATGCCAACCGCAATCGATAGGCCGAGTTGTTGCTTCACCAGCACCCGCAATTCCGCCCCCCAAGCCAACAAAGCCCCAGCTTCCAAAGCTGGTGTGCGGGCAAAGGCTTCATCCACGGAATACACCTCCAACTCCGGCACCCGCGCCCCTAAACAAGCCATCACCCGTGCACTCATATCGCCATAGAGGGCGTAGTTAGAACTGCGCACCACCACCCCAAGGCCTTGCAACTGTTGCGCCACCTTGAAATAAGGGGTGCCCATGCCAATGCCCAACTGGCGCGCCTCACGGCTGCGGGCAACGATGCAACCATCGTTATTCGACAACACCACCACTGGCCGCCCCTGCAACAAGGGATCAAAGGCCTGCTCGCAGGCGGCATAGAAGTTGTTGCAATCAATCAAAGCCAAGGTGCTAGCCACTGGCTCAAAGCGGATGGATTACATGGGTGGCCACCCCCCAGATCTGCAGCTCCGTGGCACTTGTTAGATCGATCGGGGGATAGGCGGGATGGGCGGCCTGTAAACGCAAACCACCGCGGAAACGCTCCAACCGCTTCAAGGTGAAGGCACCTTCAAACACAGCCACCACCACCCGCCCCGGCCGCGGTTGCAGGCTGCGATCCACCAGCAGCAGGTCGCCATCAAAAATGCCAGCCCCCTGCATCGCTTCACCACTCACCCGCCAAAGGAAGGTGCTAATCGGATGGGGAATCAACAGCGAGTTGAGATCCAATCCCGCCTCGATGTAGTCGTCGGCAGGGCTGGGAAAGCCGCCCACCACCATAGAAGCAATACATCTGTACTGATCTTAGCTCTGTTCTGGGGTTTCTGTCTGGGACCAGTCTTCCCAAACCACCTCAGGGGTTTCCGCTGCAGGCTGGGCCAATAGGGAGCGGCAATCGGCTAAGAGGGCTTCCACCGTTTGCAGGGAGGCCAATTCCTGGGGATGGGGCGAGATCTCATGCTGCAACTGCAGCTCCATGGCCGCCAGCCGCTGTTCCAACTTCACAAGCCGGTGGGAAAGGGTGGCGAGGGTTTCCGCCAACCCTTCAGTGCTGCGACTGATGCGAAACGAAATTGGTTCCGGCACGGAATCGGCAATGGTTGCTGCGATCACAACACAAAGCTGCCCTCAACTCAAGGGAAGCCCCATAAACCGTATCGAGAACCACAGAAAAACCCTAGACAGACGCCAAGCAATCGATACCTTGGGCCCAGTTGATCGGCGTAGCAATGGCGCATTTTCAAGGTTCGGCTTTAAAACTGTTGGCATTGGCCCTCGCTCTTGGCAGCATTAGCTATGGCAAACCAGCTGCTGCAGAGGAAGCAGGCAATAAAGGGGCCGAGATCTATTGCTTCATGCGTCAGGCGGGCAATCCCCATGGGGTGAGCTGGGACGCGGCCTATGCCCGCATCAAACGCCAAAGCAGTGGCCTATTTAAAACCTCACCGGAACACGCCGCTGTGCTGATCACCGAAACCGTGGTTACCAATAAAGATAAATACAGCAGCTGTGCGAAATTCCTCGGTGCCCTCTATTCAGGCCGTGAGGAAGTGGGTGTTGACAGTATTCCAGGTGCAAGTGCAAACCCCAGTAAAACCTCAGACACCAGCCGCTACAACTACTGATTTAGTAATGGCAAAGGGTTTTTGGGCCAACGTTGCTGCCGTTGGCCTGGGGCTGCTCATGGTGGCGGCTTGCCGGCAGGTAAAACCTGAGGTTGATAGTTGCCTAAAAGATGTGGATGCCAATGCCCTGCCCCAAGCCCTCGAACGCTGTAATCGCGTGGTGGCAGCCCACATAAAAGATCCCAGGCCCCTAAACGATCGCTTCCTGTTGCATACCCTGTTGCAAAATAAAGCCGCCGCCTGCGCAGACATCAGCAAAGCAGCGGCAATGGTGAAAACAAAAGGCGATCTAAAAGATGAAATTGAAGTGCGCCTCGATAGTTGTCGAATTCCCTAAGAGATCACTATTTCTGCAGTAGTTAATTTATTCCTGCAGTATTTCATTAAGCATCTTGGCGAGGGGTTGACGCTGCAATAAACGCTGCCTGCCGGCAAGCACCACTTCGATGCGATCGGCCTTACTGAGAATCAGTGCATCAATAAGAGCATCAGCGCTGCCAAGCTGCAACCAATGGCTGGTAACCGTACTTTTGCTGCCGAGGCGATGGCAACGATCTTCCGCCTGTTCGGCATCCCCTGGGGTCCAGGGGCGCTCCAGCAACACCACCTGGGAAGCCCGTTCTAAACCAAGCCCAATGCCACCAACCCCATAGGTGGCAAGCAACAGATCGCTGCTGCCAGCTTGAAAGCGCAATAGCCTTTGCTGCCTTTGCAGCAGGGGCACCTGTCCCGTTAGCAACTCGCCCCCTAAAAAACGCTGCAGTTGAGCCAGTGGTGCCACAAAACTGCTGAATAACACCACCGCTTCACCAGCGGCGCGCAGCTGCTGCACAAGGCTGATGGCGGCTGGCAATTTCTGCAAAGCGCATAAACGACGCATTGCCGTTAGCAGGGCAAGGGTTTCTGCGTCGGATCGCACTAAACCAGCAGTAGCCCTTTGGCGATAGTTTTCCAGCCGTTTTTGCAGGGCGAGATCAAGGCGTTTCTGCTGGGAAGCAGCCAGAAGCACAGGCCGGAAGCAACGCAGCTTTGGCGGTAGATCCAAACAATCGGCTTTGCGGCGAAACAACAGTTGCGGCCGCAGCAACCGCTGTAATTCCTCCAGCCGGCTGGCGCCTTGGCAATCCCACACCATGCGGGCACCGGTTTGGCGCCAATGGCCATTGCAAAACAATTCCTCGTAGGCGCGCCGATCGCGGGCCAAAGGATGGCCAATCGCCATCAACAAGGGAAGCAACTGCACTGGTCGGCCATTTTTAAGCGGTGTGCCACTCAGCAACCACACGGCCCGCATCCGTGGATGACGGGCCAAACGCAACAGAGCCTGGGTGCGCTTGGCATCAATGTTTTGGGCGAAGTGGGCCTCATCCACCAGCAACACCACCCCAGCAGGGGGAGGCTCCTGGGGCAAGCGGGCCCAACTGAGCAACTGGGGTGCTAATTCAAGGCTTAAAGCTTCCCGCTGCCAATGCTGATGCAACGCCACAGGGGCAACCACTAACAGACGCGAGTTGCTGCAGCGCAG
>MWMJ01000025.1:0-19176 GCA_002151525.1 Synechococcus sp. Lanier | reverse complement strand
CCAATGCCCTAGGCCATTGGCGCAGTTTCAACCTTGATGAGTATGTGGGTTTGGGGCCCGATGATCCCCGCTCTTTTGCTGCCTATATGGCCCGATATTTGGGGGAGCCCTTAGCGATTCCAACTGCACGCATGCAGTTGCCCAATGGTTTGGCCCCAAACCCCCATCTCGAGGCCCTGCGCTACCACCAGCAGGTACAAACCCATGGCCTTGGCTTGCAACTGCTTGGTCTTGGTGAAAACGGCCATGTTGGTTTTAACGAACCCCCCTGTGATGCTTTTGCTCCCTGTAGGTGTGTGGAGCTGAGCAATGCCACCCGCCGGCAAAATGCCGCTGCCTTTGGAGGGGAGGCAAAGGCTGTGCCAGAGCGGGCAATTACTTTGGGCTTGGCCGATATTTTGGCGGCAGATGAAGTTCTAATGGTGGTAACTGGTGCAAACAAAAGTTCTGTGCTGCGCCGGGTGTTGCAGGAGCCACCCCAACAGTTATTGCCAGCCAGTTGGTTGCAAGGCCACTCAAATTGTTTGGTGATAGCGGATCGCGCCGCTGCTGGTTTTTAACCGGCGGCATCAAATACCACCCTTGGTTGGAGTTCCCCTGAGCTGGTGGGGTGGGCAAGCCCCGCCAAGCTGCCATCGGGCCGCAGGATTACTACCACCTCAATGCCGTTCAAATCAGCAGCGCCAGTTGGTTGCAACCTTTGGCCGCGGCACCAACCCTGCCACTCCTGATGGCTTAATTGGCGGCGAGGCTTTTGGCCCAGGGCGATGAGGGGATCCACAAGGGGCGTTTGGGGGGTTAATTGGTTTAAGGGGATCGCCTGGTGAAGTTCAAAGCCAAGGGCGCCGGTTCTACGCAATTCAGCCAGGGCAGCGCCACAGCCAAGCATTGCGCCAATGTCTCGCGCTAGTGAACGCACGTAGGTGCCAGCGGAGCAGCGAATTTCAATGGCAAAGCGGCCCTCTGCAGCTCGCCAATCTGTTAATTGCAAATGCTCGATGCACACCATGCGGGGAGCAATTTCCAGCTGCTCTCCGCGGCGGGCCCTTCTATAGGCCCTCTCACCATCCACATGAACAGCACTGATATTTGGCGGTCGCTGGGGTTGTTCGCCGCAAAATTTCAGCAACACTTCTTCTAAAGCAGCCCGCTCAAGTTTTGGCCAAGGGGTTTGCTGGATTAATTCACCGCTGAGGTCGTCGCTATTGGTGCTAATTCCCAATTGGATCCAACCCACATAGGCCTTAGTGCCATCTAAGTAGGGCAGCAAGCGGGTGGCAGGACCCACCGCCAGGGGCAAAACACCCGTAACGGCGGGATCAAGGGTGCCGCCATGGCCCACGCGGCGAACGGCGAGCAAGCGACGGGCAATGGCAACGCAGTCGTGGGAGGTGCAGCCGGCGGGTTTGTCGATCACCAGAAATCCGCAGGAACTGGCTGGGGTTGGGCGCAAGCGGATTAGATATGTTTTGCCATGGTTGCATCCCTCTAAGTTGGGAGGTTGAGGTTTGCGGCTTAGTGGTAGATCACCCGAGTATTGGCGATTTCTTAAGGGATGGCTTTGCTTTAAAAATCCAGCTTGCAGAGTTTTTGCAGATTGGGCAAAGCAGCTTGGAGGCAAGGCTTCCCTGCAGCACAGAGGCCCTTGCGTCACTCCATCCAGGGGCCTTTGCCTGCAAGGCGGAGGCTTTAGTTAAGGAGGTGGAAAGTTTTTACGAAACTGAGGTGGGTGACGGCCATCTTTATGAATTAGCCGCCTGGCATCTCAATAGCGCTGCGTACATTGCCGATACCCTCCGTTTGCAGGCATTGATTGCAAAGGGTCAACATCTTGATTTTGGTGGTGGTATCGGTAGCCATGCCCTGGCTGCTGCCCATTTGCCTCAGGTGGAACAGGTGTGGATGGTGGATCTCAATGGCAGGAATCGTGATTTTGTAAGCCAACGGGCGCAAAGCCTCGGCTTGGCCCATAAATTGCGCTGTGTGCGGGATTTAACGGCGCCGGAATTACCAGAGCAATTTGATAGTTTAGTTTGTTTGGATGTATTAGAGCATCTGCCTGATCCGGCGCTGCAATTAGAACTATTTGCTAAAAGATTAAAGGCAAAAACTAGTGCTGCATTAATGAATTGGTACTTCTTTAAGGGTTTTAATGGTGAATACCCGTTCCATTTTGATGGGCCTGAACTGGTTGAGAAATTTTTTCAAACATTGCAAGATTTATATTTGGAACAGTTCCATCCCTATCTGATTACTGCTCGCATTTACGGCCTGCGCTAATGTTACTCAAACTAATTATTCTCAAAAAAATTCTCTTAGCAATATTGCTATTTTTTGTATCAATATCCGCCACGGTAGGGAGTTTCCGTTATGACGAATTACCCATATTAGTTCAACAACTATCAGGCTCAAATCAACGGATATTACTAGGGATTGCGCAAAAGGAAATGGCTGCTGGACCTGAAAAATTAGAGCAGATAGCCCTCATTTCTGGGGTCTACGCATGTTTAATCAGCTTGGCTGCCATAGGAACCTTGCGTAAAAAAGCTTGGGGCGAAAAGCTGTTGCTGGCAATATTAGTTAGTAGTATGCCATTTGAATTAATGGAAGTTATTAAGAATCCATCAATTTTAAGTGTAGTTGTTATGTTGATAACCCTCATGGGCTGTTTGGTTGTGGGCCAACAGGTTTTTAAAAGGGAGCAACGGTGATGCGTTTGCGTTCCCGGGTGGAACGGCGGATTGTTTCAAATTTCACCACACCATCAATTAAGGCAAAAAGGGTGTCGTCTGACCCTTGGCCAACATTTAAGCCCGGCAACACGGAGGTGCCCCTTTGGCGGATCAAGATTGAGCCTGCGGTTACTTTTTCGCCGCCGTAACGCTTAACGCCAAGTCTTTTTGAATTGGAATCGCGACCGTTGCGGGTTGAACCGGTACCTTTTTTGTGGGCCATGGGGAGTTGCTGGTTGGGGGGCTATTTAAAACAGATTCTAGAACGGATTAAAACAGCGGCTAGCAATCCTATTTGCCAACCTGATACCAAATTCAGGCGATGCTTTTGCCGCCCACTTTGATCGATTCAACCATCACCCGGGTGAGTTCTTGGCGGTGACCGTTCTTGCGGCGTGTTTTTTTCTTCTTTTGCATCTTGTACACAATTATTTTGGGGCCGCGGCGGTGGGTCATCACCTTCAAGCTCACCTCAGCGTTCGCCACATAGGGTTTACCCAAGGTTGTGGCTTTGCCATCGTTAACCAGCAACACCTCTTTTAAAGTGATTACGTCATCCACATCAGCCGCTTGGCGATCGATGTCGTAGTAACGATTGGGCTGGAGCCAAAATTGTTGGCCTGAGGCCTCAACAATGGCGTATGGGCTGTTGGTCATGGCTGAACTCCAGCATTGCTCAGGCAGACCAAGCGGTCATTTTGGGCCTGGGGCAACGCCAATTGGAAAACAAACAAAGATCTTCCCAGATCGCTTTTGCTTTCGTCAAGACTGAGGTCATGGAGGTTCCAGAACTGGTGATTGGTGCTTTGTTGCAGAACGAGCTGCTGCTCGATTCCTGCCGCCTGGGCCTAGGGGAGGGTCGCTATGGCATCAGGCCGATATCCACAGACCCAAACAAGTTGCTGGCGGAGCTGCAGAGCTGCTGGGATGGCTTGGATGGGGTGTTGATTGAACAGGGCGTGCTAGATGGCAGCAGCCTTGATTTATTGCGGGCCCAGGGGCTGATGTTGCCTGCGGTGGTTATTGGTGCCGTAAACGGCCAAACCACTTACCACGAAGCTGAATTGCATCTGCCAGCCGATCAATTGGCCCAGCTGCCCTACAGCTTGGATGCGGCCGTTTGCAGTTTCCTGGAAAAACGGGTTTTAAAAACGGCCCAGCAGGATCACCACGCCCAGAGGGCTTGGCGTTTATCCCAGCGGTTGGAGGAGCGGCTTGGCTTCCTTGGGGTGTACTACAAGCGCGACCCCCAGCTGTTTTTGCGCAACCTCAGCGATGCTGAGCAAAGCGAATTGATCCAGTCGTTAAAACGCAGCTATCGCGACCTGTTGCTGAGTTATTTCAGAGATCCGGCCGCTGCTAACCAAGCGATAGAAAGCTTCATAAACACAGCATTCTTTAGTGACTTGCCGATTACAAAGGCTGTTGAAATACATATGAATCTGATCGATGGCTGGTCTAAGCAGCTACGTCTAGAGGGACATCAGAGCGAGTTCCTTCAGGACTACCGCCTTGCTTTGCTCGACGTGATGGCTCACCTTTGTGAGATGTATCGCCGTTCCATTCCCCCCGAGCCTTTGGGCAGCTCTGCTCGTTCAAAGGCAGCGGACCGACTTCAGGAGGAGTCTTCATGAGCCCCCGTAAGACCTACATCCTCAAGCTTTATGTGGCTGGAAACACGCCAAACTCAATGCGGGCCCTCAAAACCCTGCGAAACATCCTTGAAACCGAATTTCGTGGGGTTTATGCCCTCAAGGTGATCGATGTGCTCAAGCAACCCCAATTGGCGGAGGAGGACAAGATTCTGGCCACCCCAACGCTTGCAAAAATCCTTCCCCCTCCAGTGCGCCGCATTATCGGCGACCTCTCAGATCGAGAAAGGGTGCTAATTGGCCTCGACCTTCTCTATGAAGAGCTCTCCGATGATGCAGATGGATATTCCTTTGATGAAGTTTCTGAATAACCTCCAGCAATGAGCAGTTCACCCATGTTCCAAAGTTCAGCCGCAACCCATCTCAGCCAGGTGCAAAAGCTGGCCACGGGGATTGAAGGTTTTGATGATGTGTGTCACGGCGGCCTACCCATAGGCCGCTCCACCTTGATCAGCGGTACATCTGGTACCGGTAAAACAGTATTTTCATTGCACTTTTTATATAACGGAATCAAGCATTTTGATGAACCGGGAATCTTCGTGACCTTTGAAGAATCACCGCTCGATATTTTGCGAAATGCCGCCAGTTTTGGTTGGGATTTGCAGTCTATGGTTGATAATGATAAGTTATTTATTTTAGATGCTTCTCCAGATCCAGAGGGTCAGGATGTGGCTGGCAGCTTCGACCTTTCTGGGTTGATTGAGCGTATTAACTACGCGATTAGAAAATACAAGGCCAAGCGTGTTTCGATTGATTCCATCACGGCTGTATTTCAGCAATATGATGCGGTTTCTGTTGTGCGGCGCGAGATTTTTCGCCTGATCGCCAGGCTAAAAGAAATTGGCGTAACAACTGTTATGACAACTGAAAGAATAGATGAATACGGCCCAATCGCCCGCTATGGAGTTGAGGAGTTCGTGTCGGATAATGTTGTTATTTTGCGCAATGTGCTAGAGGGGGAGCGGCGTAGGCGCACCTGCGAAATTCTCAAACTGCGGGGCACAACGCACATGAAAGGCGAATTTCCTTTCACCATGGGTGTGCATGGAATCAGTATCTTCCCGCTCGGGGCAATGCGGCTTACCCAGCGTTCTTCAAATGTGAGAATTAGTTCCGGGGTGCCAAAATTAGATGAAATGTGTGGCGGTGGTTTCTTTAAGGATTCAATAATCCTGGCCACAGGTGCCACAGGAACAGGAAAAACATTGCTGGTTAGTAAATTTCTAGAAAATGCCTGCCTTAATAGAGAGCGAGCAATTTTGTTTGCCTACGAAGAGTCGCGGGCCCAGCTGCTGCGCAATGCAACCAGTTGGGGGATCGACTTCGAGCAGATGGAATCAGACGGCATGCTCAAAATCATCTGCGCCTACCCAGAATCCACTGGTTTGGAAGACCATTTGCAAATCATAAAAACTGAAATTAGTCAATTCAAGCCATCTCGAATGGCGATTGATTCCCTTTCTGCCTTGGCCCGTGGCATTAGTCACAATGCATTCCGTCAGTTTGTAATCGGGGTTACCGGTTATGCAAAACAGGAGGAGATTGCGGGCTTCTTCACAAATACATCCGAAGAATTTATGGGGAGTCATTCGATTACAGATTCCCATATTTCTACGATCACAGACACCATACTTCTCCTCCAATATGTGGAAATTCGCGGTGAGATGTCTCGGGCGTTAAACGTATTTAAAATGCGTGGTTCTTGGCATGACAAGGCAATACGTGAATTCGTGATCACAGGAAATGGACCTGAGATTAAAGATTCTTTTGCCAATTTTGAAAGAATAATCAGTGGAGTTCCCCATCGAATTACAATGGATGAGCGCAGCGAATTGGCCCGCATTGCCCGTGGGGTTGATAATGAAAGCCTTTGATTACTACTTAATTATTGCTTGTTTTTGATAGCATTACCTCGTCGCCGTCCGATTGCTCGAGGGGCAGATCAAACCAGAATGTTGTGCCTGTACCCAATTCACTAACTATTTTTGCTTGGGTGCCGTGTTTATCGAGAATTCCCCGCACAATTGATAGTCCGAGGCCGGTGCCTGCTTCGGTGTGCACAGCGTTTTCAACCCTGAAGAAGCGTTCAAACACCTGGTGGCAATCATCTTCGGCGATGCCGCTACCACTGTCTGCAATTTCTACCCTGATGCGAGGTAGGGGAGAACTGTTGTCGGATTGCTGCACAGGGCAGGTATCGGGCCATGGGTAAGCCCTTAGTTGCACCATTCCGCCCGGGGGTGTGAATTTAAGAGCGTTGCCAACCAAATTATCAAAAACCTGCAGCATCATGTCGTAATTTCCCCTCACCCTTGGCAGATCAGCGGATAGATCAAGTTCCAGGCTCACACCTTTATCTTGGGCATTGAGGCGATAGCTGCGCAGGGTTTGTTCAATCGCTGTATCTAATTCCATTGGTTCAAAAGACCAAACCCGATCGGATTCAAGCCTTGAGAGATCAAGCACATCGTTTACCAGCCTTGTTAGGCGATCGGTTTCTGCATTTGCAGTGAATAAAAACTCTTGACGTTGATCATCATTTAGTTGATCCCACATGTCGTGGAGGGTTTCAACATAGCTTTTTATATTAAATAGGGGTGTGCGTAATTCATGGGATACGTTGCTTATAAAGCGACTTTGTGCTGCATTTAACTCCACCTCCCTTGTGAGGTCTTGCACGGTAACTGCGATGCCTTTTAATGATTCGCCGCTGCCATCGCGTACCGCCTGGAGTACGAGTCGCAAGGTGCGCGCCGGTTCACCCATGGCGCAACGCAATTCAGCGTTATCTCTTTTACCGCTAAGCATCTGCTCAAGCGGTTCTTGTAATTCCATCGCCAGGCTATCTGGAAGTAATTTTAATAAATCAACGTATTCTAGATTTCTACCCTCCCAGCGAAATAAACGGCGGGCTGTGGGATTTGAGAGCACTACATTTCCCTCCTTATCAAGCAGCAATGCCCCATCGGCCATAGTTGCAATTAAGGATTGTTGTTTTACTTGGGCAGCTGTTAATTCTTCAATATTGGCGGCGTCGTAGGCCTGCAGCCGGGTGGCCATGTTGTTGAAGCCATTCAATAGCTCCCCCAGCTCTCCACCCATTGGTAAAGCGATGCGGGTGCCGAAATCACCCTCTGCCACAGCCCTAACCCCTTTTAAAAGCTCCTTAACAGGCCGGGTAATCGTGAGAGCATTAAATACAGCGCCAAGAATCACCAACACCCAAATAGAAACAAAAACCGCCACCGTTACATCCCTTGTAAGGGCAGCGCTGGCAAGCACTGCTTCATTCGGGTTTACGCCAAGGGCCATTACTCCCAAGTAGCGGTCGCCAGCCAGCATCGGCACAAATACATCGGTTACTAAACCATCTGGGGTTAGGTGTTGGCGAATCAGGGGGTTCTGGGGCCTTTGCTGTAGATCAGCGGGCAACTCAAGCCTGCGGCTTAGCAATAAATCATTGCCACCATCAACTTTGCTTACGGGAATTCCCAGATAGATAACACCTTCAGGATCGGCATAAAAGATGTATCTGAGGCTGCGGCTTGTGCGCCAAAACTCCTCAGTTACCCGTGCTAATTCCCTGTCGTGACCCTCTGCTGCCAATGGGACCACATTGCTAGCTAGCAGCAAGCCAAGGTCCCTGGCATAGCGAGTGTCGCCCATGCGGGCTTCCTTTTGGATGCCATTGAGGGAGAAAAAGGTAAGACCAGTCATCAAGAGGCTCACCACTAGGGTGGCCACCGCCAATAATTTTGTTTGAAGGCTGAATTCTTGCCACCATCTGGCGATTGCTTTCAGCAAACTTGGGCGGGTGGTGCTGGTCAGAGGACTAAATATTGAAGGACTTAAGCCTAGTTAGTTGTGGTTATCGGTGGTTCTGCCTCACCTGATGGCCGATGTCGGCCCGCACCTGCATGCCAGAAAATTTCACTTGGCTTAGCCGTTCATAGGCAGCTTTAAAAGCAGAATCGAAATCAGCAGCCTGGGCCACGGCCGCCAGCACCCGGCCGCCACTGGTAAGCAATGGGCCAGAGCTGCTGGCTTGCACTCCGGCATAGAACAGTTGGCTGTTTTGGTCGCCAGGGTTAGGGACCTCTTGCTGCGAATCAATGATGGGATCACCCACGCTTGGTTCCTCTGGATAATTTGCAGCAGCAGCCACCACACAGGCGCTGCAGAGGGATTTAACGGTTAATTCTGGGGCGCTTTCAAGCCGGCCTTCGGCGCAGGCCAGCAGAACTTCAGCTAGATCGCCATCAAGCAAGGGCATCAGCGTTTGGCATTCAGGATCACCAAAGCGGCAATTGAATTCGATCACTTTGATGCCTGTGGCCGTGAGCATCAGGCCCGCATAGAGCACCCCCCGATAGCTGATGCCGCGCTGGCGCAAGGCAGCTAGAACCGGTTCAAGCACCAGTTCACGCACTTGCTCTAGGCCAGCTGCATCTAATAAAGGGGCAGGGGCATAGGCACCCATGCCGCCAGTGTTTGCTCCAATGTCACCTTCACCAATGCGTTTGTGGTCTTGGGCTGGGGGCAAAAGCAACAGCTGCTTGCCATCGGTGAGGGCAAATACTGACACCTCTGGACCGCTCAAACTTTCCTCTAAAACCACCCGATCGCCGGCGGCACCAAAACGGCCTGAGAAGCAAGCTTCAATTGCTGCAATCGTTTCGGCCACACTATTTGCAACGGTTACACCTTTACCTGCTGCCAGTCCATCGGCTTTCACCACAAGGGGGCGGTTGAGTTGCCTGGCGATTTGGCAGCCTTCTTCGGCGTTATTCACCACCCAGAAATCGGCAGTGGGAATACCCGCCTCTTTCATCAACTGTTTGGCCCATTGTTTGCTTGCCTCTAATTGAGCACCGTCTGCCCCTGGGCCAAACACGGCTATACCGGCTGCTCGCAACTCATCGGCAAGGCCAGCGGCCAATGGCCCCTCTGGGCCAATCAATACCAATTCAATTTGATGAGTTGCACAGGCAGCGATAAGGCCACTTGCATCTGATGCGGCGATCTGAAGCGTTTTACATCCAGAAATCCAGTTGCTGGCGCCATTGCCAGGGGCAAGCCACACCTGGGGATTCCCTTTGGAGCGGCTTAAAGCCCAAGCCAGGGCGTTTTCCCTACCGCCGGAGCCCACCACCAAAATTCGCGCCACAGCCATACTTGCTTGGAGCTCCATCTAGCTATTGCTCCTCACTTTTACCGCGGCTGTGGTCCCATGGGTGTTGGCAGGTGGTCTGCTGGCAAAAGCTCCCAGGCCTGCCACCACCCTTCCCCCTGGTGCCAGCTCGGGGGAGGAATTTGAGTTGCTGTTGCAAAAAGGCGATCGTCAGCAACTCCAGGAGGGTTGTGAGGAAGCGATAGCTCTGGGCCTTGATGAGCGTTTGCGTTTATTGCGGCCGCGTTTGCTGGAAATCAACGCCGATGATCATTCATTGGCAGTGGTGTTAGCTGATGCCAAAGCGCTGCTGGCCTGCAAAGCGCCGGAGGCAGCACTGCAGGTGCTCAATCGCGTTAGCCCAGCCGTTGGTAAACCAAGGGAGCAATGGCTGTTGCTGCAATGGCAAGCCGCTAACGCTGCCTTGAACCATCGCAGGGCGGCACTCGCCTTAAGGCGTTTTTCCAAAGGGAACCCCCAGGTTCTTGCCGGCCAGCTATTGCCCCTAGCTCAAAGCCAGCGCTCTGGGCTTGAACAGCAGGTATTGCAATTGGAAGCCATAGACGCCTTTCCTGAAGCTGTTGGACTCCTTATGGAGCCCGATCCCTCCCCAGCGGTTAGTGCTGGCCGCAAGCTTGATGCAGTGCGCCTGCTTGTTAAGGGCGGCGAAGCGGAGCGGGCTGAAAGTTTGATACCAAGTGCCCTCAACCAATCTGCCCTCGCTGAGGCATGGGGAGTGAGTGCTGAATTGCTGATGCAGCAGAGGGCTTTGCAATTGGCAAGCGGCAATAGTGCTGCGGCTGCTCAAACCACCAACCGCCAGGAACGCTTGGCCCGTCGCTTGGAAGATGCCATTGGGGTGAGGCAAGCCCTAGTGGCACGCATTGCTGATGGCAGCAGCAACCCACCCTTGGCCCAGCGGCTGCTCAGCCGCCAAGAACCGTTGGAATTAAGTAAGGGGGCGCTGCTATCGGCCCTTCTGTCTTTAAACACAGAGCCGGTTTCAGCTGCAAATCAAGCTGTTCCGTTTGCTCGGCTTGAACTGGCTAAACGGCTGGCTCAGCAGATCAACCATCGCGAGCGGTTGCTGGATGTGTTGGCGGATCAAGAAAACCAAGCCCGCCAGGCTGATGATCCTTGGCTGCTGGATCGGGTGAATCGCCAGGCGCTACAAAGCAGCGCTGGCAATCCACTGCGGGAATTGGAAGCCATAGATAGACGCCAGCGTGAGTTGCTTGCCGATCCCCCCCTGGGGGGTAGTGCTTGGGAAGCATTCACCCCATTGCGGGAACAAGCTGAATTGGAACGTTTACGCCAAGAGGAAAAACTTGAACAACGCTTTGAACAACGGCTGGGTTTTGATCCTTACCCAGGTTTGTTTTCACTGCCAGCCCTACTTGAGGATTTGCAACGGCTGCGCTTAGCAACAGCCGGCCAGATTGTGGCTGGAAACCAAATATGGAAACTTGCACCAGCGCAATTTGGGCTTCTGCCTAGGCAGCTGGGGGATCGGCGGCGCAACAAGGCGAGTAAAGAATTGGCAAATGCCTTAGCATCCCTAGCGATTACGGAAAAGGAAAAAGAACAGGGTCTAAGTCTTTTCGGCCAATTGGTGCAGCAGTTGCAAGAACGGGAAAAATTAAATCTTGAATTAAGCCAAGACCTAGCCAGTGGCAAGCTCAATCCAGAGGCATTGCAACGGGAAGAGCGGTTGCTTTTCTTGGAGCGGCAACTGGATCCCCGTGGTTCAAATATGCGAGCACTAATGGCCTTTGGCCGCTCGGAAAAAGGTTTGCTCAGCCTGAATAAATTGCATGAACAGGAGGATAAATTGCGCTTGCGCAGCCGTTTTGAAGAGTCGCGCAATTTAATGGCTCGCCGGCTTTTGTTAGAGGATCAATTGCAGCAAGAAACAATCACAGGTCCCCGCTGGCAACCGCGGGCACCGATCACAGCACCCCAATTGGAGGCCATCAAGTTGAGCCGCCTATGGAGGGAATATCGCAGTGATTCTGCTTCTGGGGTTGTGCCTACTTTGCAGGATTTGGCCTTTAGAACTAAAGATGGGGCACTAGAACTGGAACTTGTGCGTTATCGCTTAGCGCAATTGCTTGATCAACCAGTTCGCTCCCCGCTGCGCCCATGACAAACCTTGAGATCGGGGCCTTGCTCCATGAAGGCAAAGCAAAAAAAGTGTTTCGCACCAACCGTGAAGGGGTAGTGGCAGTGCAATTCAAAGATGATGCCACTGCATTTAACGCCCAGAAAAAAGCCCAGCTGGGGGGGAAAGGCCTGCTGAATTGGGAAATATCCGCCAGGTTGTTTGAGGCGCTTGAAACCCGTGGGGTTTGCAGCCACTACCTGGGCTGCCTTGAGCCCGGCTGGATGGCGGTGCAGGAAGTGAAGATCATTCCCCTAGAGGTGGTGTTGCGCAACTTGGCGGCGGGATCCCTATGCAAACAAATGCCGATAGCGCCTGATACGCCATTGGAGCCACCACTGTTGGATCTCTATTACAAAGATGATCAGCTGGGCGATCCCTTGCTCACGGAGTCTCGCCTTGGGTTTTTAGGGCTTGTTAGCCCAGGGGAGCGGCTTCAGTTGGAAGCGCTAAGCCGCCAGGTGAATGCTGTTTTGCAAGGGTTGTTAGCTGCCATCGAGATCACCTTGGTGGATTTCAAGCTGGAATTTGGTCGCAAACCTGGGGGCACCATGTTGCTTGCCGATGAGATCAGCCCAGACACCTGCAGACTTTGGGATCAGCGGGCAATGGCTGAAAGGGAGGGGCGCATTTTGGACAAAGATCGTTTTCGCAGGGATCTGGGCGGAGTTGTGGAGGCCTATGGGGAGGTACTCAAACGGGTCCAAGGGTTAGGGCCAACCCCTAGGCATTACCGGTAAGTTCCCCGCATATGCGGTGAGATTGCCGCTTGTGTAACTTCACCATGGCCATAGGCAGTTCGGGCATAGGCAGTTCGGGCATAGGTTGTTCCCAGCTGATTTCAGCCCGCCTATGGAAGAACATTGTGTTTGGCGGTTTTTCCGCTCCATTGCTAGGGGCGGGTTTAATTGCAATCGGAAGCTTTAACCCAGTTCAAGCCGAGCCCAAGGGAGCTATCCCTACGTCGGAACAACTCGATTCCAACAGTGCGAGCGAAGCCAACAGTGCAAGAGAAGCCAAGGTTTTAATTAGCGAAGTGGCAGTTGTTGGCCTTGAGGATCATCCCGATAGGGAACGATTAGAGCGGGCTGTATACGACTCCATAACAGTGCGGCCAGGCATAAGCACCAGCCGCAGTGCCCTTAAAACAGATATAGCAGCTATCTACGCCACCGGCTGGTTTAGCGATGTTCGAATTCAGCCCACAGACGGACCCCTAGGGGTTCGCCTTGTGGTGAACGTAACGCCAAATCCAGTGCTAAAGGAAGTAATACTCAATAACCCAAAGGCGCTTTTGCCAAAAGAGCGCATTAATGATGTTTTTGCCTCGGATTATGGCCGCACCCTGAACCTAAAAAGCCTCGACCGCCGCATGGTGGAGTTGCAGAAGTGGTATGCGGAGCAGGGATATTCTTTAGCCCGCATCAGCGGTCCAACCAGGGTTAGCCCAGAAGGGGTGGTGGAGCTTTCGGTGCGAGAGGGCATCGTAGAGGCAATTGAGGTGCAATTCCTCAATGCGAATGGTGATGCAACTGATGAAAAAGGCAAGCCGATTAAGGGCAAATCCAAGCCCTGGGTTGTGAGCAGAGAAATATCCCTCAGGCCCGGCAAGTTGTTTAATCGCCGCCAATTAG
Source organism: Synechococcus sp. Lanier (assembly GCA_002151525.1). Lineage (GTDB taxonomy): Bacteria > Cyanobacteriota > Cyanobacteriia > PCC-6307 > Cyanobiaceae > Synechococcus_D. The sequence continues at coordinate 5,827 of MWMJ01000025.1, read as the reverse complement.
AAGGCGATATCAAACGCCTTTATGGCACCGGTTTATTTTCAGATGTGAAAGTAACGCTCAAGCCAAACCCCAGCAAGCCAGGGGAGGTTTCAATTGTTTTGGGTGTTACCGAACAATCAACCGGCTCCCTTTCGGGCGGTATTGGCTTTAGCCAAAACCAGGGTTTGTTTGGCCAAATCCAGCTACAGGAAAATAATCTTTGGGGTAATGCTTGGAACTTAAGTTTGAACTTTACCTATGGCCAGTATGGTGCTTTGGCGGATTTAAGCTTTGAGATTCCTTGGCTAAAGGATGATCCAAACCGCAGTAGTTTGCGCCTAAAGGGGTTCTTAAGTAGGGAGATACCACAAGTATTTCAAAGCCAAAATAATGGTGCTATCCGCACCATAAGTGGTTTTTATGAACCACCGGCCACTTCGGTTAACCTCGCCCAAGCTATTTATCTGAATCGCGCTTTGGGCCGCCCAGACAATTTAGTAATTAATGTAGAAGATATCGGTTTTGATAGCACTGCTGCTGCGGCATTTGGTTACTTTAATGGTTACAACTTCTATGAAGCTGAAGGAGATTTGGTGAGGGTTCAACGCACCGGTGCAAACCTTCAGTATGTGCGTCCTTTGCGGGGTGGTGATCCCTATAAGCGCAATTTATGGACGATGATATTTGGTTTAAGTGGTCAGGAAGTAACAACAATGAATGGATTCAGCACCCAGCGTAAATACGGTGCCGCTCCTTTTACTAGGGCTGGTGATATCTATGCCACCACAGATGAAATCATTTGTCTTGGTTTTAACTGCGCCAGTAAAAACCAACTGGTGGGAGGGAGATTTGCGGTTTCTTATAACACCCTAAATGATAATAAGAATCCCCGTTCCGGCACGTTTTTCACCGCAAGCACTGAACAATACTTAAGTGTTGGTGAAAATTCACCCACCTTCAACCGTCAGCGGGCTTCCGCCACCCATTTTATACCAGTTAATTATCTCAAATTATATAAAGGTTGTAGGCCTAAGAAAGGTGAGCCAGAAGATTGCTCCCAGTCGATTGCTTTCCAGTTATCCGCTGGCAATGTAACCGGCAGTCTTCCCCCCTATGAAGCATTTTGTTTGGGCGGTAGCAACTCAGTGCGAGGTTATTTCGACTGCGACTTAGGTGTGGGTCGCAGTTACATCGAAGGGACAATTGAATACCGCTTTCCGATTTTTAAAATCATTAGTGGTGAGTTCTTTGTCGACGCTGGTTCCACCCTCGGCAGCCAGAACCAAGTGCCAGGTAACCCGGGCGGCCTATTGCTTAAAACCGGCCAGGGTTTCTCCGTTGGTACCGGTGTGATTGTTACCACTCCGGTGGGCCCCCTGCGCCTTGAGGTGGCAAGCCAAGATCTAACCGGCAATTGGCGCTTCAATGTTGGCGTTGGCTTTAAGTTCTAAAGGTGCAGTGGCCAACTAACTACAACCGTTGCTGGGGCCTGCGGAATGCGGTTGAGCGCAGTGGCATCGGCTTGCATTCCGGCACAAATTGCAACTTGCGCTTGCAACCAGGTGCTGCGCCTGGTTTCAGGGTGGGCTGGCTGGATCGGCCCAATGATCCAGTGCAATTGCTAAACCCCAGCCTTGTGCAAGACACGCGCCTTTGCACCTCCTTGCGCCTTGGCGATCGCCACCTGGCAACGGTGGAGCATCTGCTGGCAGCTTTGGCGGGCACTGGCATCACCCAGGCGGAAATTTGGCTCGATGCCCAGGAGGTGCCCCTGCTTGATGGTTCCGCCTTGCCATGGGTTGAGGCCATTGCAGAAGCCCTGCCAACTGATTTGGGCCCCAGGCCCCCCCTGCCTGGGCTGGCTGAGCCGATCACCCTGCAGCAGGGCCAGGGTTTTGTTGCTGCCCTGCCAAGTGCTGAATTACTACTGAGCGCTGCAATTGAATTTCCCCAACCCGCCATCGGCAAACAGTTGTTTTCGATAGTGCTAACACCGGCTGCTTTTGTGGAGCAGATCGCACCGGCCCGCACCTTTGGTTTTCGCGACCAAGTGGAGATGTTGTTGAAAGCGGGCTTGATTAAGGGGGGCGCCCTGGATAATGCCTTGGTTTGTGATGGTGAGAACTGGCTTAATCCCCCCCTGCGCTTTGTTGATGAACCGGTTAGGCACAAACTTTTAGACCTAATTGGCGATCTGGCCTTGGTTGGTTTACCCCAAGCCCAAGTGATGGCCTATCGCGGTTCCCACGCCCTACACACCCAGCTGGCCGCTGCCCTACACCTCAAATTGACCGAATGACCAGCACCGATCCCACCAGCCTCAGCAGTGAACAGATCCTTAATTTGCTGCCCCATCGCTATCCGTTTGCTCTAGTGGATCGGGTGCTTGAGCATGAACCTGGCAAACGGGCAGTGGCTTTAAAGAATGTAACTATCAACGAGCCACAATTTCAGGGCCATTTCCCGGGGCGCCCATTGATGCCAGGGGTTTTGATCGTTGAGGCGATGGCTCAGGTTGGTGGTTTGATAGTTACCCAGATGCCGGATCTCCCCAAGGGTCTTTTTGTGTTTGCAGGTATCGACGCCGTAAGGTTTCGCCGTCCGGTAGTACCGGGGGATCAGTTGCTAATCACCTGCGAGTTGCTCAGCCTCAAACGCAAGCGTTTTGGCAAAGTGCATGCCGAAGTAACCGTTGATGGTGCTTTGGTGTGTTCCGGAGAACTGATGTTTTCACTGGTGGATTGACCCATGGCGGCATCAACCCTGGCAACCCAGATTCACCCCACAGCCCTGGTGGATCCAGGCGCCTGCCTTGCAGCAGGTGTAAGCGTTGGTCCATTTAGTGTGATTGGCCCCCAGGTGAGCATTGGCGCTGGTAGCCGCATTGGTCCCCATGTGGTTATCGACGGCCAGGTAACCATTGGTAGCGATAACCATATTTTCCCTGGCGCCTGCATTGGCCTTGAACCCCAAGACCTCAAATATGCCGGCGACAACACTGAAGTTGTTATCGGCGATGGCAATCGCATTCGTGAATACGTAACCATTAACAGGGCAACGGCCTCCGGTGAACGCACCGTGCTGGGCAACCACAATTTATTGATGGCCTACAGCCATATCGGCCACAACTGCCGGCTTGGTAGTCGCATTGTGATTGCCAATGGCGTGGCGGTGGCAGGCCATGTGGATATCGACGACCGAGCTGTGATCGGAGGTGTGTTGGGTATTCATCAATTTGTTCACATCGGCAGTTTGGCGATGGTTGGCGGCATGAGTCGCATCGACCGCGATGTGCCCCCGTACGCCATCGTTGAAGGCCATCCAGGTCGCTTGCGGGGCCTCAATTTGATTGGTCTGCGGCGCAGTGGCCTTGCCGATGCCGATAACGGGGCGGTGCTGAAGGAATTGCAGTTGCTGTGGAAATTGATCTACCGCAGTGAATATTCACTGAGCCAAGCCCTTGAACAGGCGCGCCGGCAGCAGCTTTCAGCTGCTGCCGAAAAGCTGGTGGCATTTTTAGAGAGCAGCTGCAGTGCTGGCCGCCGGGGGCCATTGCCGGCCCAGCGCCCGTGACCCATCTGTTGATCAGCACAGGAGAGGTGTCTGGGGATCTCCAGGGCAGTTTGTTGATTAAGGCCCTCCACCAGGAAGCAAAGAAACGGGGTATTCCCCTGCGGGTGAGTGCCCTCGGGGGGCCGCGCATGCAAACAGCCGGGGCTGAGCTGTTGGCCAACACAACACCGCTTGGGGCCATTGGCCTCTGGGAGGCATTGCCCCTGGTGTTGCCCACACTTCAACTGCAAGGCAAGGCCCGCAGATGGTTGGCGAGCAATCCCCCTGATGGGGTGGTGTTAATTGATTACATGGGCGGTAACACCCCCTTGGGGCGTCGGGTAAAGCGGGAGCGGCCGGAGCTACCGGTGTTGTATTACATCGCCCCCCAGGAATGGGCATTTCGCATGGGGGAGGGGGGTACCACCCGTTTGATTGGGTTCAGCGATCAGATCCTTGCGATTTTTCCTGAGGAGGCCCGTTTCTACCGGGAGCGAGGCGCTGTGGTGCATTGGGTTGGCCACCCCCTACTAGACACCCTTGGCGAGCTACCCAGCCGCGCCACTGCCCGCCAGGATCTAGCCATTGCCGAAGACGAATCGCTGCTGTTGCTGCTGCCGGCCTCGCGCAAACAGGAATTGCGCTGGCTGCTGCCACCCCTTGCCGAAGCGGCCGCCAGGTTGCAAAAAATTTGTCCCAAACTGAAGGTGATTGCCCCAGCGGCCCAACCTGGGTTTGAGCAGCCCCTGCGCGATGTGATCGATCGCGTTGGTTTAAAAGCAACGGTGCTTAATTCCGATCAGGGGGATCGCCTCAGGCCAACTATCTGTGCTGCAGCTGATTTGGCCCTAACTAAATCGGGCACCGTAAATTTGGAATTAGCTCTGCGGGGGGTGCCCCAAGTGGTGGGCTATAGGGTTAGCCGGCTTACGGCCCTCATGGCGAGGCACCTATTGCGCTTCCAAGTGGAGCACATCTCGCCTGTGAATTTGGTGCTTGGGGAGCGCTTGGTGCCAGAGCTGCTGCAGGAGCAGCTTCAGGTGGATCAATTGGTGGCAAAGGCCCTGCCCCTACTGCAAAACCCGATGGCCCGCCAAGAAATGGTGGCCGGCTATGGCCGCTTGCGAGCGCTACTGGGTGAGCCTGGTGTAACCCAAAGGGCTGCAGCCCTCATAATTGACGCTGTTGTTACACCGAAAGGGGTTTGTGTTTAAAGCTCTTAGTTGTTGGTTTGGGGTGCTTTTGCTGTTAACCAGCCAGCCGGTGCAGGCAGCTCCAATCAATCAAGCTGTTCTCGCTGGCGGTTGCTTTTGGTGTTTAGAGCACGATCTGGAGAAGCTGCCCGGGGTGCTGGATGTGCAAAGCGGCTATTCCGGCGGTGATAAGCCCAACCCCACCTACAAGCAGGTGAGTGCTGGCGGCACCGGCTATGTGGAGAGCGTAGCTGTGCGTTTTGATCCAGAAAAATTGAGCTACGCCGCACTGTTGCGTTCCTATTGGCGCAATGTTGACCCCACCGATGGCAATGGTCAGTTTTGCGATCGAGGCGATTCCTATCGCCCGGTGATCTTTGTTGCAGATGCCAGCCAGCGCTCTACGGCAGAAGCCAGTGCAGCTGCCGCTAAAGCAGAATTGAAATCACCAAAACCTTTACAGGTTGCCATCGAACCCCTCAAGCGCTTTTGGCCTGCGGAGGATTACCACCAGAATTACGCCGATCTCAACACGGCGAAATACAACTTCTACCGCTGGAGTTGCGGTAGGGATGCTCGCTTAGATGCGGTGTGGGGTAAAAAAGCTCGCAAGGGGGTGATGTGGTCATCACTACCGCTAAAGGCTGGCAAACCCCGCTAAATTCCCCTGTGGAAGGGAATTGGTTATGTATCTACTTTTGATTCGAGAGGGTTTGGCCACCAGATATGTGGGCCCCTATGAGAGCCCTAAGCATGCTGCCGACGATTTAGATCGTTTACTTGCCGATTGTGATGCCAGAGCCCGCTGGCAAATCCACGAGTTGCATTCACCCCAATTTCGTGGCCTGCGGGAATTAGCGGCGGGGATGGCCGCGGAATAAGCCACTTTCAATCATTAGGCCCACCCCGGCGTTAACGCAAATCAAGCTCAAGGTGCCAAGCCAAAACCATGGTTTAGCTGGATAAGCCGATCGCCTCATTACCGCCTCTCCAAACAGACATAAACCCATTGGCAACAGCAATATTCCTGATTGAGCCTTGAGATACCAAGCCCACTTCACTGGAACCGTGGGGAGTTTTAACCAATTGCGGTTCCTGCTGTT